>NZ_JBKFBF010000006.1:0-329912 GCF_053346035.1 Methylobacterium sp. A54F | reverse complement strand
GCCTCGGCCAGACGACGGCGGTGGGGATTGGGGGCGACCCCGTGAAGGGCACGGAGTTCATCGACGTGCTGGAGCTGTTTCTGGGCGATCCGGAGACGGACGCGATCGTGATGATCGGCGAGATCGGGGGCTCGGCGGAGGAGCAGGCTGCGCAATTCCTGGCGGACGAGGCGAAGCGGGGTCGCCGGAAGCCGATGGTGGGCTTCATCGCGGGCCGCACGGCGCCTCCGGGTCGCCGGATGGGTCACGCGGGGGCGATCATCTCGGGCGGCAAGGGCGGGGCGGAGGACAAGATCGCGGCGATGGAGGCGGCGGGCATCCGCGTCTCCCCATCCCCCGCCCGCCTCGGATCGACCCTCATCGAGGTCCTCAAGGGCTGAGCCGACCGAGGCCGCGCGGCTGACCTGCGCCCGTCGCAGGCGCCGCCGGCCCATATGACACGACGCGGCGCCGGTCGGCCGGCGCCTTCAGAGGGGCCCGCGCCGGGCGCGCGGGCAATCCGGCGGGGCGGGCGCACGCGCGATCCGGGACCTCGCCGCCAGGAGTGGGATGACCGGACGATGGCACGCCAGGACGTGAACGAAGCGCTCCTCGAAACCTCGTTCCTCTACGGCGGCAACGCCGCCTACATCGAGGAACTCCAGGCGGCCTTCGCCCGGGATCCGTCCTCGGTCGACCCCGAGTGGCAGACCTTCTTCCGGGCGCTCGGCGAGGACAGCCAGGTCGTCGCGCAGAACGCCGCCGGCGCCTCCTGGGAGAAGCCGAACTGGCCGGTGCCGCTCAACGGCGAGATCGTCTCCGCCCTCGACGGCAACTGGGGCGCCCTCGAGAAGGCGGTCGGCGACAAGATCCGCGCCAAGGAGGCCGGCACGGACAAGGCCGCCAACGGCGCCGCCGTCGTCGCCGCCACCGGCGTCTCGGTGGAGCAGGCCACCAAGGACTCGGTCCGCGCGATCATGCTGATCCGCGCCTACCGCATGCGCGGCCACCTCCACGCCAAGCTCGATCCCCTCGGCCTCGCGCCCCGCGGCGACCACGAGGAACTGCACCCGCAGCATTACGGCTTCCAGGAGAGCGACTGGGACCGCCCGATCTTCCTCGACAACGTGCTCGGCCTCGAGTTCTCGACCATCCGGGAGATCGTGAAGATCCTGGAGCGGACCTACTGCCAGACCCTCGGCGTCGAGTTCATGCACATCTCCGACCCCGCCGAGAAGGCGTGGATCCAGGAGCGCATCGAGGGCAAGGACAAGGAGATCTCCTTCACCCCCGAGGGCCGCCGGGCGATCCTCAACAAGCTCATCGAGGCGGAGGGTTTCGAGAAGTTCCTCGACCTCAAGTACACGGGCACCAAGCGCTTCGGCCTCGACGGCTCGGAGTCGATGGTCCCGGCGCTGGAGCAGATCATCAAGCGCGGCGGCGCCCTCGGCGTCGAGGAGATCGTGCTCGGCATGGCCCATCGCGGCCGGCTGAACGTGCTCACCAACGTGATGGCCAAGCCCTTCCGGGCCGTGTTCAACGAGTTCAAGGGCGGCTCGTCCTCGCCGGCCGAGGTCGAGGGCTCGGGCGACGTGAAGTACCATCTCGGCGCTTCCTCCGACCGCAACTTCGACGGCAACAACGTCCACCTCTCGCTGACCGCCAACCCCTCGCACCTGGAGATCGTCGATCCCGTGGTGCTCGGGAAGGTGCGCGCGAAGCAGGACCAGAAGGCGCACCCGAACGTCGAGCGCAAGCGCGTGCTGCCGCTGCTCATCCACGGCGACGCCGCCTTCGCGGGCCAGGGCGTGGTGGCGGAGTGCTTCGGCCTGTCAGGCCTGAAGGGCCACCGCACCGGCGGCTCGATCCACTTCATCATCAACAACCAGATCGGCTTCACGACCGACCCGCGCTTCTCCCGCTCCTCGCCCTACCCGTCGGACGTGGCGAAGATGGTCGAGGCGCCGATCTTCCACTGCAACGGCGACGACCCCGAGGCCGTCACCTTCGCGGCCAAGGTCGCCACCGAGTACCGGCAGAAGTTCGGCAAGCCGGTGGTGGTCGACATGCTCTGCTACCGCCGCTTCGGCCACAACGAGGGCGACGAGCCGGCCTTCACCCAGCCGAAGATGTACCAGCGCATCCGCAAGCACCCGACCGTGCTGGAGAACTACGGACGCAAGCTCGTCGAGGCGGGCGCCGTCACCCAGGAGGCGCTGGACGCCCGCAAGGCCGAGTTCCGGGCGGTGCTGGACAGCGAGCTGGACGTCGCCGGCAACTACAAGGCGAACAAGGCGGACTGGCTCGACGGCCGCTGGTCCGGCTTCAAGGCGGTGCGCGAGGACGTGGACGATCCCCGCCGCGGCCAGACCGGCGTGCCGGCCGCGACGCTGCGGGAGATCGGCCAGAAGATCACCCAGGCGCCCCCCGGCTTCCACCTGCACCGCACGATCCAGCGCTTCCTCGACAACCGCGCCAAGGCGGTGGAGACCGGCATCGGCATCGACTGGGCGACCGCCGAGGCCCTGGCCTTCGGCTCGCTGATGCTCGACGGGCACCGCGTCCGGCTCTCGGGCCAGGACGTCGAGCGCGGCACCTTCTCGCAGCGCCACGCCGTGGTGATCGACCAGGAGAACGAGCAGCGCTTCACGCCGCTCAACGCCGTGCGCGAGGGGCAGGCGCCCCTCGAGGTCATCAACTCGATGCTGTCGGAGGAGGCGGTGCTCGGCTTCGAGTACGGCTACTCGCTGGCCGAGCCGAACGCCCTGGTGCTCTGGGAGGCGCAGTTCGGCGACTTCGCCAACGGCGCGCAGGTGGTGGTCGACCAGTTCATCTCGTCGGGCGAGCGCAAGTGGCTGCGCATGTCCGGCCTCGTGATGCTGCTGCCCCACGGCTACGAGGGTCAGGGCCCCGAGCACTCCTCCGCTCGCCTGGAGCGCTATCTCCAGATGTGCGCCGAGGACAACATGCAGGTCGCGAACTGCTCGACGCCGGCGAACTACTTCCACATCCTGCGCCGGCAGCTCAACCGCGACTTCCGCAAGCCCCTGATCCTGATGACGCCGAAGTCGCTGCTGCGCCACAAGCGGGCGGTCTCGACGCTGGAGTCGCTGGCCGAGGGCTCGACCTTCCACCGCATCCTGTGGGACGACGCGGAGCACGAGGATGACGGCATCAAGCTCGTCAAGGACGACAAGGTCCGCCGCGTCGTGCTGTGCTCCGGCAAGGTCTACTACGACCTCTACGAGGAGCGCGAGAAGCGCGGCGTCAACGACGTCTACCTGATGCGCGTCGAGCAGCTCTACCCGTTCCCCCTGAAGGCGCTCGCCACCGAGATGAGCCGCTTCCGCAACGCGGAGGTGGTCTGGTGCCAGGAAGAGCCCAAGAACATGGGCTCCTGGGCCTTCGTGGAGCCCTACCTCGAATGGGTCCTCGGCCAGGCCGGCGCCGCGGTGAAGCGCGTGCGCTACGTCGGCCGTCCGGCCTCCGCCTCCACGGCGGTCGGCCAGATGTCGAAGCACCAGGCCCAGCTCCAGGCCTTCCTCAACGAGGCGCTGGCGGTCTGAGGGACCCCGGCGACGCCAGCGCGGCGCCCCGGCGCGCCGCCCCCGATCCCGGGCCGCCAACGGCCCCAACAGAACCGGCATGAAGACCCATGGCAACCGACATCCTCGTCCCGACGCTCGGCGAATCCGTGAGCGAGGCCACCATCGGCCGCTGGTTCAAGAAGCCGGGCGACGCGGTGCAGGCCGACGAGCCCCTGGTGGAGCTCGAGACCGACAAGGTCACGCTGGAGGTGAATGCCCCGGCCGCCGGTGAGCTCGGCGAGATCCTGGTCAAGGACGGCGAGACGGTGGAGCCCGGCGCGCTGCTCGGCTCGATCGTCGAGGCGGGCGCGGGCGGGGGCGCGAAGGCGGCGCCGAAGCAGGCCCAGAAGCCCGAGAGCCGCAGCGGGTCGGCCGCCAAGGCCGAGGCGGCGCCCCCGAAGGACTCGGCGGCGGCCTACGGCAACCACGGCGACGCGGCCCCGCCGGCGGCTGAGGCGGACGCCCGCGAGGCCGGCGATCACGGGCCGGCGGTCGGCAAGCTCGCCCGCGAATCCGGCGTCGATCCGGCCGGCGTGAACGGCAGCGGCAAGGACGGCCGCGTCACGAAGGGAGACATGCTGGCGGCGATCGCCAAGGGGCCGGACGGCAAGGCTCCCGAGAAGGCGCCGGCCCGCGAGGCCCGCCCGAGCCTGCCCCGCGCGCCCTCCGCGCCGGACGATGCCGCGCGCGAGGAGCGCGTGCGCATGACGAAGCTGCGCCAGACCATCGCGCGCCGCCTCAAGGACGCGCAGGACACGGCCGCGATGCTGACGACGTTCAACGACGTCGACATGTCCGCCGTGATGGCGATGCGCGCCCAGTACAAGGACATCTTCGAGAAGAAGCACGGCACGAAGCTCGGCTTCATGGGCTTCTTCACCAAGGCGGTGATCGGGGCGCTCAAGGACGTGCCGGCGGTCAACGCCGAGATCGACGGGCAGGATCTCGTCTACAAGAACTACTACCACATCGGTATCGCGGTCGGCACCGACAAGGGCCTCGTGGTCCCCGTGGTGCGCGACGCCGACGACCTCTCGATCGCCGGCATCGAGAAGAAGATCGCCGGCTTCGGCAAGAAGGCCCGCGACGGCAAGCTCTCCATCGACGAGATGCAGGGCGGCACCTTCACGATCACCAACGGCGGCATCTACGGCTCGCTGATGTCGACCCCGATCCTCAACGCGCCGCAATCCGGCATCCTCGGCATGCACCGCATCGAGGAGCGCCCGGTGGTCCGCGCCGGCAAGATCGAGGCGCGCCCGATGATGTACCTCGCGCTCTCCTACGATCACCGGATCGTCGACGGGAAGGAGGCCGTGACCTTCCTCGTCCGGGTCAAGGAGGCCCTGGAGGACCCGGCGCGGCTCGTGCTGGACCTGTAAGCCCGGCATGGCGGATGCGCCGGCCCCTGCGAGGTCCGGCGGCTTCCGCGTGCCCATCTTCCTGAGAGCGGACCCGCGTCCGCGCCTCGCCCGCGCATCGGAATCAGCATGTCCTACGATCTCGTCGTCATTGGCACCGGCCCCGGGGGCTACGTCTGCGCCATCCGGGCGGCACAGCTCGGCCTGAAGACGGCGGTGGTGGAGAAGCGGGCGACCCACGGCGGCACCTGCCTCAACGTCGGCTGCATCCCCTCCAAGGCGCTGCTCCACGCCTCCGAGGCCTTCGAGGCGGCGAACCACCACTTCGCCGAGCTCGGCATCGAGGTCGGCACGCCGAAGCTCGACCTCAAGAAGATGATGGGCTTCAAGGACGAGGGCGTCGCCGGCAACACCAAGGGCGTCGAGTTCCTGCTCAAGAAGAACAAGGTCGACACCTTCCGGGGCACGGGCCGCATCGCGGGGGCCGGCCGGGTCGAGGTGGTCGCCGAGGACGGCGGCAACCAGATGCTGGAGACGCGCAACATCGTCATCGCCACCGGCTCGGACGTCACCCGGCTGCCCGGCATCACGATCGACGAGCGGGTGGTGGTCTCCTCCACCGGCGCCCTCGAACTCGACCGGGTGCCGAAGCGGCTCCTGGTGATCGGGGCGGGCGTGATCGGGCTGGAGCTCGGCTCCGTCTGGCGGCGCCTCGGCGCCGAGGTGACGGTGGTCGAGTTCCTCGACCGCGTCCTGCCGGGCATGGACGGGGAGGTCGGCAAGCAGTTCCAGCGGATCCTGTCCAAGCAGGGCATCGCCTTAAAGCTCTCCTCCAAGGTCACCGGCGTCGAGGTGGGCAAGAAGGGCGGCGCCACCGTCACGGTGGAGCCCGCCGAGGGCGGCACGGCGGAGACGCTGCAGGCCGACGTGGTCCTCGTGGCCGTCGGGCGCGTGCCCTACACCGAGGGCCTCGGGCTCGAGACGGTGGGCGTCGGCCTCGACAATAAGGGCCGCATCCAGACGGACAGCCACTATGCCACCAACGTCACCGGCATCTACGCCATCGGCGACGTGATCGCGGGGCCCATGCTCGCCCACAAGGCGGAGGACGAGGGCGTCGCGGTCGCCGAGATCCTCGCGGGCCAGTCGGGCCACGTGAATTACGGGGTGATCCCGAACGTCGTCTACACCTTCCCGGAGGTGGCCTCGGTGGGGCGGACCGAGGAGGAATTGAAGAAGGAGGGCATTGCCTACAACGCCGGCAAGTTCCCCTTCACGGCCAACGGCCGCGCCAAGGCCAACGGCACCACCGAGGGCTTCGTGAAGGTGCTGGCGGACGCGGGCAGCGACCGGGTGCTCGGCGTCCACATCGTCGGCGCGGACGCGGGCAACCTCATCGCGGAGGTAGCGGTGGCCATGGAGTTCGGCGCGAGCGCCGAGGACATCGCCCGCACCTGCCACGCGCATCCGACGCTCACCGAGGCCGTCAAGGAAGCGGCCCTCGCGGTGGGCAAGCGCGCGATCCACATCTGAGGGCGCTCGGCCCTCATCGGCCGCCGCCGACCTCGAGGATCGCTCCGGTCGTGTAGGCCGCCTCGGCGGAGAGCAGCCAGACGATCGGGGCGGCGATCTCCTCGGCGGTGCCGGGGCGCCGCATGGGCACGCCCGGCGCGAGGTGCCAGGCCCGGCCGGGCTGGCCGCCGCTCGCGTGGATCTCGGTGTCGATGAGGCCCGGCGCGACCGCGTTGACGCGGATGCCCTCCTCGGCGACCTCCCGGGCGAGGCCGCGGGTGAAGGCGTCGATGGCACCCTTCGAGGCCGCGTAGTCCACGTACTGTCCGGCGCTCCCGAGCCGTGCCGCGATCGAGGACAGGTTGACGATCGCGCCGCCCCGGCCGCCGTGCCGGGTCGACATGCGCCGCACCGCCTCGCGGGCGCACAGGAAGCTGCCGACGACGTTCGTCGCCATCATGCGCTGGAGGCGCGCCGCATCCATCGCGTCGACCCGGGCCGCCACGTCGACCACGCCCGCGTTGTTGACGAGGGCGGTCACCGGCCCGAGGCGGTCGGCCTCCCCGAACAGGGCGACGACGTCGGCCTCGGCCGCCACGTCGCAGCGGACCGCCGCCGCCCTGCCGCCCGCGGACGCGATCGCGGCGACGACCTCCTCGGCGGCGGCCCGGTCGGAGACGTAGCTGAGGCAGACCCGGTAGCCGCGGCGCGCCGCCAGCAGCGAGACGGCGCGGCCGATGCCCCGCCCGCCCCCGGTGACGACCGCGACCTCACCCGTCGCTTCGCGCATGTTCAGGCACTCCCGGGCCCGAACCGTGCGGGCACCGTCAGCCTAGTGCCCGGCACGCGCGGGCGCACCCCGTCAGGCGGAGCGCCGGTTCGGGGCGAAGTCGGCGATGCGCAGGAGCGCGGTCGGTGCGGGGGGCGCCGTGACGGCGTTGAGGAGATAGGGCCGGCGCAGGCCGAGCGCGTGGTGCAGCGCGAGGTCGATGTCCCGGGCGTAGAAGGGCATCCGCAGCACGAAGTCCACGCCGAAGTAGCGCCCCGCCTGGGCGATCGGCTCCGGGTCGCCCGCGGTCATCAGGGTGAGGGAGGTCGGCAGCTTCAGGGGCTGGAGCTGGCAGGCGAGTTCAAGCCCGTCGAGGCCCGCGAGGTTCGAGTCCAGGAAGGCGAGTTCGTGGGCGCCGGCCTTCAGGACCTTGAGGGCGTGGCGGCCGCTGTCGGTCTCCTCGACGGTCAGGTTGAAGCCGCTCCGCGTCAGGACCCGCGCCACCATGCCCCGGCCGGCCTCCGAGGAGGAGGCGAGCAGGACCCGGGTCGGCTTGATCCGGCGTGCGTTGGCGACGAGCAGGTTGCCGATATGCTCCGGGTCGAGGGGCGTCTTGAGCACCTCGTAGGCGCCGAGGCTCTGCGCCAGCTCCTGCCATTGCGGGATCACGCGGGCGGCGACGAGCACGAGGCAGGCCGGGGCCGCGCCGCGCTTGCGGGCGATGGCGATGGCCTCGGGTCCGCTGAAGCCTTCGAGCTGCAGGCCGACCAGCGCGAGCGAGACGGGCCGCGACAGGATCGCCTCGACGAGGTCCTGGCCGGACGCGGTCTCGATGATGGTCGCCTGCGCATCGAAGCGGCGGACGACCCCAGCGAGGGCCACGCGCCGGTCCTCATCTTGGTCGGCAATCAGCACACTGCCAGTCTGCGGTGCCGCCGGGCGGAGAGTAACGCTGTGCTCCGGCATTCAAAATCCAACCGATCAGTGCAATGTCAGAGGAGATTAAACTACCAGATGTGAGCGATGCATTAACTTGATCATTATTGACTTATTCGCCTTCTAGTTGTCTTGCCGTCAACGATCTGCCCCGCGGGCGGACAGGTCGTCCGGGCGGCTCCGGCCCGCACGGGGATGGGCGGCCTCGAACGCGCTCATCAGCCGCGCCGCGTCGACCTTGGTGTAGAGCTGCGTGGTGGAGAGCGAGGCATGGCCGAGCAGTTCCTGGATCGCCCGCAGCTCGCCCTGTCGGGCGAGGAGGTGCGTCGCGAAGGAGTGGCGCAGGGCGTGGGGGGTCGCGCCCCCGTCGAGCCCGAGCGCGCCGCGGGCCGCCGCCACGGCGTACTGGATCACGCGCGGCGAGAGCGGCCCGCCCTTGGCGCCGACGAAGAGGGGGCCCTCCGCGGCCAGGTCGTGGGGGCAGGCCGCGAGATACGCCGCGATGCTCTCGGCCACCACGGGCAGGACGGGCACCATCCGCTGCTTGCCGCCCTTGCCCAGCACGGTCACGGCGTCGATGCCCGGCACGGGCGCGTCCCGACGTGCCAGCGAGAGCGCCTCCGAGATGCGAAGGCCCGCGCCGTAGAGGAGCGCGAGGACGGCCGCGTCGCGGGCGAGGATCCAGGGTTCCCGCGCCTCGCCGGCGCGGAACTCCGGGCTCGTCAGCGCGCGGGCGGCGATCACCGGCAGGGGGCGCGGCAGGCGGCGCTCGACCTTCGGCGACCGGATCGCCCCGAGGGCCGCGACGGTGCCGTGCCCCTCCCGTTCCAGGTAGCGCGCGAAGGAGCGCAGGCCCGCGAGGCCCCGCATCAGCGAGCGGCCGCCGACGCCCTCGGCCCTGCGCGCCGCCATGAAGGCGCGCACGTCCCTGGGCTTCAGGGCAACGACCCGCGCGATGCCGGCGGGCCCCTGCCGGCGTTCGAGATGGACGAGGAACTGGCGCAGGTCCCGGTCGTAGGCCTCGGCGGTGTTGGTCGCCATGCGCCGCTCGCGCAGGAGCGCGTCCTGCCACGCCGCCACCGCCGCGCGCAGGTCCGCGTCGCCGGGGGGCAGGATCTCTGTGAGGGCTGGCATCGGAGCGCTCGAAGGTGTCGGGATCGCCATCAGAGCCCGGCCGGGTTGACGGGACGTTTCCGCGCGCCTGGCAAATGCCGGGGCCGCGCCCAGATAGCGGGGGCCACCGGAGGAGGTCCGCCAGCCCATGTCCAAGCCCGTCCACGCGATGATCCGCGTCCTCGATGAGCAGCGCTCGCGCCAGTACTACGCCCGCGCCTTCGGGCTCGAGGTCGCCGACCGCTTCGACTTTCCGGACTTCACGCTGATCTACCTGCGCGATCCGGCCTCGCCCTTCGAGCTGGAGCTGACCGTCAACAAGGAGCGGACGGAGCCATACCAGCTCGGCGACGGGTACGGGCACATCGCCGTGGTCGTCGACGACGTGGAGGCCGAGCAGGCCCGCTTCGGCCGCGAAGGGCTCCCCGCCACGGACGTCAAGACGCTCACGCACGAGGGCGTGGCGCTCGCGCGCTTCTTCTTCGCCACCGACCCGGACGGCTACAAGATCGAAGTGATCCAGCGCGGCGGCCGCTTCGGCTGAGCCTCGCTCCTCCGCGTCGCGCGCGGCGTCAGGCGCCGTCGATCAGGCTCCGCAGGGACACGTAGTCCGCGATGGCGACGAGCTCGGCCCGCTCGACGAGAGTCAGGGTGGTGCCGGCGAGCCGGATCAGCCCGTCCCGCCGCAACTGCTGCAGGGTGCGGTTGGTGTGGACGACGCTGATGCCGAGGGCGTCGGCAAGCACCTCCTGGGTCACCGGCAGGGTGAAGCCGTCCCCCGTCTCGATGCCGGCGAGCACCAGCCGCTCGTGCAGCTCGAGGAGCAGGTGGCTCGTGCGCTCGTAGGCGGTCTGGCGGCCGAGGCGCGTCACGTGATGGGCGAGGAAAAGTTCCTCGCCCGCCGCCAGCACGCGCATCGCCCGGGCGAGGGGCGCGCGATGATCCTGTGCCCGGCAGAGATCGAGCAGGGCGCTCGCGTCCGCCAGGGTCGCCGGCGTCAGGGCCTGCGTGGCGGCGTAGGGCAGGTGGATCCGATGAAGCTCGAACCCGACGAGGTCGCCCGGCAGCACGAAGCCGACGATCTGCCGGCGGCCGTCCGCGAGCACGCGCTGGCGGGCGGCCCATCCCGAGACGAGGAGGCGCGGCTGGACCCGCCCCGCGACCTCGGCGATCTCGACCCGGGCCGGCAGCGCGAGCGTCCGCGTGCCGGCGCGCCGCAGGTCGGGCATGTCCTTCCGCGAGAGGCCGGCCAGTGCCGCGAGCCGCCGGAAGAGCGGTTCGGCGAGGGACCCGGACGGGTCGGGCGCCGCATTCATGGTGTCGAGGACCTCCCGCCTTCGAGGAGCCGTGCGAGGATGCGGATCAGATCCGGGATCCGGATCGGCTTGTCGAGACGCGCGGTGTCGCGGAAGGCGCCCGGCAGGATCGCGCCGTCGACGCCCGTCGCGAAGACGATCGGCACCCCCGACTGCACGAGCTCCTCGGCGAGGGGATAGACGTCTTCGCCGTCGAGGTTGATGTCGAGCACGGCCGCGTCGATCGGCTCGGCCCGGGTGAGGGCGAGGCCGCGGATCAGGTCCGGCGCCGGACCGGCCACCTGCGCGCCGGCTTGCCGGAGCGCGCGGGCGATGTCGCCGGCGAGGAGGTACTGATCCTCCACGATCAGGATGCGGCGGCCGTCGAAGCGGGCTCCCTCAAGCATCGGCTCCCTCGTCCGCGGCTGCACCCTCGATGACGAAGGTCTGCTCCATGGGCCGCCCGGCCCGCGGCGGAATCTCGATCAGGCAGCGCACGCCGCCCGGCCGGAAAGCCAGGCTCGCCTGCGCGCCGAGTTCGTAGGCAAGGCCCTGCTCGATCAGCTCGCGGCCGAAGCCGTGCCGCGAGGGGCTCGTATCGATGATGCGCACGCCGCTCTCGACCCATTCGAGGCGCAGGCGCCGGCGGCTGATCCGCCAGCTGATCGCGATGCGGCCCTCGCCGGTCGCCAGCGCGCCGTACTTCACCGCGTTCGTGGCCAGCTCGTGCAGCGCGAGGCCCAGGGTCTCGGCCGCGCGGGCGCGCAGGCGGATCCGCGGGCCCGAGAGCCGGACCTGCCCGCTGTCGTGCCCGGTGTGGCTCACCACCTCGTCGCCGATCAGCTCGGCGAGGTCGATGCCGGTGTCGGCCGTCCGCGTCAGGATGTTCTGGGTCCGGGCGAGCGCCCCGAGTCGCCCGTCGAAATGGGCGAGGAAGTCGGCGAGCTCCCCGGTGTTCTGGGCCGTCCGCCCGGCCACCGACCGCACCACCGCCAGGATGTTCTTCACCCGGTGCCGCAACTCGGCGAGGAGCAGGCGCTGGCGGTCCTCGGCCCGCCGGCGCTGGTCGGTGTCGGTGCCGGAGCCGAACCAGCGCAGGACGCGGCCGTCCGCGTCCCGCATCGCCTCCGCCCGGGTGGTGAACCAGCGATACGCCCCCGCGGCGTCGCGGATGCGCCCCTCCCGCAGGAAGGGCTCGCCGGTCTCGCGGGCCTTCTCCCAGGCCTGCCAGAAGGCCTCGCGTTCCTCCGGATGCAGGCTCGCGAGCCAGCCCCGGCCCAGCGCCTGCCCCGCCGCCATGCCCGTGTACTCGCAGAAGCGCGCGTTGACGTAGTCGCAGCTGAGGTCCGGTTGCAGGGTGAACAGGAAGGCCGGGACCATCCGCTCCATGTGGCGGAAGCGCTCCTGCGCGTCCCGCAGCGCCTGCTCGGCCCGCGTCGTCGCGCTGATGTCGAGGAACGTGAGCACCACGCCCGCGATGACGTTGTCGACGTTGCGGTAGGGCAGCACCCGGGCGAGGTATCGGCTCTGCGTGCGCGGGTCCTCGACCTCCCGGTCCACCGTCGCGAGGGTGCGCAGCACCCGGCGGATGTCGGCCTGCAGGTCCGGATAGGCCACGCGCGGCGCGATGTGGGTGAGCGGCCGGCCGAGATCGCCCTCGATCAGGTGGAAGATCTCCACGACGGCGGGCGTGAAGTTCATCACCCGCATCTCCCGATCGAGGAAGATCGTCGCGATCTGCGTGCTCTCGAGGAGGTTCTTGAGGTCGCTGTTCGCCCGGTCGAGGTCGCCCACGCGGAACGCGAGCTCGCTGTTGACGGTCTGCAGCTCCTCGTTGGTCGATTGCAGCTCCTCCTTGGAGGTCTCCAGCTCCTCGTTGGCGAGCTGCAGCTCCTCGTTGACGGACTGGTATTCCTCGTTCGAGGATTTCAGCTCCTCGTTCGTGCTCTCCAGCTCCTCGATGGTCGCCTGAAGGCGCTCGCGGGTCAGGCGCAGCTCGGTCTCGACGCTCTGGACGTGCTCGTCCCGCGCGAGGTCCCGCGCTCCCGAGGCGGACGCGGTGGCGGACGCCGCGTCGTCGGCGCCCTCGACCTCCTGGAACAGGACTAGGAACGTCTGCGGGCCCTCCTCGTCCCGCACCGGCTCGACCAGCAGGATCACCTGGCGCCGGCGCTCGTCGGCCTCCATCACGATGCGGTCCGTCTTCACGGCCCGGCCCTCGGCCTCGGCCTGGTGCAGGGCGGCCCGGAGGTCGAGGCGCAGGTCGCGGTGGACGAGGCTGAGCAGGTTCAGGGTGGCCGCGCCGGGCGAGGGCGCGAGGTACTGGCCCGTGCGCCCGGCGAAGTGGAGGACCTCGTAGGCCGCGTCGATGACGAGGTAGGCCGGAAGGTGGCGCTCGGCGACCCGCTCGGCCTCCCGGCTGAGGCGGCCGGCACCGCGGCGGGGCCGGGGTGCGCCGGTCGCCTCGCCGAGTTCGCCGACCGCCGTGAGGGGAAAGCCCGGCAGGGCCCGCGCGGAGCCGCCGATCCGCTGGAAGATCCGGAAGCGGCGGTCGGCCGGCTCGAACATCTTGATGTGGCGCGTCACGTTCTCGGAATTGCCGAGGAACAGGTACCCGCTCGGCCGCAGGGCGAAGTGGAACAGGGGGACAACCCTGTTCTGCAGCTCGTTGTTCAGGTAGATCAGCAGGTTGCGGCAGGAGACGAGGTCGAGGCGCGAGAAGGGCGCGTCGCGGATCACGCTGTGCTGCGTGAAGATGCACATCTCCCGCAGGTCCTTGATGACCCGATAGGTCTTCCCCTCGCGCACGAACCAGCGCGTCAGGCGCTCCGGGCTGACGTGCTCGGCGATGCTGTCCGCGTAGCGCCCGACCCGTGCGGCGGCGAGCGCGCGGCCGTCGATGTCGGTGGCGAAGATCTGCACCTTCGGCACGGCGTCGAGGGTCGCCATGTGCTCGCGCAGCAGGATCGCGATCGAGTAGGCCTCCTCGCCGGTGGCGCAGCCGAGGACCCAGATGCGCACCTGGTCGCCCGCGCCCTTGCCGGCGAACAGGTCGGGCACGACGGTGCGGGCGAGGAACTCGAACTCCGCGCCGTCGCGGAAGAACTGTGTCACCCCGATCAGCAGGTCGTTGAAGAGCGCCTGCACCTCGTCGGCGCTGCCGCGCAGGTGCTCGAGGTAGCCCTCGATGGTCGCCGTGCGCACGACCTGCATCCGCCGCTGGACCCGGCGCAGGAAGGTGTTGCGCTTGTAGCCGTGGAAATCGTGCCCGGTCTTGCCGCGCAGCACGGCCGCGATCTGCTTGAGATGCTGGGCGATCGCGGTCTCGTCCCCGCCGGTCGGCCGCAGACTGGCGAGGTGGCGCGCGTACGTCGCGATGTGGCCCGGCATCGTCTCGGGGGCCATGACGAAATCGACGATCGCCGCGGCGGCCCCCGCCACGGTTCCGTCCGGCCGTGCCTGGGCCAGGGTCAGGCCGCCGCGCTCCTTCACGGCGGTCACCCCGAGGGTGCCGTCGCTGCCCGTGCCGTCGAGGATGACCGCGACGGCGTCGGCCCCGCGATCCTGCGCCAGGGAGACCAGGAAGCTGTCGACGACGCCGCGCTCGCCCGCGCCGTCCGGAGCCGCGGGGCTCACCCGGAAGCGGCCCCCATCGAGGCCGAGCAGGTTGCCCGAATCGGCGAGGTAGATGCGGCCCGGTTCCACGAGGGCGCCGTCGACGATCGGTGCCGTCCGGAGGGCCGGTCCCGTGCGCAGGTCGGACAGCAGCAGGTCCGTCTGGACGGCGTCCCGGTGACGCATGACCAGGATGAAGGCGAGGTTCACCCCGTCGACGAGATGGGCCAGGAACTGCCGCGCCGCGCCGATCGCCTCGACGGCGGCGCCGATCCCGACGATCAGCGGTCCGTCGCCGGCCCGGTCCGCCTTGTCGATCTGCGCCTCGGAGATGACTTCGGCCACGCGCGCCCCCGCTCGCGTCCCGCGTCGACCGACCTGAACCGCGCTGATCCCTCAGGTGCGCTGCGGGCCACTCAGGACGCCTATCGAAATATCTCCGTTCGCCGCCGCGCGCCAGGGAGGGGGAGCGGCTCGACGCGCGCTCAGGTCGTGTTTCGCATGCGCATGCGACTTGAAATCCCTTGCGTGCACGCCGCCCGCCTCCGATCTCCGGGCAGGACCCGCCCGCGCTCCGCGGGCGTTCGTCCACGCCAGGTTCCACCCCCGATCAGGATCCGATGAGACAGCCCACCCGCATCGTCTGCCTTCGCCACGGCGAATCGACCTTCAACGCCGCGCACCGCCTCGACGGCCGCGACCCCGGCCACATCGACGCCCGGCTGACGCCGCGGGGTCGGGCTCAGGCGGACGCGGCGCGGGCGCGCCTTGCCGGCATCCCCTTCGACCTCGTGGTCACGTCGCCGCTGACGCGGGCCATCGAGACCACGATGCGGGTGTTCGGCACGCACCCGGCGCAGCCGCGGGTGCTCGTGGAGGTCCTGCATCGGGAGTGTCAGGAGAGCAGCTGCGACGTCGGGCGCGCCGCGTCGGAGATCGCGGCGGACTTCCCCCACCTCGACATCGCGCACCTGCCGGAGATCTGGTGGCACGCGGAGGGGCAGCCCACGGCCGGCGGCTACCACGTGGAGCCCCGCCACCTCTTCGATGCCCGCGTGGCGGGGTTCCGGGAGTGGCTGCGGGCGCGTCCCGAGCGGACCATCGCCGTGGTGGGCCACGGGACCTTCTTCGCCCACCTCACCGGGATCTGGCTCGACAACTGCGAGAGCACCGAACTCGACCTCGCGGGCGAGCCGGCGACGGCCTGAACCGGCTACTTCGGCTTGTTGGCAGGCTTGCCATCGGCCTTGCCCTTGGCCTTGGCAGCCTCCGCCGCGGAGACGCGCTCGCCGGCCACGCACTCCACCACGAAGGTGTCCTTCATGGTGCCGGCCATGCCGGTCTCATCGGCGCGGGCGCTGCACCGCTGCCGCCAGTCGTCCTCGTTGCCGCCCGGCGGCGTGCGGGGCGCCTCGGCCTGCGCGACCGCGCTCGACGCCGCGAGAGCGGCCATGAGGGCGAGGGCGGCGCATCTGATCGTCATGGTTTCCTGCTCGCGCGGCGTGGTGCCAGGAACCAACACGGATCGCGCCGACCCGTTCACGCCACGGTCGCGCGTCGTCAGGCCCGGGCTGCCGCCAGCCGGTCGCGCGCCCGCGCGGGCGTGATCTCCCGGGCCTGACGGCCGATGCCGAGTGCCTCGTCCAGCAGCCCGGCCGCGCGTGTCCAGGTGCCCGGCGCGAAGGGGGCGGCGCCCTCCGCGATCTCGGCGGCGCAGCGGGCATCCGTGGCCGCCCGCACGGCCGCCGTCGCCGTGCGCGACACCGCGGCGGCGAGCGCCCCCGCGAACCAGGCGCCGCGCAGGGCCGCCGCCTGGGCCTGGGCGCCGCCCCGCCAGGCGGCGGCCTCGGCGGCCGAGACCGCATCCGCGAGGTCGGCGGCGGCCTCGCAGCGGGCGGCGTGCCCGGCGAGGCCCGCGCGGTCGAGCAGGGGCGGCAGGATGCGGCGGACGCTCTCGCGGGCCAGGAAGGCGGTGCGGGCCGCCTCGACCTCCGGGGTATCCGCGCTGCCGGAGAGCCGCAGCACGAACGCCATCAGGCGCGGGCGCTCCGCATCCGGCATGGCATCGTTGAGGCCGAGCGCGTAGGCCGCGAGCGGCCGCGAGAAGCAGGGCGGGCAATCGTCGCTGCCGCGGATCGCCCGGTAGGGCAGGCCCGCCGCCACCACGGCCGCCTCGTTGATGCAGGTGCCGCCGTCCGGGCCCGGGAAGTCGTGCGAGCCGGGGAGCAGCCGCCAGTTCAGGATGTGCTCGAAGCCCGTCATGGCCACCTTCCGTTGGCCGGGCAGCGTGCCATGGCGGGGGTGGGTTGGCGAGGCCCCCTCAGGCCCCCGCGCCGGAGAGCAGGCCGCCGAGCAGGGCGAGGCCGAGCACCAGCACGAAGGCGCCCGCCAGGAGTTCGAGCCCGCCGACCGCGACGGCGCCCGCGCGGCCCCGCCCGCCCGCGAGCCGCAGCGCCAGCCCCTTAGCGAAGACCGCGAGGCTCGCGAGCGCACCGGTGGTCAGCGCCGTGCCGGCGGCCATCGCCAGGACGGCCAGGATGCCCGCGGGGAGCTGCCCCTGCGCCAGGGCGAAGACGAGGATCAGGACGGCTCCGGCGCAGGGCCGGGTTCCGGCCGCCAGGACGACACCCACGCGGGAGCGCCAACTGTCGAGACTCGCGATCGTGCGGGCATCCGAGAGGTGCGCGTGGCCGCAATCGGGCCCGCAGGCGGCGGACGCTCCGAGGTTGGCGAGGCGGCCCGCCTTGCGCCATGTCACCCCGAGGCCGACGAGCGCCACGAGGGCGAAGCTGACGCTCTCGATCAGGGTCCCGGCCCGGTTCATGCCGGCGGCCGTCGCCCCGAGGACGAGGCTGCCGACGCCGACGATCGCGATGGCCACCAGGGCCTGGAGGAGGGCCGCGGCGCTGCTCAGGGCGAAGCCGCGGAGGAGCGCCCGCTCGCTCGCCAGGATGTAGCCCGCGATCACGGCCTTGCCGTGGCCCGGCCCGGCCGCGTGGAAGACGCCGTAGGCGAAGCCGAGGAGCGCCAGGGGCCCCCAGCCGCCGCCGGACCGGAGGGCGCCGACCGCCCCCTGGAGATTGCGGGAGAAATTCCCCTGCACGGCGAGGAGCCAGCCGCCGAGGCCCGTCGCGGCCGGGGCGGCCTCGCGGAAGCCGATGCCGAAGGGCGAGCGGGGCGGCGGTGCGGCGAGACCCGGCGCCACCAGCCACGCGAGGCCGGCGACGAGCAGGGCCGCCACCGCGACCGCGCCGGCCGCCAGGGCCAGCCGCGGGCCGAGGCGGCTGCGATGCGGGGCGAGGGCGAGCGCGAGCGCGAGGCTCACGGACACACCACGAGGATCCGGTTGGCGAACTGCACGCCGTAATTGGAGGCGGCGGTGAGCGCCTCGAAGAAGGCCTCCGTCATGCCGGGCTTGGCGTCGGCGGTCTTCGGCGTCTCCGTCTTGGGACGCGTCACCGTGGCGGCGCAGCCCTGGGGGGCGTCCGCGAGCTTCGCGGCCTCCGGGCCCTCGGCGAGGCCGAAGGAGACGAAGTAGGTCGGGTCGTAGACCTCGAGCGCGACGACCCCGCGCCCCTGGGCCACCGGGCTCTTCAGGGGCAGCAGGAAGGTCAGGGTGAGGGCGCCGCCCTCCATCGCCATGCGGGGCTCGGTCGGGCCCGCGAAGGCCTGCTCCCGCCCGCCGACCTTGAGCTTGGTGAAGTAGGAGAACTCGGCGAGATTCGCGGTGTTCTCGCTCGCGAGCTCGGCCAGCTCCTCCGGCGAGAGCTTGCCGTCGCCGTTGGCGTCGAGCCCCTGGGTGACGAAGGCCGAGTAGGCCTCGTCGAAGGTCCAGGCGTGGCGGATGCCGCTGACCTTGCCGTCCGCGTAGGCCACCTCCTCGCGGGCCGTCACGAAGACGTGCGGGTGCGCCGCGGCCGGCAGGGGGAGGAGGGGGATGAGGGCCGCGAGGAACGCGGCGACGGGGCGGAGCGCGATGGTCGGCATGGCTGTCGCTGGACGCTCGCGTCTCGTGGTTAACGAACCCTTGTCCTGCGCCCGTCCGGGGGCCGGACGGTTCGCGACCGTCCAGACTTCGGGGTTGGCGTCTCATCCCCGAGTTTCGGGGCGAAAGCAGGGCGGCGCACCGCGGCCCGTGCCGCGATGCGCCGAAGCGAGTTCACCAGGTCGTCGGCTTCGGGTTGCGCTCGTCGAAACCCTTCTGGTGCCAGTAGGGGTAGATCGGCGTCTCCTGGCTCGCCGCATCGAGCCGGGCCACCTGATCGGCCGTCAGCGTCCAGCCGACCGCGCCGAGGTTCTGGCGGAGCTGCTCCTCGTTGCGGGCGCCGATCACGATGTTCATCACCGTCGGGCGGGAGAGCAGCCAGTTGAGCGCGACCTGCGCCACCGTCCTGCCCGTCTCGGCCGCCACCGCGTCGAGGGCGTCGACGACCCCGTACAGGTGCTCGTCGGAGACGGGCGGCCCGCCCTCGGCGCCGCCGGACGCGATGCGGCCGCCCTGCGCGGCCTGCCCGCGGCGGATCTTGCCGGTCAGGCGGCCCCAGCCCAGCGGGCTCCACACCATCAGGCCGACGCCCTGGTCGAGGCCGAGGGGCATCAACTCCCACTCGTAGTGGCGGCCGATCAGCGAGTAGTAGCCCTGATAGGCGACGTAGCGGGCGAGACCGTAGCGCTCCGAGGTGGCGAGCGCCTTCATGAGCTGCCAGCCGGAGAAGTTCGAGGCACCGATGTAGCCGATCTTGCCCGCCCTCACGAGGTCGTCGAGCGCCCGCAGCGTCTCCTCGACGGGGGTCAGCGCGTCGAAGCCGTGCATGAAGTAGACGTCGATGTGGTCGGTGCCGAGGCGCTTCAGGCTCGCCTCGCAGGCGCGCACCAGGTGGAAGCGCGAGGAGCCCTTGTCGTTCGGTCCCTCGCCCACCGGGAAGGTCGCCTTCGTCGAGATGATGGCCTCGCCGCGCCGGCCCTTGAGCGCCTGGCCGAGGATCTCCTCTGAGGCGCCCTGCGAGTAGATGTCGGCCGTGTCGAAGAAGTTGACGCCGGCCTCCAGGCAGAGATCGACCATGCGGGTCGCCTCCGCGACGTCCGTCTGGCCCCAGCGCTGGAAGAACTCGTTGGAGCCTCCGAACGTGCCGGTGCCGAAGCTCAGGACCGGCACTTTCAGGCCGGAGCGTCCGAACTGCCGATATTCCATGTCCCGCGTCCTCATTGTTCCTGGCCGCCCCCGCTGTCCGCGACCTAGCGCGGACCGACCCTCCGACCACCGGCGCGGGGGCGGGGCAGCCGCGCGGCGGACGCCGGCCGGGTTCGCCATCGGGTCCGATCCGGCGTAGCGTCCGCGCCGCCGAGGAAGCGAGGAGGACGCGCCCGTGCCCCGATTGTCTTTCAGCCCGGCGCTCGCCGCCGTGCTCGTGCCGCTCGCCGTCGCTCCGGCGGCGGGCGCCGACTTCCGGCTGCGGCTGCCTCTCGATTGCGAACTCGGGCGCACCTGCTTCGTTCAGCACTACGTCGACCGCGATCCCGGCCCGGGGGCGCGCGACTACGCCTGCGGCAGCCGGACCTACGACAAGCACAACGGCATCGACTTCCGCCTGCCGAGCCTGCCCGCCGAGGGGCGGCCGGAGGGCGTCGTGCGCGCGGCGGCGGCCGGGACGGTGCTGCGGCTGCGCAACGACGCCGAGGACGTCTCGGTGCGCGACACCGGGGTCGAGCGGGTGAGCGGCCTCGAGTGCGGCAACGGCGCGGTCGTGGCGCATCCGGACGGCTACGAGACCCAGTACTGCCACATGGCCCGCGGCAGCCTCACGGTGCGCCCGGGGCAGGCGATCGCGGCCGGCCAGGCGATCGGGCGGATGGGCCTGTCGGGCGCCACCGAGTTTCCGCACCTGCACTTCACGGTCCGCCGCAACGGCCAGGTGGTCGATCCGTTCGCCCCGGACCTCGCCGAGGGCAGCTGCGATCCGAAGGCGCCGGGCGGCCTGTGGGAGCCCGGCGTCGCGGCGGCGCTCGCCTACCGGGCCGGCACGGTGCTGAATGCCGGCTTCGCCGGAGGTCCCGTCGCCATGGCACAGGTCGAGGGCGAGACGGTCCCGGCCCCCGGCGCGGACGCCCCCGCCCTCGTGGCCTTCGTGCGGACGATCGGCCTTGATGCCGGCGACGTCCGCCGCCTCAGCCTGACCGGGCCGGACGGCCGGGTGCTCGCCGAGAACGCCGAGGCGCCGCTCCCCCGCGCCCAGGCACAGGGCCTCGCCTTCGTGGGCCGCAAGCGGCCGCCGGAGGGCTGGCCGGCCGGCACCTACGCCGCGAAGCTGACGGTTCAGCGCGGGGGCGCGGTCGCCCTCGAGCACGCCTTCGCCTTCACCATGCCGGCGCGCTGACGGCCTCCAGACGCGGAACGGCCCGCCGGGGGGTCCCCGGCGGGCCGTCCTGATCGTGGCATCCGGGCGATCAGCCGACGCTGACGTGCCCGTGCGGGTCGGCACCCTGGACCTGGATGTCGTGGTACCCGTCCGCCGTGTGGTAGGTCACGGTCCAGCTGTCGCCGCTGCCGGAGATCCCGTAGGAGCCGACCTGCGGGGCGTTGGTGTTGCCGCCGAACGTGTAGTTCCCCTCGAGCTTGATCGTGTCGTTCGCGGAGAAGTCGTGGATGACGTCGGCCTTGCCCTGGAACATGTCGCCGGTGTCGCCCTTGGCGAAGTAGAACGTGTCCGCCCCACCGCCGCCGTAGAGGTGATCGACGCCCGCGCCACCGTGGATCTGGTCGTTGCCGACGCCACCGTGGATCTCGTCGTTGCCGGCCCCGCCGAACAGCTTGTCGTTGCCGGCATCGCCGTAGAGCTTGTCGTTGCCGGCTCCGCCGTGGAGCTCGTCGTTCCCGGCCCCGCCGTGAAGCTCGTCGTTGCCGGCGCCGCCCCACATCTTGTCGTTGCCGGCGTCGCCGTAGAGCTTGTCGTTGCCGGTGCCGCCCTGCATCTGGTCGTTCCCGGCCCCGCCGTGGAGCTCGTCGTTGCCGGAGCCGCCCTGCATCTTGTCGTTGCCGTCGCCGCCGTTGAGCTTGTCGTTGCCGGCCTGGCCGTTCATCACGTCGTTGCCCGGGCCGCCGTTGATCACGTCGTTGCCGGTGCCGCCGTAGAGCTTGTCGTCGCCGGGGCCGCCGCCGAGCTTGTCGTTGCCGGCGTCGCCGTAGACCACGTCGTTGCCGGCCTGGCCGTGCAGCTCGTCGTTGCCGGCTCCGCCGTGGATCTGGTCGTTGCCCGCACCGCCGAAGGCGATGTCGTTCGTGTTGCCCAGGACGACGGAGTCGTTCGCGGCGGTGCCATTGAAAGTAGCCATGATCGTATCCTTTCAGGTTCTGATGTGATGCGGACTCTGCCGCGGGGGATAGTGTCTTCAGGTTCCGTTGATGCTGCCCGTTTGCCCGATCTGTTTTCGGAAGACCGTGTTTCGATCTGCGGACGAGGAGATGAATACTCTGGGTCGAAGGGCGCGACTGTGAGGCGGATCACGTTCGCGAAAATGATTTCGCCGGGGCTCCGCGGGGGCCCTCGACCGTGCCTCGCGCGGATCGGATGCCGCCCCCGTGCGGCGCTGGGGCCCGCGTGGGCGCGCCTCGCGCGCGAGCGCCGCGGCCGCGGCGCGGACGCCCGCCTTCGCTCGCGGCGGCAGCCGGAGGCGGCTCGGACCGCGAGCGGATCACGGACGCGCGAAAGCCGGCCTCCGCGGGTGCGGAGTGCCGGCTTTCGGGACGATCGGGGTGCTGATCCGAGGGGACTCTCGGATCAGCCCAGGTAGGTGCGGATCCAGACGGGGGAGAGCATGTCGCCCTCCTCGGTGACGATCCAGGCCTCGGTGGCGGGACGGGCGAGGGCCCGGCCGGCGGCGAAGATCGCCTCCCGCAGGGTGCCGAACCGGACGGCCGGGCCGAAGCCCGCGGCCGCGTGGCGGAAGACCTTCAGGTCGGCGGGGCGTTCGAGGGCTTCGGTTTCCATGGCGCGAACTCCGGAGGGTGGGGGCGATCGGGGCGGGGCTGGTTAGGGCCGCCGCTCGGGGGTTGCGGGAAGGCCGGCGGCGCGGCGGCTGAGGGCGCGGTCGAGCTCGCGCAGGACGCAGGCCTTGGCGAGGAGGGCTGAGGAGCGCTTCACGACCGCCCCCCCATCGCGAGGGCGGCCTGCGCGGCGCGGGCGGCGTGCGGGTGGGGCACGACCACGGCCGGCACCGGCTGGCGGACGGGGCGGCGGACCGGGACCTCGATGGTCACCACGGTGCCGGTTCGGGGATCGAGGACGGTGAGGGTCATGGGAGCCTCCTGCTGCTGTGGATCGGAGCATCCCACCGCCGGCCGGCCGCATCCGTGACGCGGATCACCCTCGGGGCGCCGCGCGCGCCTCCGTGCGCTTACCCATGCGCTTACCCGCGCGGCCTCTTCTCACCGTCGAGGGAGTGAACGGATCCGCGAGCGTGATGCGCATCACGGAAGGGGCCGGGGGCGGCTCCTAGAACGGCTGAGGTCGCCCGGGGAGCCGGCGGTCGCGGAATTCCTCCCGCCGCCCGCTCCACCCGCCCGGGGGCCCGCAGGAGCCAGCCATGAAGCCCGCCTCGCAGGAACTCGGTGCCGCCCTGTCGGGCTGCCGCTCCGCCCTCGTCGCCCTCGCGGTGGTGAGCGGCCTCGTCAACGTCCTCTGCCTCACGGGCTCGTTCTTCATGCTGGTGGTCTACGACCGGGTGATCCCGAGCCGGTCGATCCCCTCGCTCATCGGCCTCGTGCTGCTCGCCCTGATGCTCTACGCCTTCCAGGGGGTGCTCGAGACGATGCGCGCCCGCATGCTCACCCGGATCGTCGCGGTGCTCGACGAGTGCCTCAGCCCCCGGGTCTTCACCGCGGTGGTGCAGGCGCCCCAGGGCGGCCCGACGCCGGGCGCCGCCTACCTGCCGCTGCGCGACCTAGACCAGATCCGCGGGTTCCTCTCGAGCCCGGCTCCGGCGGCCCTGTGCGACCTGCCCTGGATGCCGCTCTACTTCGCGATCTGCTTCCTGTTCCACCCGCTCATCGGGCTGTCGGCCCTCGGCGGCGCGCTGTTCCTCGTCGGCATCACGATCCTCACCGACCGCCTCACCCGCGGCCCCCTGCGGGCGGTGAGCGAGAACGCGATGACCCGCAGCGCCGTCACGGAGGCCGCCTGCCGCAACGCCGACGTCCTCGTCGCGATGGGCATGCAGGGCCATTTCGGCGCCCGCTGGGACGCCGCCAACCAGGCCTACCTGCTCTCGCAGCAGCGCGTCTCCGACGTCGCGGGCAGCCTCGGGGCTGTCTCCCGGATGGCCCGGATGGGGCTGCAGTCCGGCGTGCTCGCCATCTGCGCCTACCTGGTGATCTCCGGCGACGGCACCTCGGGCGTGCTGCTCGCCTCCTCGGTGCTCCTCGGCCGGGCGCTGGCGCCCCTCGATTCCACCATCGCCAACTGGCGGAGCGTGGTCGGGGCGCAGCAGGCCTGGGGTCGCCTCGCCGACCTCGCCCGGCGCAGCCCCGCGGCCGGCAGCGCCGTCCTGCCGGCCCCGCGCGGAAACCTCCGGGTCGAGGGCATCAGCATCGCCCCCCCCGGCGCCGAGCGCCTCACCGTGCGCGACCTCAGCTTCAGCCTGCGGGCGGGCCAGGCGGTCGCCGTGACGGGGCCGAGCGGCTCCGGCAAGTCGACCCTGGTGCGGGCCCTCCTGGGCGTCTGGCCGACCGTCCGCGGCGCCGTGCGCCTCGACGGGACCTCGATCGGCCAGTGGGAGCGGGGCGCCCTCGGCCGGCACATCGGCTACCTGCCGCAGGACGTGGCGCTGTTCGCCGGCACGATCGCCCAGAACATCGCCCGGTTCTCCGCCGACGCCACCCAGGAGGCGGTAGAGGCCGCCGCGCAGGCCGCCGGCGTCGACGGGCTGATCCGCGACCTGCCGGAGGGCTACGAGACGCTGCTCGGCGAGGGCGGCGCCGGCCTCTCGGGCGGCCAGCGCCAGCGCATCGGGCTCGCCCGCGCCCTCTACGGCGACCCCTTCCTCGTCGTCCTCGACGAGCCCAACGCCAACACCGACCAGGCCGGCGACGCGGCGCTCACCCGGGCGATCCTCGGGGTCCGGGCCCGCGGCGGCGTCGTGGTGATCGTGGCCCACCGGGCGAGCGCCCTCAACGGGGTCGACCTGATGCTGACCCTCGAGAACGGCCGGGCCGTGGCCTTCGGCCCGAAGGACGAGGTGCTGCGGCACATCCGCGGCGGCAAGGCGGCCGCGCCCGCCCCATCCTCCCAGCCGCGGATGCCGGCGGCGAACGCGGCGGTGCCGCAGGTGCAGATCAAGGAGATCGCGTGATGCCCACCAGCCTGCCCCTCGCCGCCGGCCAGTCCGCGCCGCGTCCCGCCGCCGACCGCGCCCGCGCCGCCATCGGCGCCCAGGTCCGCGCCACCGCCCTCGTCGTCCTGGCCCTCGTGGGCGGGGTCGGCGGCTGGGCCGCCTTCACCCGGATCGGCGGTGCCGTGATCACCTCCGGCCAGCTGGTGGTGGAGAGCGAAGTCAAGAAGGTCCAGCACCCGGTCGGCGGCATCGTCGGCGAGCTGCGGGTGCAGGAAGGGGACCGGGTCCGGGCCGGCGACATCCTGATCCGCCTCGACGAGACGCAGCCCCGCGCCAGCCTCGACATCGTGCTCCGCGCCCTCGACGCCCTCGCGGCGCGCCGGGCCCGCGAGGAGGCGGAGCGCGACGGCGACATCGCCATCGGCTTCCCGAGCGACCTGCAGGCACGCGCTGCCTCCGACCCCGCGGTGGCCCACCTGATCGACGGCGAGACCCGGGCCTTCATCGCCCGCTCGCGGGCCCGGGCCGGCCAGAAGGCGCAGCTGCGCGAGCGCATCACCCAGCTCGACCAGGAGGTCGCGGGCATCACCGACCAGATCAAGGCGAAGGCCGCAGAGGCCGCGGCGGTCGAGCGGGAGCTGCGCGGCATCCGCGAGCTCTGGCAGAAGAACCTCGTCCAGCTCTCCCGCCTGACCAACCTGGAGCGCGAGGCCGCGCGCCTCGAGGGCGAGCGCGGGCAGTTCACCGCCTCCATCGCCCAGGCCAAGGGCAAGCGCAGCGAGGTCGAGCTGCAGATCCTTCAGGTCGACCAGGACATGCGCAACGAGGTGACGAAGGACCTTACCGAGATCCGCGCCCGCTGGTCGGAGTTCGAGGAGAAGCAGGTGGCCGCCCTCGACCAGCTCCGCCGCACGGACATGCGCGCGCCCCAGGACGGCATCGTCCACCGGATGACGGTGCACACGGTGGGGGGCCTCGTCACTCCGAGCGAGCCCGCCATGCTGATCGTGCCCGAGACGGACGAGCTGATGGTCGAGGTGCGGATCCACCCGCAGGACATCGACCATGTCCGCGCCGACCAGCCGGCCATGCTGCGCTTCTCGGCCTTCAACCAGCGCACGACGCCCGAGATCAACGGCAAGGTCGGCCGCGTCTCGGCGGATGTCAGCCAGGACCCGAAGACGGGCCTGAGCTTCTACACCGCCCGCATCCAGGTGCCGGAGGCCGAGCGCAAGCGCCTGGGCGACGTGCGCCTCGTGCCCGGCATGCCGGTCGACGCCTTCCTCCAGACCGGCGAGCGCACGGTGTTCTCCTACCTGACGAAGCCGGTCGCCGACCAACTCGCCAAGGCCTGGCGGGAGCATTGATCAGCCGGGCTCGTGCCGCAGCGCCACGAGGTCGAAGGCCGGCACCGGGCGCAGGAAGCCCTTGAGACTCAGGTTGCCGAGGGCCTGCGCCTCCACGAGGCTCTCGACGGCGCTGAGCACCGGCCGGCTCACGACGATCTGGCCGGCCCGCGCCTCGTCGCACAGGCGCGAGGCGAGGTTCGTGACGCTGCCGAGCGCCCCGTATTCGAGGCGGCCCTCGAAGCCGAACTGGCCGAGCGTCGCGTAGCCGCGGGCGAGGCCGAGGCCGAAGCCGATGGCGTGGCCCCGCGCCTCCCAGAGCCGCGCCAGGGCACCGACCCGCTCGCGCAGCGCGAAGGCCATGCGCACGGCGCGCTCGGTGTGGTCGGGGCAGGGGCAGGGATCGTTGAAGAACACCATGATGCCGTCGCCGGCGAAGTGCTCCAGGGTGCCGGCGAAGCGGAACACGATCTCGCCCACCGTCGCATGGTACTCGCGCAGGACCTGCACGGCCTCCTCGGGAGCGGCCGAATCGGTGAAGGCCGTGAAGCCGCGCAGGTCGCAGAACACCACCGTGATCTCGCGCCGGTGGGTCTCGAGGAGCGATTCGTCCGCGCGCTCGGAGGCCACGAGGTCGGCGATCTGGGGCGAGAGGAAGCGGCGCAGCCGGCCGATGCGCTCGATCTCCGCGACCTTCACGGCCACCTCGCCAGCGAGGTCCCGGTTCGCCTCCGCGAGCGCCGCCCGCTGGCTTTCGAGTTCTTCCGCCTGCGCCCGCACGGTGTCGGTCAGCCCCTTCAGGCGCAGCATCGAGCGGACCCGCGCCATCAGGGCGGCGTGCTCGTAGGGCTTCGTCAGGTAGTCGTCGGCGCCGGCGTCGAGCCCCTCCACGAGGTCGCGGGTCTCGGCGCGCGCGGTGAGCAGCACCACCGGCACGAAGCGCAGGACGGCATCGGCCTTCAGGCGGCGCAGCACGTCGAGGCCGCTCAGGCGCGGCATCATCACGTCGAGGAGGATCAGGTCCGGCGGCTCGGCCGCGGCGAGGTCCAGCGCAGCCTGCCCGTCCGGCGCGGTCACGACCCGGTAGCCCTGCGCCTCCAGGCGCATGCGCAGGATCTCCAGGTTCTCGGGGCTGTCGTCCACCGCGAGGATGCGCGCCGGCGCGGCCTCGGCCACGGTCACGCCTCCACCAGCATCTGGCGGACGAGGCTGAGGATCTTGCGGGGGCTGAAGGGCTTGGCGACGTAGCCGTCGCAGCCCGCCGCCAGCGCCTTCCCCTCGTCGCCCGACAGCGCGTAGGAGGTCACGGCGACCACGGGGATGTGGCGCGTCGCCGGGTCGGCCTTGAGGCGCCGGGCCGCCTCGTATCCGTCGATCACGGGGAGCTGGATGTCCATCAGGATCAGGTCGGGCAGCTCGGCCCGCGCCGCCTCGACGCCGCGGCCGCCGTCGGTGGCCTCGACGATGTCGTAGCCCGCCGCGGTGAGGAGGTCGCGCAGGATGCGCCGGTTGTCCTCCGTATCCTCGACGATCAGGATCCGCTTCATCAGGCCGCTTGCCTCTCGGGTTGCGCGCGGATCGGCAGGACGACCCGGAAGACCGCCCCGTGCCCGATCTCGGATTCCACCTCGATCCGGCCGCCGTGGAGGAGCACGAGGCGGCGCGTGATCGATAGGCCGAGCCCGGTGCCGCCCTGACGGCGGGTGCTGGAGCTGTCGACCTGCTGGAACTCGTCGAAGATGCGGGCCTGGTCGGCCGGCGCGATGCCGGGCCCCGTATCCGCGACCGTGATCACGAAGGCGTCGCCGTCCGCCGCCGCGCCGATCCGCACCGAGCCCGCATCCGTGAACTTGATGGCGTTGCCGACGAGGTTCATCAGCACCTGCGTCAGGCGCCGCTCGTCCCCCTGGCCGATGGGCAGGCCCGGCGCCACCTCGACCTCCAGGCCGAGGCCCTTGGCCTCGGCGAGGGAGGCGGCCGCGGCCGCGACCGACTCGATCAGCGCGCCGAGCGCGTAGTCCTGTAGGCTCAGGGTCAGGAGGCCCGCCTCGATCTTGGTGAAGTCGAGGACGTCGTTGATGAGGCTGAGCAGGTGCCGGCCGTTGATCTGGATGCGCTCCAGCGCGTCGCAGGCCTTCTCGGACAGCGGCCCGTAGAGCCCGTCGGCGAGGAGCTCCGAGTAGCCCAGCACCGCGTTGAGCGGCGTGCGCAGCTCGTGGCTCATGTTGGCGAAGAACTGGGTCTTGTGCATGTCGGCGGCGGCGAGCTGGCGGCCCTTCTCGTCGACCTCCTCGAACAGGCGCGCGTTGCGGATCGCGAGCGCCGCCTGATGCGCGAAGGTGTGCAGGACGTTCTCCGAGGCGGTCGGGAACCCCGACGATACGCGTGCGAGCAGGAGGATGAGGCCGAGCGGCCCCTCGACCTCGGCCAGGGGCACCAGCGCGGCCGCCCGAAAACCCTCCGGCGCCGGCAGCCAGGCGGCTTCGGACAGGTCGGAGACGAGGACGGCCTCGCCCGAACCGTCCCCGAGGCGGTCCAGCAGGTCCGCGGGGAGAGTGTCGGCGCCGCGCGCGAGGGCAGCGGGGAACTGATGGCCGCCGGCGAGGCGGAACGGCGCGCCGGGCGCCGCGGCGAGGTAGACCGCCCCGGCCTCCGCGCCGGCCAGGGCCGTTGCCCGGGTGGCGACCGCCTCCACCACGTCGTCGAGGCGCAGGGAGGCGACGATGGCGCGGCCGGTCTCCTCCAGGGCGCGCAGCTCGCTGACCGAGCGGGCAAGGTCCCGGGTCTGGCGGCGGATCTCGCTCTCGAGGCCCGTGTAGGAGGTCGCCAGGGCGTCGGCCATGTCGTTGAAGCGCGTCGCCAGCACCTCGAACTCGTCGCCGGTGCGCACGGCGATGCGGTGCTCGAAGCGGTTCGCCGCGAAGTTCTCGGCCCCGGCATGGAGCGCGCGGATCGGCACCAGCATGCGGCGGGCGAGGAGCAGGCTCGCCGAGATCGCCACGACGAGCCCCACGGCGAGGAGCCAGGCGAGCCGGACGAGCAGGTCCCGCAAGGGGGAGAGCGCCTCGTTCAGGGGCTGCTCGACCAGGATCCAGGCCGGCAGCGCCGTGAGGGCGAGGGCGGTGGCGAGAACCGGCCGGCCCGCAGCGTCCCGCGCGTAGGACCCGGCGCCCTCGCGCTCCGCCTCCGGAGGCGCGACCCGGTCGCCGACCGCGAGCGGTGCGGGCTCCGACCGGGCGAGGATGCGCCCCTCCGCGTCGATCAGGTAGGCGTAGCTTCCCGTCCCGGCCGTCGAGGGCGGCACGCTGCCGGCGAGGCCGGCGAGGCGGACCCGCGCGATCGTCGTGCCGGCCCCGACCCCGGAATGCGGGATGACGAGGTCGGCGTAGAGGGCGCCCTCGTGGAAGGCCGCCGGGCCGAAGCCCCGCCGCTCGGTCTCGAGGCGCAGGTCGCCGAGGGCTGCGAGGTCCGGGCTGTCCGCCCGGCGCGCCCGGATCCGCTCGCGCCCCTCGCCGTCCACGAAGGCCAGGGCCATCACGATGGGGGACTGCTCCAGGAGGGCGTCGTAATCGTCCCGGTGCTGGGCGAGGGTCTGGGCGCTGGCGCGCGTGACCCAGCTCACCTGCCGCTCGATCTCGGCGAGCGCGTCCTCGACGGAGACGCTGGCCGCCGCGGCGTATTCGGCCTGCGCGCGGGCCACCTTGTCCATCGTCTCCCGGTAGAGAAACCAGGTCTCGACCGCGGCATTGATGGCGAGCACCAGGGCGACGAGGCTCACGAGCGTGAGCACGTACTTGCGGAACAGGCTCCCGTGCCAGGAGCGCGCCAGGGATGGGGACCCCGAGGAACCGCCCGCCGACCGCATCAGCGGGTCCCGCGCGGTCGGGGGCCGCGGCGATCGGGCTGGCGCTTGCGCCTGTCGGAGGGGGAGGATTGCAGAAACATCTGTGAAACGGAGCCGGTCCGGCCCACAATAGACTGATTTCGCGGGGAATGCTGCCGCCTTCTCTCGGTCTCGGAGAGCCGCCATGTCGAGGGGTGCTGATTTCGCCGTCCTGCTGCGCCTCAACCCTCTGTTCGCAGATCTCGGGCCGGAGGTGATCGATCGCCTCGCCGGGATGAGCAGCACGCGAACGCTGCAGGCGGGCGAGACTCTATTTCAGGTCAACGATCCGGGGGACGCGCTCTACGGCATCCGGCGCGGCGAGGTCCGCATCGAGACCGGGACCGAGGGCGGCCGGCGGATGGTGCTCAACACCCTGGGGGCCGGCGACCTGTTCGGCGAGATCGCCCTCCTCGACGGTCGGGAGCGCACGGCGGACGCGGTGGCGGTCGAGGCGAGCGAGGTCTTCGTGCTGCGCCGCGCCGACCTCCTCGCCTACCTGGCGCGCGAGCCGAGCGTGGCGATCCGGTTGATCGGGCTGCTCTGCGCGCGCATCCGCTACATCGCCGGGCAGATGACCGAGATGACGACGCTGCCGCTCGCCGCGCGGCTCGCCCGGCGCCTCACCCTGCTCGCCGAGGATTTCGGCAGCGAGGTCCAGATCTCGCAGGAACAGCTCGGCGCCTACGTGGGCAGCACCCGCGAGAGCGTGAACCGCCAGCTCCAGGCCTGGCGCCGGGCCGGGCACCTCGACCTGCGCCGTGGCTGCATCGTCCTGCGCGACCCGGCGGCCCTCGCCCGTGCGGCGCGCGAGGCCGAGATGCGCGGCTGACGCGCCGCGCGGACGGGGTCCCGTCCGCCGTCAGTCCGCCGTCAGTCCTTGGGCGCGTCCTTGGTGGCCCGCACCATCGCCTCGGTGAGGAGGGCGAGGAGGTCGCAGCCCGCGTGCAGGAAGGCGTGGACCCCCGCGGCGCGCAGGGGCTCGGCGAGCTCGGCCGGGCGTCCCGCGAGGTAGATCGTGCCGGCGCCCGCCGCCCGGAGGGCCTCGGCGGCCGCGACCGCCTGCTCGGCGTAGATCGCGTCCGACGAGCAGATGCAGGCGAGCGGCGCACCGGATTCCCGGAACGCCCGCGCCAGGGCCTCCATGTCCGCGAAGCCCTCGTTGCCGGGCGCCTCGATGCCGCCTGCCGCGAAGGCGTTCGCCGCGAAGGTCGCCCGGGCATTGAAGGCCGCGACGGGGCCCAGATTGGCGAGGAACACCTGCGGGCGCCGGCCGGACCGGGCCAGCACCGCGTCGGAGGCGTCGCGCAGGCGCTCGAAGGGCTCGGCGAGGCGCTGCGAGGGGAGGGGGTCGCACGCGACCGCCCCGCCCGAGCCGAAGCTCGCCGAGGCCGGGGGCGCGGCGGGGGCGACGTCGAGCACCGCCACCGGCTTCTCGGCGAGGTAGGGGAACTCGGTGGCGCCCGTCAGGGCCTCGCGGCGGGTCGCGACATTGCGGGCGTGGGTCTCGCGGCTCTCCGCGACCCGGCGCTGGATCTTGCCGACGCTGAGGCTCGCGACGATGCCGCCCTCGCGCTCGATCGTCTGGAACGCCTCCCAGGCGGCCTCGGCGAGGTTCGCGGTCAGCGTCTCGAAGCCGCCCGCTCCGGCGGCCGGATCGACCACGCGGAAGAGGTTCGACTCTTCGAGGAGGACGATCTGGCTGTTGCGGGCGACGCGGCGCGCGAAGGCGTCGGGCAGGCCCAGCGCCTGGGTGTAGGGCAGGGCCAGCACCGCGTCGGCGCCGCCGAGGCCCGCCGAGAAGGTGCCCATGGTGGCGCGCAGGATGTTCACGAAGGGATCGCGCCGGGTCATGCTGCGCCAGGCCGTCTCGGCATGGATGCGCAGCGGCTTCGGGTCGAGGCCGCAGGCCGCCTCCACCCGCGCCCAGAGCCGGCGCATGGCCCGGAACTTGGCGATGGTCAGGAACTCGTCGGGGTCGGCGACGAGGAGCACCGCGACCGCGTCCCGCGCCCGCTCCAGGCCGTGGCCGTCCGCTTCGAGGGCCCGCAGGTAGGCGACCGCCGTGGCGAGCACCGCGCCGAGTTCCGTGGCCTCGCTGGCGCCGGCCTCGTGGTAGGGGCGGCCGTCGGCGAGCAGCGCGCGGCCTGTGAAGCCCGCCCCGTCGAAGTCGCGCAGCAGGCCCGAGAGCTTCGGGGCCACCTCGTCCCAGACGGCGCCGAGGCCGCCGCTCGCGGCGAGCGTGCCGATCGGATCGACGCCGAGGTCGATGTCGAGGGCGCCGAGATCGTCGCCGCGCTTGGCCACGAGCTCGCGCAGCAGGCCAGCCGCTTCGAGCCCGCGTGGGCCCGCATCGAGCCGCAGGCCGATCAGCGGCAGCATCACCCCGCCCAGCGCGGCGTCGAGGTCCTGGACGCTCGCGGCGTTCAGGCCGAAGCCGCGGGCGGCCGGCGCCCCGGCGAAGACGAGGGCGAGGGCGTCGGCGCCGCCCTCCAGGTCGGCGAGCGCCTGGGCGGCGGCCTTCGCGGGCTCCGGATGGTCCACCCGCTGCACCACGCGCCAGGGGCCCGGCCCCCGCGTCGGCTGCGGGCTCGCCTCGGCCGGCTCGTAGAGGGGCTCGATGCGCAGCCCGTCGGCGGTCTTCGCGACGAGCCGCTTCTCGAACTCGGCCCCCTTCAGGACGCCCTCGACGAGGCCGAGCCAGCGCTCGCGGGTGGCGGGCTCGAAGAGGTCGGCGAGCGGTCTGTCTTCCATCGCGGGGCCTTCGTGCAGTGACGGTCCTGCGGCCGCGATCGGGGAGCCCGCGCCGGACGTGTCAATCGGCGCGGATCGTAACCCGGTTCTCGGCCAAGTTCGTTGCACTGCCCTGGCACGAGCCCGCGCCGCTGGCAATCGGCCAGCATTCGTCCGGGCGGCGGGAACCTTCCGCCTCAGCCGAAGATGATCAGCCCGGCGAAGCCGAGGGAGCCGACGATGATGCGCCACCACGCGAACAGCCAGAAGCCGTGGCGGGAGACGTAGTCGAGCACCGTGCGCACCACGACGAGGGCCGAGACGAAGGCGACCACGAAGCCGATCGTGATCAGGCCGAGGTCGTCACTCGACAGGTTCTTGTAGTTGTCCAGGAGGTCCTTGGCGAAGGCGCCCGCCATGGTCGGCATGGCGAGGTAGAACGAGAACTCGGTGGCCGAGCGCTTGTCGGCGCCCATCAGCATCGCGCCGACGATGGTGGCGCCCGAGCGCGACACGCCGGGGATCATCGCGAGGCACTGGAAGATGCCGATCTTCAGGTCCATCGGCAGGGTGAAGTCGTAGACGTCGGTCCGCTTCACCTCGAGCTCGGTGTCGTCGAGCACGAGGAGCACGAGGCCGCCCGCGACGAGGGTGGCGCAGACGATCCAGGGGTTGAACAGGTAGGCCTTGATCGCCTTCGAGAAGATGCCGCCGATGATCGCCGCCGGCAGGAAGGCGATGAGGATGCCGAGGACGAAGCGGCGCGCCTTCGGGTCGCTCGGCAGCGCCATCGCCACGCCGAGGAGGCGCCGGAAGTACACCGCCAGGATCGCCAGGATGGCGCCGAGCTGGATCAGCACCTCGAACGTGTTGTTCGGCGAATGGAAGCCGATGAAGTGCCCGACGAGGAGCTGGTGGCCGGTGGAGGAGACCGGGATGAACTCGGTGGCGCCCTCGACCACGGCGAGCACGACCGCCTTCGCGACGCTCATCGCATCCATCATCTCGTCGCCTCGCAGATCGTCACGGGAGTTTCGGGCCAGCGTTCGCCGATCAGGGTTGACGACCGGTTACCGGCTTCGCGCGGGGCGTGTTAATGAGGCGGCAACGATCGGGCAATAACGCTGATCGCGCGCAAATAATCCGGGCCTGCCAGCGCGACCCGCCGGGACCTCCGGCCGGATGCAGGTTTTTTTCGGGAAACCGATGACCACGCTCCCGAAGCCTGCTTAGCGACCCCGATGGCGACGCTGCACCATTTCCCCTTCTGCGCCAATTCCCGGTTCGTCCGCCTCGTCCTCGCCGAGATGGGGATGGAGCCGGTGCTCGTGGAGGAGCGCCCCTGGGAGCGGCGCGACGCGTTCCTGCTCGTCAACCCGGCCGGCGTCACGCCGGTGCTCATCGAGCAGGGGGGCCTCGCGGTGCCGGGGGCCAACATCATCGCCGAGTACCTCGACGAGACCCGCGGCCTCGGCCTCGGCGACCGGCGCCTGATGCCGGACGGCACGGCGGCCCGCGTCGAGGTGCGCCGCCTGCTCGAATGGTTCCTGGCGAAGTTCGATGCCGAGGTGACGGGCTACCTCGTGACCGAGAAGATCTCGAAGCGCTTCATGTCGAGCACGGAGGGCGGCGGCCCGCCGGACATGAACGCCATCCGCGCGGCGCGGATCAACGTGCGCTACCATCTGCAGTACATCGGCTACCTGATGGCGCGGCGGCGCTGGATCGCGGGCGACCATCTGACCTATGCGGATCTGGCCGCGGCCGCCCACCTGAGCTGCGTGGATTATCTCGGCGACGTGCCATGGGACGAGGACGAGATCGCGAGGGACTGGTACGCGCGGGTCAAGTCGCGCCCGAGCTTCCGCGCGCTCCTGGCCGACCGGGTGCCGGGCATGGCCCCGGCCGCCCACTACGCGGACCTGGATTTCTGAGCGCACGCCGGACGTTCGCGGGCGCGGCGTTGCGCGGCCTCGTGGAGGAGCGCGCCCGCCGCCTCGGCTTCGACGCCGTCCGGGTCACGCGGCCCGACGCGGTGCCTGAGCTGCCCGGACGCCTCGCGGCGTGGCTCGCCTCGGGCGCCCACGGCGACATGGCCTGGATGGCCGAGCGGACCGACCAGCGGGCCGAGCCGAGCCGCCTCTGGCCGGGGGTGCGCAGCATCATCATGCTCGGCATGAACTACGGGCCGGAGGGCAATCCTCTCGACCTCCTGAAGGCCCGCGACCGCGCCGCCATCGCGGCCTACGCCCAGCGGCGCGACTACCACGACGTGGTGAAGGGCAAGCTCAAGGAGCTCGGCGGGTTCATCGCCGCCAAGGGCGGCGTGCAAGTGAAGGTTTTCACCGACACGGCGCCCGTGATGGAGAAGCCCCTGGCCGCCGCCGCCGGCCTCGGCTGGCAGGGCAAGCACACGGTGCTGATTTCGCGCGCGCTCGGCAACTGGCTCCTCCTCGGCGCCATCTACACGAGCGCCGACCTCGCCCCCGATCCGCCCGAGCCGGACCGGTGCGGCACCTGCCGCGCCTGCCTCGACATCTGCCCCACGGGCGCGCTGCCGGAGCCCTACCGCCTCGATGCGCGGCGCTGCATCGCCTACCTGACCATCGAGCACGAGGGGACGATCCCGCGCGCGTTCCGCGCGGCCATCGGCAACCGGGTGTTCGGCTGCGACGACTGCCTCGCGATCTGCCCCTGGAACAAGTTCGCGCAGGGCGCCCGCGAGGCGCGGCTCGCCGCCCGCGATGACCTCGCGGCGCCGGCGCTCGCGGAACTGGCGGACCTCGACGAGGAGGCCTTCCGGGCGCGCTTCACCGGCACCCCGATCCGGCGCACCGGCCGCGACCGCTTCCTGCGCAACGTGCTCGTCGCGATCGGCAACTCGGGCGACCCGAGCCTCGCCGAGGCCGCGGTCCGGCGCCTCGGCGACGACTCTCCCCTCGTGCGCGCCATGGCCGTCTGGGCCTGCGGCCGCCTCGTCCCGGAGCGCGTCGGCGCGCTGTTCGCGCGCTTCGGCGACGGGGAGGCGGAGCCCGCCGTGCGGGCGGAATGGACCGAGATCCTCGCCGACCGCGCGGTGCACCACGATCATCCAGGGAGCGGATAGCCGCATGAACCTCTTCGTCTTCGGCCTCGGCTTCACGGCCCGGCGGTTCGTGGCCCTCGAGCGGGGGCGCTTCGCGCAGGTGCGGGGCACGGTGACCGAGCCCGACAAGGTCGCGTCCGCGGCCGCCGCCACCGGCGCCGAGGTCCGCGCGTTCGGGCCGGAGACCGACGACCCCCGCATCGGCGCCGACCTCGCCGACACGGACGCGCTCCTCGTCTCGGCCCCGCCGGACCGGGAGGGGGACACGGTCCTGCGCCGCTACGGGGCGGAAATCCGCCGGAGCCGGATCGGCTGGATCGGCTACCTCTCGACCATCGGCGTCTACGGAGACCAGGACGGCGCCTGGATCGACGAGGCGACGCCGGCCGTCCCGCGCAGCGAACGATCGAAGGCCCGGCTCGCCACCGAGGAAGCTTGGCTCGCCCTCGGCGCGGAGACCGGCAAGGCCGTGCAGGTCTTTCGCCTGTCGGGCATCTACGGGCCCGGCCGCAATCCCTTCGTGAAGCTGCGGACGGGCCGGGCGCAGCGGATCATCAAGGCGGGCCAGGTCTTCAACCGCATCCACGTGGACGACATCGCGGCGACGCTCGCAGCCTCCCTGGAGCGGCCCCGGGCTGGCGCGACCTACAACGTCACGGACGACGAGCCGACGCCGCCGCAGACCGTGACCGAGCACGCGGCCGCCCTCGCGGGCCTGCCCCTGCCGCCCGCCATCGACTTCGAGACGGCCGACCTCAGCCCGATGGCGCGCAGCTTCTACGGCGAGAATAAGCGCGTGCGGAACCGCCTGATCCGCGAGGAACTCGGCGTCGACCTGCGCTATCCGACCTACCGCGAGGGGCTCGCCGCCCTGAGGGACTGCGAGACCTGAGCGGCGGCGGGCGTCCGCGCGGCGTCGCGCGCGCCGATCATCCGGAACAGCACCCGCCGGAAGAAGCGCGGCCGCTCGACCACGAGGGCCGCCGCGTAGGACGCAGCCTCTGCGACGACGAGCGCCACAGCGAGGGTGCCGACCGTGCCGCCGAGGCCCGGCGCGAGGCCGAGATGGGCGCGCAGCGAGAACACCAGGGTCATCACCGGGACGTGGATGACGTAGAGCGTGTACGAGAAGCCGGCGGCCGACGCCGCCCGCGCGAAGGCGCCGGAGACCCGGCCCTCGCTCACCGCAAGCCCGAGGAGGCAGAGGGCGACCGGCACCCCGAGGAGTGCCTGGTAGCCGAGGAACAGGGCATTGTCGCTCATCGCGTCGATGAAGCCCGGATGGCCGACGAAGGCCAGCGGCGCCGCGAGCAGGGCGAGGGTCACGACGGCGACGCCGGGCGCCTGAGCCAGCCCGCGGAGCCGGGCGTGCCCGCCCCAGAGGGCCGCGGCCGCGCCTGCCGAGAACAGGGCGAGCGACTGCAGGTAGAAGAAGCGGCCGGCGGTGGCGCCGACGAGCCCGAGGACCGCCAGGATGCCGAGCGCCCGTCCGGCACCCCGCCCGACGAGGGCGAGCGCCGCGAAGGCCGCGACGGCGTAGAGGTAGACCTCCTGCCGGAGGGACCAGAGGGCGCGATCGATCACAAAAGTCGCATCGCCCGGCGCGAAGGTCAGGGTGATGCCGCGCAGGAACGCCACCGCGTCGAGGCGGTAGGGGTCTCCGGTCTTCGTCAGGAGGGTGAGGCCGTTCAGGCCGAGCCAGCCCACCCCGAAGGTCACGAGGATCGCGAGCACCAGCGGCGGCCAGATCCGGGCGAGGCGGTGCACCGCGTAGGGTACGGCAAAGCGCCCGCCCTCGCTCGCCACGAGGCGCGACAGGCTGGTGGCGATCACGAAGCCCGAGAGCGAGAAGAACACCATCACGGCGAGCCGCCCGAACCACTCGGCCGCCGCCGCGCCGGGGCTGTGCACCGGGAAGAACGCCATGCCGAGGCCGTGGCTCACGAGAACCACCTGCGCGGCGAGCGCGCGCACGCCGTCGAGCGCCTCGTACCGATAGCCGCGCATCCGGCCAGCCTCCCCGCATCCCGCGGCGCGGATCATGCGCGCCCGAGGCGGCTCTGCCAGTGGAATCGGGCGCCAGCGCGGCCGAGCGGGCCACCCTGTGGGTTTCCCGCAACGGGCCTCATCCGGCCTTCGCCTGAGCCCCCAGGGATCCGCGGCCACCGCGCGGGCTTGCCGCCACAGGACCGCTTCAGCCGACCGGAGCCTGAATCAGGCGGCGCGGCGGTTCGCGGCCGGGCCGAAATGGCCGAGGTAACGCGCCGCGATGGCGGTGACCGGCAGCACCACGAACACGTCGGTGGTGCCGAACTGATGGTCCACCACCGCGCCGTCCCCGAAGGTCGCGCCGACGCGCAGGTAGCCCTTGATCAGCGGCGGCAGGGCCTGCAGCGCCGCCTTCGGGTCCACCGCCTCGCGGCTGAGGCGGTCCATGGCGACGTAGCGCCCGGGCAGCGCGCGGGCGCACCAGCCCTCGGCCGCCCGGGCGTGATGGTGCAGGAAGCTCAGGGGCAGCGCGAGGCGGTCAGGGTCGGTGCCCTCCAGGCTCGCGCAGCCGAGGAGAGCGTCGATCCGATGGTGCAGCACGTAGGCGTAGATGCCGTGCCAGAGGAGCTCCACCGTGCGCTTCGTCCGGTAGGGCTTCAGCACGCAGGAGCGGCCGAGTTCCAGGATGCGCTTGCCCGCCTGCGCGGCGAGCACCGGCGCGATGTCGTACTCGCCCGCCGTGTAGAACCCGAAATTGCGGTCGGCCACGTCCTGGCGCAGCAGCCGATAGGTGCCGACCACCTTCGGGCGCGGCTTGCGGAAGGGCTTGGGCTCGGCCGCGTGGTCGATCACCAGGAGGTGGTCGCAGACCCCGTCGTACTCGTCGACGTCGCGGCGCGAGAGCAGGGCGCGCCCGCTCGCGATCGCCGACATCTCCTCGAAGAACACGCGGTAGCGCAGGCGCTGGGCGCGCCGGATCTCGGATTTCCGGGTCGCGAGCCGGACCTCGAGGGAGCCGATCCGGCCGAGGCTGGGGTCGAGCCCCGTCGGGGGAGCCCGGAAGCGCTCGCCGAACTGGATGGGGGTCGTGCCCGGCGGGATCAGGCTGCGGCCGCCGAAGCCCGGCAGCCCGGCCTCGGCGGTCTTCTGCCTGAGCCGCGCGATCGGAGCGTTGACGCCGCGCTCCCACCCGCTGAGCCACGCCGCCGAAGCACCCCGGGCGAAGTTCGCGACCATCGTTCCCACGCCTGCCGTGCGGTCCGTAGCGGGAGGGGCCCCGCGGGTTGTCCGGTCCCGTCGGACGAGGACATCACCATGAAGCGCGCACGCTTTTATGACAGCGATCCGCCTTGCCGATCAACGGATTACAAAGGACGACCGGAGCGCCCGCGAGGCCGCCCCGGTGCATAGCCGCCGAAGGGTGCGGGCCGCGGTGCGGCCGACCCCTCAGACGAACTGGTTGAGGCCCGGAACCGAGCCGACGATCGGGCCCATCACGTCCTCGCCGGCCTTCTCGCGGCCGTAGGCGAACAGCTCCTGGCCGAGGGGCTGCATCTGCCCCATCGGCACGCCGGCCGACATCAGCTTCTGGCCGAGGGCCATCACGCCGCCGCCCATCATGCCGCCGAGCATGCCCATCAGCCCGCCGCCGCCCTCGGCCGCGTTCGACTCGGCCACCAGCGCCTCCGAGCCCGGCATCGCCGCCATCAGCTGGCTCACCTCGGTCGCCGGCCCTTCCTTCTGGAGGAAGGCGAGGATGTGGCCGATCGCGGTCTGCGCCGTCGCGGCATCGAGGCCGGTCCGGTTCGTCACGCGGGCAATCAGTTCTTCCATGGTTCAGGGCTCCGGGGAGGAAGGGGTCGGCCTCTTGGCGATCCGCGTAGGCGATCCGTTTCGAGGAAACGGGCGAGGCCGGCTCCTTCGTCCTTCGGGCCTCGCCGCGCCGAAATCAAGCGGATGCCCGCGATCGACCGGGTCGTTCGGGGGACCTTTACGAGTCCCCCGTAGGCTGCGCGCCACTCCGCGATGGGCCGCCATCGCAGCCGCCGAGGCCCCGATGCCGCAGCATCCCGTTTCCCCGCAGGACAGCGACGAGGCTCGCCTCGCCTGGGTCGACGTCGCCAAGGGCATCAGCATCATCCTCGTGGTGGTGATGCACGCCACCCTGGGTGTCGGCGAGGCGATGGGCGGCGAGGGCTTCCTGCACCCCGTGGTCGCCTTCGCGAAGCCCTTCCGGATGCCGGCCTTCCTGTTCCTGTCCGGCCTGTTCCTGGGGCGGGTGATCGACCGCGACTGGCGGCGCTTCGGCGACCGCCGGGTCGTGCACTTCGCCTACTTCTACGGGCTCTGGACGCTGATCCAGTCGGCCTTCAAGTTCCGGGAGGTGAGCCACGGCGAGGGTGCGGCGGGCTTCCTGGAGCATCTGGCGCTCGCCCTCGTGGAGCCCTACGCCACGCTCTGGTTCATCTACGCGCTCGCGGTCTTCTCGGTCGTGACCAAGCTGCTGCGGCCGGTGCCGGGCCCGCTGCTGCTCGGCCTCGGGCTCGCCCTCCAGGCGCTCGCACCGGAGACGCGCTCGGGCCTCGTGAACGAGTTCTGCGCCCTCTACGTCTACTTCGTCGCCGGCTACGTCCTCGCCCCCAAGGTCTTCGCGGTCGCCACGGCGGCTGCGCGGCGGCCGGCGCGGGCACTCCTCGCCCTCGCCGCCTGGGCGGTCCTGAACGGCATCCTCGCCCTGACCCCGACAGGCTCGGACGCGCACCCGACCCTCGCGAGCCTGCCCGGCGCCGCGCCCCTCCTCGGCGCGGCCGGCGCCTTCGCGCTGGCGAGCCTCGCCGCGCTCCTCGTGCGGGCGGGCGGACCCCTGACCGCGGCCCTTCGGGCCTGCGGATCACGCTCCATCGTGATCTACCTCGCCTTCTTCCTGCCGATGGCGGGGCTGCGCACGGTCCTGGTCAAGACCGGCCTCATCCAGGATATCGGCCTGGCATCCCTCCTCGTCAGCGTTGCGGCCGTGCTGGTCCCGCTCGTCCTCGCGCGCGCCGTGCGGGGGACCCACCTCGACATCCTGTTCCGGCGGCCGAGGGCCTTCCACATCGACGGGCCGGCGACGGCCCGGCCCGTTTCGCTCGCCGCCTGAGCTTCGCCGCAGTGGATCTCCGCGGGCCGGACCGCCATAACGGGCGGGCGAATTCGCTGAGAGGCTCGCGATGGCAGGCGACGGCACGGTTCTGATCGGCAAGAGCCAGGGCAAGGACGGGTGGAAGCCCGAGGCGTTGACGCTGCGGCTCGCCAACCGGCACGGGCTCGTGGCGGGCGCCACCGGCACCGGCAAGACGGTGACCCTCCAGGTGATGGCCGAGGGCTTCTCCAACGCCGGCGTCCCGGTCTTCGCGGCCGACATCAAGGGCGACCTCTCGGGCCTCGCGGCGGCGGGCGAGGCCAAGCCGGTGTTCGTCAAGCGGGCCGAGGAGCTCGGCATCCCCTACGAGCCCGACCGCTTCCCCACCGTGTTCTGGGACTTGTTCGGCGACCAGGGCCACCCGATCCGCTGCACCGTGACCGAGATGGGCCCGCTGCTGCTGGCGCGGCTCCTCGAGCTCAACGACACCCAGGAGGGCGTCCTCAACATCGCCTTCCGGGTCGCGGACGAGAACCAGTGGCCGGTCATCGACCTCAAGGACCTGCGGGCGCTCCTCGGCTTCCTGTCGGAGAACCTGAAGACGGTCTCGGGCACCTACGGCAACGTCTCTGCCGCGAGCGTCGGCGCGATCCAGCGCCAGCTCCTGATGCTGGAGAACCAGGGCGCGGACCGCTTCTTCGGCGAGCCGGCACTCAACCTCGCCGACTTCATGCGCGTCGACCGGGAAGGGCGGGGGATCGTCAACATCCTCGCTGCCGACAAGCTGATGCAGAAGCCGCGCCTCTACGCGTCGTTCCTGCTCTGGATGCTCTCGGAGCTGTTCGAGGAACTGCCCGAGGTCGGCGACCTCGACAAGCCGAAGCTGGTGTTCTTCTTCGACGAGGCGCACCTCCTGTTCAACGACGCGCCGAAACCCCTGCTCGACGCGGTCGAGCAGGTGGTGCGCCTGATCCGCTCGAAGGGCGTCGGCGTCTACTTCGTCACCCAGAACCCCCTCGACGTGCCCGAGACGGTGCTGGGCCAGCTCGGCAACCGCGTGCAGCACGCCCTGCGCGCCTTCACGCCCCGGGACCAGCGGGCGGTGCGCGCCGCGGCCGAGACCTTCCGGCAAAACCCCGGCTTCGACGTCGCGAAGGCGATCACCGAGCTCGGCGTCGGCGAGGCGCTGGTGAGCGTCCTCGAGACCAAGGGCACGCCCTCGATGGTGGAGCGCGCGCTGATCGCTCCGCCCCAGGGCCGCGTCGGGCCGCTGACGCCCGAGGAGCGCGCCGCCCTGATCGCCGCGAGCCCCCTGCGGGGCAAGTACGACGCGGCGGTCGACAACGAGAGCGCCTACGAGATGCTGGCCAAGCGCAAGGGCCTCGACGCAGGCCCGGCCGAGGCCGCGCAGCAGACGGAGGGCGGCCTCGGCGGCCTCCTCGGCAGCCTCGGCGGGATGCTGGGCGGCGTGCTCGGCTCGAAGCCGGCCGCGAAGGGCGGCCGCCGCCCGCCGCAGAGCCTCGCCGAGCAGGTCGTCTCGAACGCGGCCCGCTCCATGGCGCGGTCGGTCGGCACCCAGGTGGGCAACGCCATCCTGCGGAACGTGCTCGGCGGCCTGATGAAGAAGTAGGGGCGCCGCCTATCGAGAGATGCGCGACTCGCGTATATGTGGGCGGCGGCGGACGTCAGCATCGAGATCTCGGATGTCGACGGGCAGGTAATGCTCGTCGCCATCGCGACGCCGGCCGGGCGGATCGAACTGATCGGCCGCGTCGGCATCCGCGATGGACTGCTCCGGATCGAAGCCGCCCACGTGCAGGGCCTCTCGCCCGGCGCGCTCGGGCGGAGCGGCCTGCATGCGATCGCCCGCAGGATGATGGACGAGGCGGATGTCCAAGGTGTTGTCGTTGAAGGAAGCACTCGCACGACGGGGCGAACCCGCGGCCGTCGGCAGAGACCCTTCCGGTACCCTCATCCGGCTCCGGCTTCGCATGAACGGTGACGTGGACCGCCCCGTCGACCTTGCGCGCCTGTTGATCGACGCCGGCGTGACGCTGCGGAGGGCGCATGCCCTGCTGGATCGAATGGCGGCGGGCGAATCCGTGGTGATCAGCGCTGCGGCAGGCGATCGGGACGAGAGGATCGCCCGCTTCGCCGCCCTCGGCATCGAGGCGCGGGAGATGCGGATCCCCGAAGTGAGCAGCCGTGCGGTGCGAACGAGGCTCAAGCTCTCCCAGGCCGATTTCGCCCTGAAGTTCGGGTTCGAACTCGACACCGTTCAGAACTGGGATCAGGGCCGCAATCAGCCGGATCCCGCCGCGAAAGTCCTCCTCGCGATCATCGACCGCGATCCCGCCCTCGTGGAGGCCGTTCTGACCGAACAGGAGGACGGCGCGCGTTGACAAACCGCCCCGGCTCGGCCTATCCACCCGCCACCACGCGCGGCTTCCTTGCAGAAGTCCGCGCGTTTCGCGTTTCGCCGCGGGCTTCGGTCACGGGCGGGACGAACTGATAAGAAGCCGGCCCACGGGCACCCCCTCGGGTGCGTGCCCCGGAGGTCGTCGGGAACACGAGAGAGAACGATGTTCGCAGTCATCAAGACCGGCGGCAAGCAGTACCGCGTCGCCGCCAACGACACCATCACGATCGCCACCCTCGCGGGCGAGGCCGGCGAGGCCGTCACCTTCGGCGAGGTCCTGCTGTTCACCAACGGCACGGGCGAGACCCAGGTCGGCGCGCCGCTCCTGTCGGGCATCAGCGTCACCGGCGAGATCGTCACGCACGGCCGCGGCAAGAAGGTCATCGCCTTCAAGAAGCGCCGTCGCCAGAATTCCCGCCGCAAGCGCGGCCATCGGCAGGACCACACGGTCGTGCGCATCACCGGCATCGAGTCCGGTTCGAAGAGCGCGTAAAGGCGTCCCGCCCGCACGCGATCCGCACGATCACCTGACAATTCGGAGACCTCGATCATGGCACACAAGAAGGCAGGCGGCTCGTCCCGCAACGGCCGCGATTCGGCCGGCCAGCGCCTCGGCGTGAAGAAGTTCGGCTCGGAGGCCGTCGTCGCTGGCAACATCATCGTGCGCCAGCGCGGCACGAAATGGCACCCCGGCACCAACGTCGGCATGGGCAAGGACCACACCCTGTTCGCCCTCGTCGACGGCCACGTGCAGTTCGGCCAGCGCCGCGGCCGCGCCTTCGTGGCGGTGGTACCGCAGCTCGCAGCGGCCGAGTAAGCGGCGGATAAGCTCGACGGACGAAGGAGCTTCCCGCCGGTGTCCCACACCGAACCGGCGGACGGCTCCCATCAGGTCCTCGCGAGAGGGCCGGCGGCGAACGAAAGCGACGGGGAGGATGGGATGCCATCTTCCCCGTTCTTCGTCCGACGATCAGGGTGCCCGTGAGGCCCCTGGCATCGGAGCCGAGACGATGTTTCCCGACCTGACCCGCGACGACGTCTTCCGCCTCGAAACGAAGCGGCTGTGGCTGCGCTGGCCCTGCGCGGCCGATGCCGGTGCCATCGTCCGGCTCGCCGGCGACCGGGCGGTCGCCGAGATGACGGCCCGGATCCCGCACCCGCTGGATCGCTCCACCGTCGACGCCTTCATCCTCGACGCGCGCCGCACGAACGCCGAGGGCCACGGCCTCGTGATGGGGCTCGCGCTCCGCGGCCGGCCGCAGGCCCTCGTGGGCATCGTGTCGGTCGAGCACGACCCGGAGGCGGCCGGACCGCATCTCGGCTACTGGCTCGGCGCACCGCACTGGGGGCAGGGGCTCGCCACCGAGGCCGTGAGCAGCCTCGTGGAGGCCACGTTCGCGTTCACGCACGCCGCGGTCCTGACCTCGGCCGCCCGCGTCGAGAACACCGCGTCCCGGCGCGTGTTGACGAAGTGCGGGTTCGTCCGCGAGGACACGGCCTGCCTGCCGTTTCCCGCCCGGGGCGCCAGCCTGCCCGTCGATCGCGTCCGCCTCCGCCGGCGCGACTGGGAGCGGCGCCACGCCCGCCGGGCCGCCGACCTCCTGGCGGTCCACGTCTGATTCTCTGCCCCGTGCCCGCGGCCGACCCCGCGGGCACGCCGTTCCTGAAATGAGCCGTTCCGTGAAGTTCCTCGACGAAGCCAAGGTCTACATCCGCTCCGGTGACGGGGGCGCGGGCTGCGTCTCGTTCCGCCGCGAGAAGTTCATCGAGTTCGGCGGGCCGAACGGCGGCGACGGCGGCCGCGGCGGCGACGTCTTCGCCGAGTGCGTCGAGGGGCTCAACACCCTGATCGACTACCGCTACCAGCAGCACTTCAAGGCCCGGAAGGGCGAGCACGGCATGGGCTCGAACCGCCACGGCGCCAAGGGCACGGACGTGGTGCTCAAGGTCCCCGCCGGCACGCAGATCCTCGCCGAGGACGGCGAGACCCTGATCGCTGACATGACCGAGGTCGGCCAGCGGGTCCGCCTCGCCAAGGGCGGCAACGGCGGCTTCGGCAACGCCTACTTCACCACCTCCACGAACCGCGCCCCGAAGCACGCCAACCCGGGCCTCGAAGGCAGCGAGCAGTGGATCTGGCTGCGCCTCAAGCTCATCGCCGATGCGGGACTCGTCGGCCTTCCGAACGCCGGCAAGTCGACCTTCCTGGCCACCGTCACGGCGGCGCGCCCGAAGATTGCCGATTACCCCTTCACCACCCTGCATCCGGGCCTCGGCGTGGTGCGGTCGGACAACCGCGAGTTCGTGCTGGCGGACATCCCGGGCCTGATCGAGGGCGCCCACGAGGGCGTCGGGCTTGGCGACAGGTTCCTGGCCCACGTGGAGCGCTGCCGCGTGCTGCTCCACCTCGTCGAGGGCACGAGCGAGCATGCCGGCAAGGCCTACAAGCTGGTGCGCGGCGAGATCGAGGCCTACGGCAACGGGCTTGCCGACAAGCCCGAGATCGTCGCCCTCTCGAAGGCCGATGCGCTCGACTCCGAGACCCTGAAGGAGCAGGCGGCCCGGTTGAAGCGGGCCGCCAAGCGCGCCCCGCTCATCCTGTCCTCGGCCTCCGGCCAGGGCGTGGCGGAGGCGCTGCGCGCCGTGCTCGCGCACATCGACGCCGACAACGCGGCCGCGGCGGAGGCGGCCCCCGCTGCGGCCTGGCAGCCGTGACCGCGAGGACCGGACACGCTCGGAGGTCGTAGCGCCGATCATCGTGGCGTGTCGGTCGTCCGAGCAGTCGCGGCCTCGCTCCGCGGAGCACCGGGGACGGAGAAACCCGCCCCTCCGCCGAAGGCGGGACCGACCCGGGCGCCCAATCCCGTGCTGTTCAAGGGCGAGGATTTCCGCCACACGGATTGCGGGCCCGCTCCCGACGCGGCGCAGGCGATCCCGGCCACAGAATTTCACGACGTAGACCGTCTCGTTCCATGACCCCGAGCCTGAAAGAATTCCGCCGCGTCGTCATCAAGGTCGGCTCGGCCCTGCTGGTGGACCGCGGCCGCGGCCGGCTGCGGCACGCCTGGCTCGCGGCGCTCGCCGAGGACATCGCCGAGCTGCACGCTCGCGGCGTCGACGTGCTCGTCGTCTCCTCCGGCAGCATCGCGCTCGGCCGCACGGTGCTCGGCCTCGCCCCGGGTGCGCTGCGCCTTGAGGAGAGCCAGGGCGCGGCCTCGGTCGGCCAGATCGCGCTGGCGCGCCACTGGGCCGAGGCACTCGGACACCACGGCATCGTGGCCGGCCAGATCCTGGTCACCCCGCAGGACACCGAGGAGCGCCGCCGCTACCTCAACGCCCGCGCCACGGTGCTCAAGCTCCTCGACATGCGCGCCGTGCCGGTCGTCAACGAGAACGACACGGTCGCGACGAGCGAGATCCGCTACGGCGACAACGACCGGCTTGCGGCCCGCGTCGCCACCATGATCGGGGCCGAGGTCCTGGTGCTGTTCTCCGACATCGACGGGCTCTACACGGCGCCGCCGCAGAACGACCCGGACGCCCGCCACCTGCCCGTGATCGAGCGCATCACGCCCGAGATCGAGGCCATGGCCGGCGGCCCCGCCTCCGAGCTGTCGCGGGGCGGCATGCGCACCAAGGTCGAGGCCGCCAAAATCGCCACCGGCGGCGGCACCCACATGGTCATCGCCGACGGCCGCGAAAAGAACCCCCTGCGCAGCATCGTCGAGGGGGGGCGGTGCAGCTGGTTCCTGTCGGCCTCGACCCCGACCGCCGCGCGCAAGACCTGGATCGCGGGCAGCCTGGAGCCCCGCGGCACCCTGGTGATCGACGACGGCGCCGCCCGGGCCCTGCAGGGCGGTGCGAGCCTCCTGCCCGTCGGCGTGCGCAGCATCGAGGGCAGCTTCGGCCGCGGCGACGCCGTGACGATCCGGGACCTCTCGGGTCGCACCCTCGGCCGCGGCCTCGTCGGCTACGACAGCGCGGAGGCCGCCCTCATCATCGGCCGGCCGAGCGCGCACATCGCCGAGGTGCTGACCTATCCGGGGCGCTCCGAGATGGTCCACCGCGACGACCTCGCCCTTGCGGGCGGCCCGCACCGGGACGGCTGACACCCGGGGCCGCAGCGCCTCGGAATCATTCTGAGGTTGCGGCAGCGACTTGTTTCGCGCTGCCTCAGGATGCATGAGCTTGCGCCGAAGGATTGCGCCAAGAGCTTGCGCGATGCGAGGCGGCTTCCCTTATGACGGAGCCGCGAGGAAGGTTGCCGTGCCCGTCCTGAACCTGAAGTCCGAACTCGCCGATCCCGACGACCTGCAGGCACAGATGCAGGCCATCGGACAGAGCGCCCGCAAGGCGGCGCGCCGGATGGCGCTCGCCTCGGCCCAGACCAAGGACACCGCACTGCGCAGCATCGCCGAGCGGCTGCGGGCCAGCCGTGAGACCATCTTGCGCGAGAACGCCCGCGACGTGGCGGCCGCCCGCGCCGCCGGCCACTCCGCCGCGCTGATCGACCGGCTGACCCTCGACGAGGCGCGCCTCGAGGGGATCGCCGGGGCGGTGGAGAAGATCGGCGGCCTCGCCGATCCGGTGGGGCGCCAGGTCGCCGCCTTCGAGCGGCCGAACGGCCTCCTCATCGAGCGCATCGCCGTGCCGCTCGGCGTCGTCGGCGTGATCTTCGAGAGCCGCCCGAACGTGACGGCGGATGCCGGCGCCCTCTGCCTGAAGGCCGGCAACGCCGCCATCCTGCGCGCCGGCTCCGACAGCCACCGCACCGCCATGGCCATCGCGGCGGCGATGGGCGAGGGACTCGCGGCCGCGGGGCTCCCTGCCGACGCGATCCAGATCGTGCCGACCCGGGACCGGGCGGCGGTCGGCGCGATGCTGACCGGCCTCGACGGCTGCATCGACGTGATCGTGCCGCGCGGCGGCCGCGGCCTGGTCGAGCGCGTCCAGGCCGAGGCCCGGGTGCCCGTCTTCGCCCATCTCGACGGCATCTGCCACGTCTACGTCCACGCGGGCGCCGACCTCGACATGGCCCGCACGGTGCTCGTCAACAGCAAGCTGCGCCGCACCGGCATATGCGGTGCCGCCGAGACCCTGCTGGTCGACCGGGCCTGCGCGCAGACCCACCTGGCCCCGCTGATCGCCGCGCTCCTGGACAAGGGTTGTGCGGTCCGTGGCGACGCGGCCGTCCAGGCCGCGGATCCCCGGGTGACGGCCGCGAACGAGCAGGACTGGCGGACCGAGTACCTCGACGCGATCATCTCAGCTCGTGTGGTCGACGGGCTCGATGCCGCCATCGAGCACATCGAGACGAACGGCTCCCATCACACCGACGCGATCATCACCGAGGATGCCGAGGCCGCGACCCGCTTCCTCGCGGAGGTCGATTCGGCGATCGTGACGCACAACGCCTCGACGCAGTTCGCCGACGGCGGCGAGTTCGGCTTCGGCGCCGAGATCGGCATCGCCACCGGGCGGATGCATGCGCGGGGCCCCGTCGGCGTCGAGCAGCTCACCACCTTCAAGTACCGGGTGCACGGCAACGGCCAGACCCGGCCGTGACCGCGGCCTGAGGCGGGGGTGCTCCCGCGCCTGCCGCCGACCGCCCCGGGGATGCGCGTCGGCCTCTACGGCGGATCCTTCAACCCGGCCCATGCGGGCCACCGGCACGTCGCCCGGCTCGCCCTGCGCCGCCTCGGCCTCGACCGGGTGTGGTGGCTCGTGACCCCCGGCAACCCGCTGAAGAGCCGGCGCATCCTGGCGCCCCTCGCCGAGCGCGCGGCCTCCGCCCGCGCCGCGGCCGAGGATCCCCGCATCGTCGTGACCACCTTCGAGGATACGATCGGCGCGCGTTTCACGGTCGAGACCCTGCGCTACCTGAAGCGGCGCTGCCCGGGGGTCCGCTTCGTCTGGATCATGGGCGCCGATTCGCTCGCGACATTTCACCGCTGGCGCGGTGCCGCCGAGATCGCGCGGCTGATGCCGATCGCCGTCGTGGACCGTCCGGGCTTCACCCTGGCCTCGCCCGCCGCCCGGGCGGCGCGGCGGCTGGCGCGGTACCGCGTGCCGGAAGCCGCGGCCCGGTCGCTTGCCGGACGCCCGCCGCCCGCCTGGACCTTCCTGCACGGCCCCCGCTCGACGTTGTCCTCCACGGCCATCCGGCGACAGCGATCGCGGCGGACACGTATTGAAAATGGTGCCGGAACCATCCACTCTCTCGTGTGAATCGTGCGCACGCGCGGTGTGGTTGAAGTTCGCAAGCAGGAATTGGGACGCTGTCCGAGACGATCCGAGCCGGAACCGAGGGTTCCGAGAACGCCGCCCTGGAACGGGCCGGGAACCTGAGGGTCCTCGCCCTGGGCTGCCTCGACGAGATGAAGGCCGAGGAGACGATCGAGATCGACCTGGCGGGCAAGACCTCGCTCGCCGACACGATGATCATCACCTCGGGGCGCTCGCAGCGCCACGTCGGCTCGATCGCCGACAAGATCATCCAGGAGATGAAGGACAAGGGCTTCGGCACCGCCCGGGTCGAGGGCATGCCGGCCTGCGACTGGGTGCTGATCGATGCGGGCGACATCCTCGTCCACATCTTCCGGCCCGAGGTGCGCGGCTTCTACAATCTCGAGAAGATGTGGGGCGCCGACCGCCCGGTCGGGCGGCTCGCAGGCTGAAGCGCGGCGCTTGCGCCTGCTGCTCGCTGTCGTCGGCCGCCTGAAGAACGGGCCGGAGCGCGACCTCGCCGTGCGCTACCGGGACCGGGCCGTCCAGGTCGGGCGCGGTCTCGGCGTCTCCGGCTGCGACGTGGTCGAGATTTCGGAGAGTCGTGCGCGCCGCGCCCCCGACCGCTGCGCCGAGGAGGCGGGCCAGATCCTCGCCCACGTCCCGTCCGACGGCGTCCTCTGGGCCTACGACGAGCGCGGCCGCGCGGACCTTTCGAGCGAGCGCCTCGCCGAACGGCTCGGGACCGCCCGCGATGCTGGGAGGCCGTCCCTCGTCGTGGCGATCGGCGGGGCGGACGGCCTCGCGCCGGCCGTGCGGACGCGAGCCGAGCTCACCCTGTCCTTCGGCGCGGCGACCCTGCCGCACGGGCTCGTGCGAGTGCTGGCCCTGGAACAGCTCTACCGGAGCCTCACGATCCTCGCGGGCCACCCCTACCACCGCGGCGAACCCGATGCGGGCTAGGCTCCGCGCCGCAGCCGCCACGGACTTGTGATTGATTCTCGCGCCGGCTCGCGCCACCGTCCCGGAAATCGCCGCAACCGTCACGGCACGATGGCCCACAACCGCGTCCCCGAACCGCTCCAAATCAGCGACCGCCTTGCCTGACCGCTCCCGAATCGCGTCGTGCCTGATCCTCGGCCTCCTGGCCGCCGGGGTCGCGCGCGCGCAGGACGCGGCCGTCCCCGATCCCGACAAGCTCCAGCGGGCGATCGACGAGCGAAACCGCCGGGCCGAGAGCCTGAAGCAGGTGGAGGATGCGCTGGCGGCGAGCACCGGCGCCCGCACCCAGTTCGAGACGGAGATCGCCGCGATCGGCGGTGACCGCCGCAAGCTCGACGCCGCCCTCCTCGACGCCGGGCGCCAGTCGCAGGCCACCGAGGACCGGATGAGCCGCCTCGAGGAGCGGCTCAAGACGCTCGGCGACAGCGAGGTGGCGATCCGCCGCTCCCTCAACGCGCGTCGCGGCGTGATCGCCGAGATCCTGGCGGCCCTCCAGCGCATGGGGCGGCGGCCGCCCCCGGCGGTGCTGGTGCAGCCCGAGGACATGCTCGCCGTGATCCGGACTTCGATGCTGCTCGGCGCGGTGGTGCCCGAGCTGCGCGGGGAGGCCGAGACGCTGGCGGGCGACCTCGCCGAGCTCGTGCGCCTGCGCGGCCTGATCGCCGCCGACCGGCAGGGCCTGCAGAACGACCTCGCCGGCTGGGCGCGGGAGCAGCAGCGCCTCAAGGCGCTGGTGACGGCGCGACGCGCCCGCTTGGCCGAGGTCGAGAGCAACCTCGCCGCCGAGCGCACCCGGGCCGCGGCGCTCGGTGTGCAGGCCAAGAGCCTGAAGGAGCTCGTCGACCGCGTGGAGGGCGAGGTCTCGGCCGCCCGCCGGGCCGCGGACGAGGCCCGCGCCGCCGAGCAGCGCGAGCTGCGCGCCACTCAGGAGCGCTTCGCTGCGGCAGGCAGTCGCGACCCCGCGAAGCTCGCCCCGAAAATCCGCTTCGCGGAGGCCCGGGGCGACCTGCCGAAACCGGTCAGCGGCCGCCTGCTCCGGGGCTTCAACGTGCCCGACGGCAACGGCGGGATGACGCGCGGCATTTCGTTCACCACCCGTCCGAAGGCCGTCGTCGCCTCTCCGGCAGACGGCTGGGTGTCCTTCGCGGGGCCCTTCCGGTCCTATGGCCGTCTCTTGATCATCAACGCGGGCGACGGCTACTATCTCTTGTTGGCAGGGATGGATCAGATCAGCGTCGAGGTTGGCCAGTTCGTGCTCGCAGGCGAGCCGGTGGGCAGCATGGGCGAAGGGGGCACGGCTCCTCCGGCGACGGACGGAGACCGAAGCGATCCAGTGCTCTACGTCGAGTTCAAGAAAGACGGCGGCTCCATAGACCCGGAGCCGTGGTGGGCGAAGGGCCCCAGCGAGAAGGTTCGCGGATAATGCGCAAGACTTCCCTCATCATGCTCGGCGCCTTCCTGGGGGCGGGCACCTCGATGATCGCGACGCAGACCCAGTTCCTGTCCGGCCCGAGCGCGGTGGCGGCCTCCGCCGAGACCTATCGCCAGCTCAGCCTGTTCGGGGACGTCTTCGAGAAGGTCCGCACGGACTACGTCGAGAAGCCCGATGAGTCGAAGATGATCGAGGCGGCCGTCAACGGCATGCTGACCTCCCTCGACCCGCACTCGAGCTACATGGACGCGAAGGCCTTCCGCGACATGCAGACGACGACGCGCGGCGAGTTCGGCGGCCTCGGCATCGAGGTCACCATGGAGGACGGCCTGATCAAGGTCGTCACCCCGATCGACGACACGCCGGCCTCGAAGGCGGGGCTTCTCGCCAACGACGTCATCACACAGATCGACGACGATCAGGTCCAGGGCCTGACCCTCAACCAGGCCGTCGACAAGATGCGCGGCCCGGTGAACTCCTCGGTCAAGCTCAAGATCTCCCGCAAGGAGGCCAAGGAGCCGATCGAGGTCTCGCTCACCCGCGACGTCATCAAGATCAAGCCGGTTCGCTCGCGCACGGAGGGCGGCGACGTCGGCTACATCCGCCTGACCCAGTTCAACGAGCAGACCTTCGACGGCCTGCGCAACGCGGTGGACAAGCTCACCACGGAACTCGGACAGGACAAGCTCAAGGGCTTCGTGATCGACCTGCGCAACAACCCGGGCGGCCTGCTCGACCAGGCCGTGATGGTCTCCGACGCCTTCCTCGACCGCGGCGAGATCGTCTCGACCCGCGGCCGCAACCCCGACGAGACCCAGCGCTTCTCGGCCAAGTCCGGCGACATCACCAAGGGCAAGCCCGTGGTGGTGCTGGTGAACGGCGGCTCGGCCTCGGCCTCCGAGATCGTGGCGGGCGCCCTGCAGGATCACAAGCGCGCGACGATCCTCGGCACGCGCTCCTTCGGCAAGGGCTCCGTGCAGTCGATCATTCCCCTCGGCGGCAGCGGAGCGCTGCGCCTCACGACGGCGCGCTACTACACGCCGTCGGGTCGCTCGATCCAGGCCAAGGGCATCGAGCCGGATCTCGAGGTGCTGCAGGACGTGCCCGACGAGCTGAAGGGCAAGGACGAGACCAAGGGCGAGGCCGGCCTGAAGGGTCACCTCAAGCAGAAGGACACCGAGGAGCGCGGCGGTTCCTCGGCCTACATCCCGCCGGATCCGGCCAAGGACAAGCAGCTCACCGCGGCCGTGGACTTCCTGCACGGCATCCAGAAGGGCGCGGCCAACACTCAAAAGCCCAGCATGCCGAACTGACCCGCAGGCATCGGTGAAATGAAGCGCCCCGTCCGGCTCACCGCCGGACGGGGCGCTTCGCATTAGGGGAACGTTAACCCTATCGGCCCGCAATGGCGGCCCAGGGGCAGCGGCGCGGGGCACGGGTGCCAGCCGTCCCGGACGCCGAGGCCGTGGTGAGCGAGACGCCCGACACCGATATCCTGACGCAGCCCCTGGGGATTGCGAAGCCGCGGGCCCCGGGCCTCGTGGGGCGGCTCGCGCCCATCCGGGCCGCCGCGGCCTCGCCGCGCGCGGTCGCCATCGGCCTCGGGGGCGCCACGCTCCTTGGCCTCGCGCTTCTCCTCGTCCTGGGCGATCCGCGCGGCGGCGAGCCGCGCGCCGCCGTGACCATCGCCCTGCGCGAGGCGGAGCCGGCCCCGCCCCGCCCGCGCGCCGAACCTCCCCGCGAACCCGAGCCCGTCCCGGCGGCCGCACCTGCGCAGCGCAGCGCCGAGGAGGTCGAGAGCGCCTCGGGCGTCGTGGTCGTGCGACCGGGCGGCACCTCCGCGCCGAGCGAGGCGGTGGTGATCCGCGTGCCGTCACCCGAGCCCGCCGCCCTCGCGCCGGCGCCGGACCCGCGTCTCGCCGACCGCGGCCGGCACGGAACCCTGCCGAAGATGGGCGAGGGCCGGCTGCGCGCCCTCGACGTCTACGCCCGGCCCGACGACGGCGCAGGCCAGGGGCCGCGGATCGCCATCCTGCTCACCGGCGTCGGCATCGGCCAGACCGCCACCGCGAGCGCGATCACGAAGCTCCCGCCGGCCGTGAGCCTCGCCTTCGCGCCCTACGGAGAGGTCGAGCGCAACACGGCCCGCGCCCGCGCGGCCGGGCACGAGATCCTGCTCCAGGCGCCGATGGAGCCCTTCGACTATCCCGACAGCGATCCCGGGCCGCAGACCCTGCTGACTTCCCTGCGGACGCCGGAGAACGCCGACCGCCTGTCCTGGGCGATGAGCCGCTTTCCGGGCTACGTGGGCGTCGTCAACTTCATGGGCGCCAAGCTCATGGGCGACGCGGCCTTCGAGCCGATCCTGCGCGAGATCGCCACCCGCGGCCTCGGCTTCGTGGACGACGGCACCGCTGCCCGCCCGATCCCGGCGGCGCTTGCCGGCAAGACGCGGGTGCCGCTCGCTCGAGCCGAGATCGTGCTCGACGCCGTGCCGCGCGCCGAGGCGATCGACAAGGAGCTGGCGCGGCTCGAGGCGCAGGCCCGGTCCCGGGGCCTCGTCCTCGCCTCGGCGAGCGCCCTGCCGGTCACGATCGAGCGCATCGCCCGCTGGGCGCGCGATCTCGACGCCCGGGGCATCCGCCTCGTGCCCGTCAGCGTCCTGTTGCGGGCGCAGCCCGGCACCCGCGTGACCCGCGCCGAATAAACCGGGCCGGTCCGGAGTTCCGCGTTGCCGCCGGAGCGGCGGCTTTCTATGGTCGCCCGCGATGACGACAGAGCTTTCTCCGAGCCCTGGGCAGCGCGATCTGCCCTATCGCCCCTGCGTGGGCATCACCCTGATCAACCGGGACGGCCGCGTCTTCATCGGTCGCCGACGTCGGGAGGCGGGGCCCGAACACGTCGACGGCACCCTGGCCTGGCAGATGCCGCAGGGCGGCATCGACGCCGGGGAGGACCCGCGCGAGGCGGCCCTGCGCGAGCTCCACGAGGAGACGAACGTCGAGCGGAGTGCGGTGCGCTTCCTCGCCGAGACGCCGGATTGGCTCTCCTACGACCTGCCGCCGGCGGTGATGAAGCAGGCCTGGAAGGGCCGCTACCGGGGCCAGACGCAGAAGTGGTTCGCCTTCGGCTACCTCGGCAGCGACGCGGGCATCGACGTGCTGAGCCCCGGCGGGGGCGCCCACAAGTCGGAATTCGAGGCCTGGCGCTGGGAGCCGCTCGCGAACCTGCCCGGCCTGATCGTCCCGTTCAAGCGACCGGTCTACGAGGGTGTCGTCGCGGCCTTCGCGGGGCTCGCCTCCTGGGCCCGGGACGCTTGAGCGGAACCGCCTGAGTCCGGGGCCGGCGATGCGCTGGTGGACCATCCCGATCATCGCGGCCCTTGGGTGGTTCGTGTTCACGCTGACGCCCTTCTGGGCGCTCTACGACCTCGCCCAGGCCGTGCAGGCCCGTGACGTCGCGGAGGTGGAGCGACGCGTCAACTTCCGCACCCTGCGCCTCTCCCTCGTGCGCCAGACCACGAACGCCGCGCGGGGCGCGCTGGCCGGCGACGCGAGTCTCGATCCGCGCGAGCGCCAGAAGCTCAACGACGCCGCAGTCGGGCTCGCCCTCGCGCTGGCCGAGACCATGGTGACCGGCCAGACGGTGATCGACCTCCTCGACGACGGCTGGCCGCAGGGCCTCGACGTGGCGCGGCCGGCGGAGGTCGAGGCGGGGGCGGCCCACGGCCTGCGCATCGATCGGCTGAGCCGCCTCGTCGCCTACTACTTCGCCTCGGACATGCGGGGCTTCCGCACCGTCGTCATCCGGGTGCCGCCGGACGCCCAGCGCGACCGCCAGTTCCGGATCCGGATGCGCCTGCGAGGCTGGGTCTGGCGCCTCGTGGACATCGAGGTGACGGATACGCTCCGCGAGGAGATGGCGCGCAAGCTCGCCCGGACCCTGGCCAAGCTCCGGGCCGGCGAGCGCCCCGGCGGCCCGCTCAACCGGGCGCCCGCCGCGCCCGGTCCGGAGCGGTAGGTGCGCCTCGTCCACTCATCGCCGACGCGACCCTAGCGGCCCCTGGCGGGCTCCGCCGCTCCGGGGGCGCCCGGCTTCGGCTCGCGCGCCTCCTCGACGCTCTCCGCCTTCTCCTCGTCGGTGTCGCCGCCCTGTTCGATCGCCTTGTCGGGGTTGGCGACCAGCGCCTTCACGATCTCGATCAGGCGCTCGCATTCGGGCCCGTACTTGTAGGCGTCGAGCACGATCGCGGCGTCCCGCAGCGTGCGCAGATCGCGCACGGTCTGGCTGTTGGCACCCTCCCGCAGGGTGTTCTTCTGGGCGATCGTTTCCTCGAGCTTCGCGCCCTTCACGTCGCAGGCGGCCTGAGCCGTGCCGGCGAGGAGGATGGGGCCGAGGGCGAGGCCCAGGCGGGCGGCGCGGCGGAGGGCGCGGCGGATGGCGCGGCGGATGGCGCGGGACGTGCTGGCAGGGTTCATGATCGCTGCGGTCATGGTGGTGAAGGGCATCACGGTGAGGGGCCTGGATGCGGCCGCGCGCCGGCCGGTCAGGCGTGATGGGGGTGGCTGCGGCGCAGGAGATCGTTCGTCAGGGTGACGAGCTGGCTCGGACGGTAGGGCTTCGGGACAAAGACCGAGCGGGAAACGGCGTCGGCCTCGCAGAGGCTCCCGCGGCCGCCGGACGTGTAGACGACGGGCAGGTCGGGGCATTGGCTGCGCGCGTGGCGCGCCAGGGCGAGGCCGTTGGTGTTGCGGGCGAGATCGATGTCGGTGAAGAGCAGGTCGACGGTCTCACGCGCCAGGATGGCTTCGGCCTCGACCGCATCGGCGGCGGTCAGCACCCGGTAGCCCTCGTCGAGGAGCGCCTCGGCGGCCAGCTCGCAGACGACGGCCTCATCCTCCACGACGAGCACGGTTCCGGCCGTGACGGGGGAGAGGCTGATGGCGGCGAAGACGGTGGGAACGGCGAACGGGATCATGACGCAACTCCTACGCACCCGGCGCCGGGGCAGAGCCCACAACCGGATCGCTGGACCAACGGGCCCCCGCGCTCCGGCGTTCGCCGTGCATCTCTCGAATTGCTCAGGTTTGGTGAGCGAAGCCTTAACCCTGCTCCGGCCCTCCTGAACGGAGCGCCCGAATTGGTTAACGAACCCTTACAGCCACGCCTCGCGATTCCGGATTTATGACCCGCTCCTGGCAGTTGACCTTCGGCCTCCTCCTCACGGGGCTCGCCGGTTTCGTGGATGCCCTCGGCTTCATCCGGCTCGGCGGCCTCTACACCTCGTTCATGAGCGGCAACACCACGCAGCTCGCGGTGAGCCTCGGCCACGGACGTTGGGACCACGCGGTGATGCCGTGGCTCCTGATCGCGATGTTCCTGGTCGGCTCGACCCTCGGCAGCGGCCTGTCGATGGTCACGCCCGCCCGCTGGGCGACACCGGTGGTCCTCGCCTACGAGGCCCTGGTGATCGTCGCGGCCCTGTCCCTCGGGCTGGCGACGCCGGAGCTCGGCCTCGCCTCGCTGTTCATGGCCCTGGCGATGGGTGCGCAGAACGCGGTGCTCGGCTCGGTGCAGGGCTTCCGGGCCGGCACCACCTTCGTCACCGGCGCGCTGTTCAGCCTCGGCCAGAAGATCGCGGCGGCGCTGACCGGCAAGGGGCCGCGCTTCGGGTGGGTCGGCGACGCGGCGGTCTGGATGGCGCTGCTGGGCGGGGCCTACCTGGGGGCTGTGGCCTACGGCGCGTTCGGGCTCTATGCCCTTGTGCTTCCGGCGGGGCTCGCGGGCCTGCTCGCGATCACCGCCGCCCTGCTCGTCGCCCTCGGGCGCGCCGCCGCGACGCCCGCCTGAGGGCGGTCCATCCGGTCCGAAAGGCTTGACGTCCGCATGAACGCCTCCGCCCCGTCCCTCACGAGCCACGTCGCCCCGATCGAGGCCGGCGCGCACGTCACGGCCGCGCAGTGGCTGAAGGAGACCCTCGCCCTGGCCCTCGGGGACGGCAGCGTGGTCCTGGTCCGCGACGGCGAGACGACCCGCGCGGTGGCGCACCCGGAGGCCGGCATCCTGGTGGCAGCTGGAGATGGCGCCCGCCTCGTCACCGGCGGCGACGACGGCCGCGTCGTGGAGGTCCGGCCCGATGGCGCCGTCTCCGAGATCGCCGTCGCGAAGGGTGGAGCCTGGATCGACGCCCTCGCGCTCCATCCCGACGGCGGCCTCGCCTGGTCGGCCGGGCGCGCGGTCACGGCCCGCGACGCCAAGGGCCGCGATCGCACGCTCACCGCGCCCTCGACCGCCCGCGGGCTCGCCTTCGCGCCCAAGGGCTACCGCCTCGCGGTGGCCCACTACAACGGTGCCAGCCTCTGGTACCCGAACCACGAGACGCCGCCCGAGGTGATCGAGTGGAAGGGCTCGCACATCGACGTGACCTGGTCGCCGGACGGCCGCTTCGTGGTCACGACCATGCAGGAGAACGCCCTGCACGGCTGGCGCCTCCTTCCCGACCGCGGCCACATGCGCATGTCGGGCTATCCCGCGAAGGTGCGCTCGATCGCCTGGTCCGCGGACGGGCACTGGCTCGCGACGAGCGGCGCCGAGGCCTCGATCGTCTGGCCCTTCGACTCGAAGGAGGGGCCGGCCGGCAAGGCACCGCGCGAGTGCGGCGTGCGCCCGGCCCGGGTCTCGCGGGTCGCGTTCCATCCCAGGGCCCCGGTCCTCGCCATGGGCTACGAGGACGGCTGCATCCTGCTCGTGCGCTTCACCGACGCCTCGGAGCTGCTGGTGCGGCCGGCCCGGAAGGGCAGCGCGGTCTCGGCGCTCGCCTGGGACGCCAGGGGCGCGCGCCTCGCCTTCGGCTGCGCGGACGGCGAGGCCGGCCTGCTGACCCTGCCGGCCTGATCCGCCGGGCCGCGCGGCCTGGAACCAAGCGGGGACCCGTGCTCTTCTTCGGAATTCCCCCGGGAGGAGTGATTCGTGTTCCGTGTCATCCGGACCCTCGGCCTCGCCCTCGGCCTGCTCGGCGGGGTGATCGCGGCGCAGGGGCCTGAATTCGCGCAGCAATACGCGCAGCGCCTCGGCGGCGCCGTCGACGAGCTGCGCCGCCAGATCGCGAGCCTCGAAGCCGATGCCCGAGCGACGGGCAACACGCGCGACGGGGCGGTCGACCGCCTGCGCAGCAACGCGGACGCCCTGGTCGCCCGGCGCGGCGAGGCCGCCCGGCAGGACATCGAGCGACTGGCCCAGCTCAGCGCGCAGCAGCAGGCCCTGCAGGGCGCGACGAGCCCCCTCGGGCGGCTCGGGGCCGTGATCCGCAACCCGGACCTCCCCCTGGCGGAGGCCACCTACCGGGACTTCCAGCCCGCCGTGCCGACCACGGCCGATGGGCTGGTGGCCGGCCTCCTCGGCTTCCTGGCGACCTGGGGCGGCTGGCGCGTGGCCTCGGACGTCGGCCGGCGGGCGGGGCGGCGGATGGGCCGGGGCCGCAGGCGGACGGAGCCCACGACCGCCTGAAGAGGCCGACGCCGCGCCCGGTGTTGCCGTGGGTCTACAGCCGGACCTTCCGGCCTGCACTAGTTGGAGAGGGTTGAAGAGCGCGCGGTCGCCGTTCCGCGCCGGCATACGGTAGCCCAGACGCATCATGGCGCGCGCGTCCAACCCCACGATCGACCCTGCGCTGGACGCCGCAGCGCTCCTGCGCCGCGTCGCCTTCTTCGGGCTGTTCGTAATCCTCCCCGTGATCGCGCAGGTCGCGCGCCGCGCCGCGGTCATCCTGGCGCCGATCGTCATCATCCTGCTGATCCTCGCGAGCGCGATCGACGGCCGGCAGCGCCCCCTGCGGCCGGCCCTCGGGCGGCTCTTCGGGGCGCCGGGCTTCCTGGCCGGCATGCTGGTCATCCTGTGGGCGGCGCTGTCGCTCGCCTGGACGCCCTTCCTCGGCCCCGCCACCGAGCGCCTCGCCAACCTCATCGCCACGGTCGGGCTGACGCTGACCGGCTACCTCGCCCTGCCGGACCGGATGCGCTCGGCCAACCTCTACCTGCTGCCGCTCGGCGTCACGGCGGCGGCCCTCGTCGCCATCATGATCGGCCTGTTCGGGTCGAGCCTGATGCAGGGGACGCCGGACGAGGACAGGACGCTCTCGCGCGGCCTGATCCTGCTCCTCCTGCTCGCTTGGCCCGCCATCGCCTGGCTGCGCTCCCGCCATCGCGACCGGGAGGCGTTGGCGGTGGCCCTGGTGGTAGCGGGCGCCGTCGCGGTCTCCCCGAACGCGACGCAGATCCTGGCGCTCGGCATCGGCGCACTCTCCTTCGCGGTGGCGAGCTTCCGGCCCGCCCTCGGCGTGGCGCTGACGGCGGCCGCGACCGCGGCGGCGCTGGCCATCGCGCCGCTGATGCCCTTCGTGGGGCGGCCGATCGGCGCCGCCCTGTTCGGACCGGTGGCGCCCGGCGTGCTGTCCCTGAAGGCCTGGCAGAAGGTCGTGACCATGGAGCCCGTCCGGCTGATCACCGGGCACGGCTTCGAGACGGCGCTCCGCGGCCGCGTGGTGGGCCTGCTACCCAGCAACGCGCCGACCACCGCCCTGTTCGAGTTCTGGTACGAGCTCGGCATCGTCGGGGCCTTCGCGGCGGCCTTCGCGCTCTACGCCTCGATCCGCCGCGCCGGACGGGACGCGCCCGTGCTGGTGCCCGGCGCGATGGCGGCCTTCGCGAGCGCCTTCACGATCGCCTGCATCGGCGTCGGCCTCGCGGTGGCGTGGTGGCTCACTACGCTTTCGATCACTGTGCTGGTCTTCGTCGCGATCGAGCGGGGTCAGTTCCGCACCCGGCGCCCCAAGGTCGGCATCCTGCGCCGCGGGCGGCCCCCGGAAGCCTGAGCGGCCTCAGCTTTCCGCGGCCGCCTCGATGGCCGCCATGTCCGCGTCCGACAGGCCGAAATGGTGGCCGATCTCGTGGATCAGGACGTGGGTGACGAGGTGGCCGAGCGTCTCATCGTGCTCGGCCCAGTAGTCGAGCAGGGGCCGGCGATAGAGCCACACGGTGTTCGGCATCTGGCCGGTCGCCACTTCCCCCGACTGGGCGAGGCCGATGCCGCGGAACAGGCCGAGGAGGTCGAACTCGCTCTCGCAGGCCATCTCCGCGAGGGTCTCGTCGTCGGGGAAGTCGTCGACCACCACGCGGACGCCAGTACAGTAGGGACGGAAGGCGTCCGGCAACCTGTCCAGCGCGTCGAGGGCCATCGCCTCGATGGCGGCGAGGTCCGGGGCCCGAACGTCCGTCCAGGTGTCCGGGCTCACCGGACCTCTTCCTTCAGGGGCAGCACCCGGTCCTCCAGGAAGGCCGCGAGATCGTTCGTGATGTGATCGATGTGCGGCTCCTGGACCGCCTCCTGCTCGAAGCGCTCGCGGAAGGGGTCGAGGGTGCGGGGCACGACCAGCACGGTGGACATCCCGAGGTCGTGCGGCACCACGAGGTTGCGGGCGATGTCCTCGAAGAGGGCCGAGCGGGCCGGGTCCACCCCGTGGCGGTCGAGGAAGCGCTCGTAGGTGGTGCGCTCGGGCTTCGGCACGAAATCGGCCGCCGCGATGTCGAACACGTCCTCGAAATGATCGAGGATGCCGAGCTTCGCCGCCACGTTCTCGGCGTGCCGCCGGGAGCCGTTCGTGAGGATCAGCTTGCGGCCCGGAAGCCGCTCGATCGCGTCGCCGAGGGCGGCGTCGAGCTTGATCGTCGAGTGGTCGATGTCGTGGGCGAAGTCGAGGAAGTCGTGCGGGTCGACGCCGTCCTCGACCATCAGCGCCTTCAGCGTGGTGCCGTAGCGGTGATAGAAATACTTCTGCAGCGCCCGCGCCGAGAGCCCGTCGAGGCCGTAGAGGCGCATCACGTAGAGGGTGATGCGCTCGTCCACCTGCGGCCAGACCCGCGCGTCGCTCGGATAGAGCGTGTTGTCGAGGTCGAACACCCAGGTATCGACATGGCCGAAGCCGCGGGAGTCAGGCGTCCTGAAGTGGCTTTCGCCGGGAAGTAGCAAGGTCTGCTGCGCTTTGATCGATCGCCGGAGCCGGGTCTATGGCTCAGGTTCAAGCAGATGGGTGCCGGCGGCGCAAGGGCAAGGGCAAGGGCCGCGGGGCGGGGCGAAGGCGCGGGACGCCGCAGAACGCCCCGACCTCCGCGCCCGCGTCACTTCCGGCGGATCAGGGTGCCGGCGCCGTAATCGGTGAACAGCTCCAGGAGCACGGCATGATTGACCTTGCCGTCGAGGATGACCACGGCCTCGACGCCCTGGTCGATGGCGTAGATGCAGGTCTCGACCTTCGGGATCATGCCGCCCGTGATGGTGCCGTCGGCGATGAGGCGGCGGCAATCCTCCACGGTCAGCTCGGGGATCAGGTTCTTGTCCTTGTCGAGGACGCCCGGCACGTCGGTGAGCAGCAGCAGGCGCTTGGCCCGCAGCGCACCCGCGATGGCGCCCGAGAAGGTGTCGGCGTTGACGTTGTAGGTCTGCCCGTCCGCCCCGTAGGCCACCGGCGCGAGGACCGGGATCAGCTCGGCCTTCAGCACCGCGTCGAGCACGCCGCGCTCGACGTGCTCCGGCTCGCCGACGAGGCCGAGATCGAGCTGGCGCTCCTCGCGGCTCTCGGGATCCACCATGGTCTTCATGGCGCGCCTGGCGCGGACCATGTTGCCGTCCTTGCCGCACAGGCCGATGGCCCGGCCGCCCTCGGCCGAGATCCAGCCGACGATCTGCTTGTTGATCGAGCCGGCGAGCACCATCTCGACCACCTCGACGGTGGCCTCGTCCGTGACCCGAAGGCCGCCCCGGAACTCGGACTGGATGCCGAGCCTGTCGAGCATGCGCCCAATCTGCGGCCCGCCGCCGTGCACCACGATCGGCTTGAGGCCGGACTGCTCCAGGAGGACCACGTCCTCGGCGAAGTCCTCGGCCGCCGCCCGGTCGCCCATGGCGTGGCCGCCGTACTTGATGACCACGATCTCCTGATCGTAGCGCTGCATGTGGGGCAGGGCCTGCGCCAGGACTTCGGCCCGCACGTGCACGTTCGGGAGATCGGTCATCGTGGTCCTCCGAGACGCCCGGCGCGCGGGGGAGCCGCACCGGGTGCGGGCGGGCTTCTACATGAGTGCTGCGTCCGTGCGAAGACGGTTCCGCTCGGAGCCTCCACCGCGATCCTTGTGGGAACAGTTGTGAGGTGGGGGGATTTCCTGTCCGCTCGCGGCATTCGCCCTCGGCCGCGTGCGGGCCCTGGGCGGTCCCCGGAAGGGCTTCCCGCGCGACGAACCTGATGTCGGACCGACTGCAGCCTCGCCTTCAACGCCCCGAGATGGTCCAGCCCATCGCGCGGGGCGGTGGCAAGATCGACCGCTTGATGGGGAGCTTCACCCGGAGCCTGCCGCCGGGGGCGACGCTGATCGCCGAGGATAGCGACCACCGCTTCGTCTATCGCCTGCGCAGCGGCTGGGCCGGCCGCCTGCGGTACCTGCCGGACGGACGAAGCCAGTTCATCCTGATCTTCCTCCCGGGGGACCTGTTCGCCGTCAAGAGTCTGTTCGTCACCCATCACCCGGATGCGGTGATCGCCCTGTCCGCCATCACCGTGTCGCAGGTGGATCAGGCGGCGCTCCGCGAGGCCTACGACCGCGACGCCGACATCGCCGCCGCCTGCACCTGGCAGGTGGTCGAGGAGGAGCGCCGGCTGCATCGCTGGGTGACGGGGCTCGGCCGAGGCAGCGCGGAGGAGCGCATGGCGCTGCTGCTGATCGATTTCCGCGCTCGCCTGGTCCGCTCGGGCGTCCTCGCGCCGAGCGCGAACACCTACGAGCTCCCGATGACGCAGGAACAGCTCGGCGACCATCTCGGGATCACCAGCGTGCACGTGAACCGCGTCCTGAAGGTCCTGCGCGAGAACGGTCTCGTCGTCCTGCGCGGGCGCGAGGTCACGCTGCCAGATCCGGCAGCGCTCGCGCGGATCGCCAGCCCGCTCCTCGACACGCATGAGCGCACGGACCCGGCGATCACCGGCGTCGGCCTCGATCAGGAGACGCTCAGGAGCGGCGATGCGGGTACGAAGGGCTCGCCCAGGGAATAGACCTCGCGAACGCTCGGCAACTTGTGCACGTCAGCTTTCGACAATACTCGCTTTGGTATCGGTCGCATTATAGAAAGATCGACCTTTCCTGACGATCATCCCCGCTTGTGCGCTGGAAAACAATCATCCCGTCCGGGCCGGTCAGGGTTTGTTAACCAAGTTACGCAACCTTGAGGTGGCGTATCAGGAACAAGCGACCGATGCTCAACAGCGATCCGCTCCTCACCCGCCCGACGCTCACGAACACCAACCTCCTCGCCCATGCGCTGGCGCACCTGCGCCCCCGCGCAGATTCGGCCCGCGAGGTCTGGCGCCTGCTCACCGACAATTACGTGGTCGACCTCGATGCGGTCGCCACGCTCCTGCCCTCCGCCGAGGAGGAGCCCCGCTGGCTCGCCGCGCGCGGCTGAGCGCCATCGTCCCGCAGGGACCGGTCCCATCAGGACTGCGTGGCCGATAGGACACAGAAGTCGCCGTCAACGCCGGACTGGCACACAGGATGCTTAGTCCAGACAAAACGAGAGAGGGCAACGCCGAAGGCAATAATCACGCGGCGGCTCCCACGCCAGAGCACCACCGCGGACTTCCCGAACATCAATCAAGGGGTCCGTCATGTCCGAACTGCTCTCCGTGGCGCTCGTCTGCGCCGGTACCCTGCTGGCGCAGGACTGCTCCCGCGACACCGCGCTCGACGTCATCGTGGCTCCCGCCCGGACACCGATGGAATGCCTGCTGCACGCCCAGTCGATGGCGGCTGCTGCCGGTCTGCCGGGCGGTGACCAGCGCTATCTCAAGATTTCCTGCGAGCACCGCCACGGTGAGGGCCGTCCGGTGATCGCAGCCCGACAGGCCTCGTAGGCGCCGCGGCCCGATCGGGCGCCAGCCGGCACGCGATTCGACGCGGGGACCACCGCGCGCCGACGAAGGCCCTGTGCCATCTCGGCGTCGGTGAGGCCCGCTAAATCAATCGCAAATTGAATTTAGTCGCGGTTTGGGTGTGAGTGCAGTGATGTATTGTAATAAGGGTTGCATCGCTGCGTAATTGTGTACGCTGGGACTACATTTGTGGACGCTCAGGCAAGTGCGATGCCTTGAAGCAAGTTCGGGTCGGCTTCAGGCTCAGCGGGTCCAGGGATCCATGAGCACGCAATGCCGACATCAGCCAGTCCTACACCGTTCGAGCGCGGTCGCGCCGGCTCCTGCGCCGAAGGCGCTACATCGGCGTCCGGCCGGCTCGGTGCAGGCGGTTTCGACAGAACTGCGCGGCCTCTCGCGTGGCACTTCGGAGTGGCGGCCCTCCTCGCTCTCGCCGCGCCGGCAGCCCTGGCGGCCGGTGCGACCCGCGACGCCTGCTTCACCGACGAGAGCAAGCCGGACGAAATGATCGCGGGCTGCAACCTCGTCCTCAGCCAGCGCAAGCGCGAGACCACGACCAGCGTCGTGAATGCCTACTTCAATCGCGGTCTCGCCTACGCCAACAAGGAGGATTACGAGCGCGCCATCGCGGATTTCAGTGAGTCCATCCGTCTCGATCCGAGCAACGTCGACGCCATTCGCAAGCGCGGAGAGTCCTACGAGAGCCTGGAGCAGTACGATCGCGCCCTCAAGGACCTCGATCAGGCGGTCCGGCTGGATCCGAAGGATGCCCGGAACTTCGCGGCACGCGGGACGACCTACCGGAGCACCGGTGCCTACGAGAAATCGCTCAAGGATTACGACGACGCCCTGCGCCTCGATGCGAAGGGCAGCTGGATCCACTACGGCCGGGCGCTGACCTTCGAGAAGAACGATCAGCCGGACAAGGCTCTCCTTGATCTCGAGGCCGCCGCACGCCTCGATCCCGACGACGCCGACATCCAGCAGGTGATGAAGCGGGTGCGCGCCGTGGTGATGGCCAACACGCCGTCCGCTGCGCCCGCGGCCGCGCAGGCCGGGCCCGCGACCGTCGCGGAACTCGACGCGCAGGAGAGCGCGGTCGCCGCGACGTGGGCACGCCTGCCCTTCGGCGTGCGCACGAGCACCTTGATTGCCGGTTCGTCCGGAGGCTTCGGAATCTACGAGGCTCGCTCCTCGAACGTCTACAAGCCCGGCGAGGAGATCCTCGTCTATCTGGAGCCCATCGGCTACACCTGGGCGCCCAGGGATGGGGGCACCTACGGCATCGGGATCGTGATGGATTTCGAGCTCGTGACGAAATCCGGTGAGATCCTGGCCGGCCAGAAAGCCTTCATGGAGCAGGCTTTCGTCAGCCACCACCGGAACCGCGAGTTCTCCCTCACCTTCACGGGCACGTTCAAGGGACTGACTGCGGGCGATTACACGTTGGCCCTCGTCCTGCACGACAAGGGCAGCAGCCGGACAACCCGCGTCGAGAAGGCGTTCGTCATCAAGGAGTAAGCCAGCCGCCCGGGCGGATCGCTGCCTGGGCGCAGGCCGGTCCGGCCCGGGGGAAACGTGTCAGCCGACGAGGGTCAGCGCGTCGCCCGCACGGAGGCTCCCCCCGACCACCACCTCCGCGTAGATCCCGCAATCGCGGTGGCCGAGGTTGCGGTCGAGCGTCCACGGGATCTCGAGATCGCGAAGACCGCTCGCCGGGTCGACGTTCGTCGCCGCGCAGCGCTGCGTGCGCTGCGTGAGGCGCAGGCGAAGGCCGCTCGGCGCCTCCAGCGTCCGGCCTCCCATGTCCAGCTCGGCCCAGGCCTCCAGCCCCTCGACGAGGAGGTTCGCGCGGAAGCGCAGGGGGTCGACCGGCGCCCCGAGATAATCCTCGATCGCGCGGACGCTCGCGAGGTTGATGAGCGAGACGAAGCCGATCGCCGAGTCGGTGAAGCGATATTGCGGCGGGGCCGCGAGCACCCGCGGCTCGCCGCGCAGCGACCCGGCAAGCCGGCTCCGCATCAGGGCTTCGAGGGCGGCGCGTCCCTCCGGATCCGCGAGGTTCGCGACGAGCGCAGGGCCCTCGCCCGTCTCGACGGTCAGGGTCGCGGTCGCGTCGTCGTAGCGGGTCCGCAACTGCGCGAGGGCCTCGTCGCGCATCAGCATCAGGTACTTGGTCTTGGGCTGGTGGCGCGGCGCCACCGGGTTGAAGCCGGACGGGCCGTTCTCGATCGCGTACAGCCGGTCGCCGGGGAAGTAGCCGCTGAGTTCGAGTTCCGCCGCCTGCACCCGCTCCGGGCTCAGGCCCTTCACGGGATAGCGGTAGAGAGCGTCGATCTGCAGGTTCGGCATGCGCACAGCGTGGCCCTGAAATGCCGGGTCGCGCAAGTGAAGCTTCGCCCCTTGTGGTGCGAAATTACAACACCACATCCGTGTCACCGGCAGCCGATGGGTGCCGGTGCCTCCTGCGGCGGATAGCCGGGAGGCTTCGTTCCGGCGGACCCGTGCCCATGGCGGGGCGGCGTCCGCGGTAACGGGGAGGTGTGGACCAGTGAATTTCGAGAAGTACACCGAGCGCGCCCGCGGCTTCGTGCAGGCGGCGCAGAACCTCGCGATGCGCGAGGGGCACCCGCAGCTGCAGCCGGGCCACCTGCTGAAGGTGCTGCTCGACGACCCCGAGGGCCTCTGCGCGGGCCTGATCGACCGGGCCGGCGGACAGTCCCGCGTGGCCCTGGCACAGACCGACGCTTGGCTCGCCAAGCAGCCGAAGGTGTCCGGCAACGCGTCCGCCCCGCAGGCGACGCGCGATTTCGTGCGGCTCCTCGACACTGCCGAGAAGGCGGCCGAGAAGGCCAGTGATTCCTACGTCACGGTCGAGCGCCTGCTCCTCGCCTTCGCGGTCGAGAAGGACACGGAGGCCGGCCGCGCCCTGACCGCGGCGGGCGTCACCGCGGCCTCGCTCAACGGCGCCATCAACGCGCTGCGCAAGGGCCGCACCGCCGACAACGCGAGCGCCGAGAACGCCTACGACGCGCTCAAGAAGTATGCCCGCGACCTCACGGAAGCGGCGCGCGAGGGCAAGCTCGATCCGGTGATCGGCCGCGACGAGGAGATCCGCCGCACCATCCAGGTGCTGTCGCGGCGCACCAAGAACAATCCCGTGCTGATCGGCGAGCCCGGCGTCGGCAAGACCGCGATCGTGGAGGGGCTGGCCCTGCGCATCGTCAACGGCGACGTGCCGGAGAGCTTGCGCGACAAGAGCCTGCTCGCCCTCGACATGGGGGCCCTGATCGCCGGCGCGAAGTACCGCGGCGAGTTCGAGGAGCGGCTGAAGGGCGTTCTCTCCGAGGTCACGGCGGCGGAGGGCGGCATCGTCCTGTTCATCGACGAGATGCACACCCTCGTCGGCGCCGGAAAGGCGGACGGGGCGATGGACGCCTCGAACCTCTTGAAGCCCGCGCTCGCCCGCGGCGAGCTGCACTGCGTCGGCGCCACGACCCTCGACGAGTACCGCAAGCACGTCGAGAAGGACGCGGCGCTGGCACGGCGCTTCCAGCCCGTCTTCGTGTCCGAGCCCACCGTCGCGGACACGGTGTCGATCCTGCGCGGCCTCAAGGAGAAGTACGAGCAGCACCACGGGGTGCGCATCCAGGATTCCGCGCTCGTCGCCGCCGCCACGCTGTCGAACCGCTACATCACCGACCGCTTCCTGCCCGACAAGGCGATCGACCTCGTGGACGAGGCGGGCTCGCGCCTGCGCATGCAGGTCGATTCGAAGCCCGAGGAGCTCGACAACGTCGACCGCGAGATCGTGCGGCTCAAGATCGAGGGCGAGGCGCTGAAGAAGGAGACGGACTCCGCCTCCCGCGACCGGCTGCAGCGGCTCGAGAAGGAGCTGGCGGAGCTCGAGGAGCAGTCCTCCGCGATCACCGCCCGCTGGAAGGCCGAGAAGGACAAGCTCGGCGCCGCCGCCGAGCTGAAGCGCAAGCTGGACGAAGGCCGGACGGAGCTCGCCAACGCGCAGCGCCAGGGGCAGTACCAGCGCGCCGGCGAGCTCGCCTACGGCGTCATCCCGGGCCTGGAGAAGCAGCTCGCCGAGATCGAGGCGCAGGCCGAGAACGGCCGCGACGGCTTCGAGGAGGCGGTGACGCCGGCCCACATCGCGGGTGTGGTCTCTCGCTGGACCGGGGTGCCCGTCGACAAGATGCTGGAGGGCGAGCGCGAGAAGCTCCTCGCGATGGAGGAGGCGCTGGCCCAGCGCGTCGTCGGCCAGCGTGAGGCGGTCGAGGCGGTGGCCACTGCGGTGCGCCGCGCGCGGGCCGGGCTGCAGGACCCGAACCGGCCGATCGGCTCGTTCATGTTCCTCGGCCCCACCGGCGTCGGCAAGACCGAGCTGACGAAGGCGCTGGCCGGCTTCCTGTTCGACGACGACACCGCGCTCGTGCGCATCGACATGTCCGAGTACATGGAGAAGCACGCGGTCGCCCGCCTGATCGGCGCGCCCCCGGGCTACGTCGGCTACGAGGAGGGCGGGGCGCTCACGGAAGCCGTGCGGCGGCGGCCCTACCAGGTCGTGCTGTTCGACGAGGTCGAGAAGGCGCATCCGGACGTGTTCAACGTCCTCCTGCAGGTACTCGACGACGGGCGCCTGACGGACGGGCAGGGCCGCACGGTGGACTTCCGCAACACGCTGCTGATCATGACCTCGAACCTCGGAGCCGAGTACCTCGTCAACCAGCCGGACGGGCAGGACACGGATCAGGTCCGCGACGAGGTGATGGGCGTGGTCAGGAGCCACTTTCGGCCGGAGTTCCTGAACCGGGTGGACGAGATCATCCTGTTCCATCGCCTCAAGCGGGCGGAGATGGGGGCGATCGTCGACATCCAGCTCGGGCGCCTGCAGCGGCTCCTCGACGAGCGCAAGATCGCCCTCGACGTGGATGCTGAGGCCCGCGCCTGGCTCGCCGACCGGGGCTACGACCCGGCCTACGGGGCGCGGCCGCTGAAGCGGGTGATCCAGAAGAACGTGCAGGACCCGCTCGCGGAGCTCCTGCTCTCCGGCCGCATCCACGACGGCGAGACGGTCCCGGTCCATGCGGGTCCGCTCGGGCTGATGCTCGGCGACGTCTCGGTGGGCGCCGAGCGGCGGCCGGCCGGCGCGACGCTGAACTGATCCACGGCCCCGACGGTCCCCTCGGGGCCGCCGGGGCTTTCCTTCTGGCGGCGCAGGGGGGACAGTGTTCCCCCACGATGCCCGACGAACTCACCTACGCCATCGGCGATATCCACGGCTGCTGCGAGCTCCTCGAAGCCCTGCTCGAACGGATCCAGGCGCATGCCGGGGACCGCCCGCACCGCCTCGTCTTCCTCGGCGACTACATCGACCGGGGACCCGACAGCGCCGGCGTCATCCGCATCGTGCGCCGCCTGCACTGGAGCGACCCGGACCGGGTCACCTGCCTGATGGGCAACCACGAATCGATGCTGCTCGCATCCCTGCAGCAGCCGGGCGCCGCGACCCACTGGCTGCAGAATGGCGGCGCGGAGACGCTGGCGTCCTTCGGCCTCGACGCGATCGAGGATTTTCCGGGCGACGTTCTCGACTGGATCGAGGAGCTGCCGACCGTCCATGCGGACGCGCGGCGCTGGTACGTTCACGCGGGCTTCCGGCCGGGCGCCGCGGTGCCGGACCCCGACATTCACAACCGCCTCTGGATCCGCGACCCGTTCCTGTCCGGGGACCATGATTTCGGTCGCCACGTCGTGCATGGGCATACCCCGCAGAGCGGCGGCCGGCCCGAGCTGCGGCGATACCGGACGAACCTCGACACCGGCGCCGTCTACGGCGGCGCGCTCACGGCCGGCGTGTTCACTGCCGAGGCCGCTCCTGCGACGACGTTCCTCCAGGTCGAGGCGCGCCGCTATCAGGGCTGATTGCTGCGGGGACGGACGGGCCGGGCCGGGTTGCCGACGACCGTGGCGCCCGGCGGCACGTCCCGGGTCACGACGCTCCCGGCGCCGATGATGGCGTCGTCGCCGACCGTCACGCCGGGCATGATCAGGGCGCCCCCGCCGATCCAGACGTTGGAGCCGATCGTGATGGGCCGCCCGAACTCGAGGCCGGCGCTGCGCGAGGCCGGATCGCGCGGATGGTCGGCCGCGAGGATCTGCACGAGGGGGCCGATCTGCGTCTTCTCGCCGATCGAGACCGCGCACACGTCGAGGATCACGCAGTTGAAGTTCAGGAACACGCCGGCCCCGACGCGGATGTTCGTGCCGAAATCGCAGAAGAACGGCGGCCGGATCACCGCTCCGTCGCCGACCGCACCCAGGCGCTCCGCGAGGAGTTGCCGGCGCTCGGCGGGCGGCAGGGCAAGGGCGGCGTTGTAGCGGACGAGCCATTCCCTGGTGGCCGCCTGAGCAGCCTGGATCTCCGGATCGCCGGGATCGTAGAGATCGCCGGCGAGCATCGTCTGCATCGCGCTTCGCATGAGCTTCCCTTCATCGCCTAGACGGGCCTCGCGATGGCACGCCGACGGGTGGTTGGGAAGCGGGGCCGGGTGAGCGCTTGGGAGATATGGTCGAATCTCGCTCAGTCGGTTGCGGCGAACTCCGAGAGTCCTCGCCAAAGTACATAATTTCGATCGCTCGCCCGCGCCCGCTTCCGCGGGGCGTTCATGGTCCTTTTCTGTTGGCCCCCCAGTATAGAATTCGGAATGCCCCGGTCAGCGGCAAGGACTCTTCTTCCATGGGCCGGATCCGTGATGTCCTGAACTTGTTCGTCGTGCCGCCGGGCATGCCCGATATGCATGTCGCCCAGCTGCAGGCGCTCTCGAAGCAGGCACCGCTCTTCTACGGCGTGCTCTGGCTCAACGCCGCGCTGGTGATCGCGACCCACGTCGATCTCGCCCCTCCTGTGCTGACCTATGGGGCGCTCATCCCGCTCACGGCCTGCGCCGGACTCCGGGGGATTCACTACTATCGTCTCGCCCGCCGACCGATCACGCCGGATATGGCCTTCGATCAGCTCCGAACGCTGACCCGCGTCGTCGGGCTGCTGATCGTCGGGTCGGCGATCTGGTGCCTCCTGCTCGCCCGGTATGGCGGCGTCTACGAGCAGATGCATGTCCTGTTCTTTGCAACTTACAGCATCATAGCCAGCATCTTCGGCCTCATGCACATCCGTGCCGCAGCTCTGCGCGCCGCCACGGCGGTGGTTCCCATCGCACTCTATTTCCTGTTCCAAGACAACGGCGTCCTGCGCATCGTCGCGGTGGCGTTTCTCGTCCTCAGCGGCGCGATGGTCTACATGGCGTTGATCTACCACGAGGTCTTCTCCGCGCGGATCCTGCAGCATCTCGAGCTGCAGCGCCTGAATGCCGAGAACATGCGCCTCGCCAACGCTGACCTCCTGACGGGTCTGCCGAACCGCCGCAGCTTTTTCGCAAGCCTCGATGCCGTGCTGGCCGCCGGAGGAAACGGCGGCACGGTTCACCTCGCCCTGATCGATCTCGACGGCTTCAAGCCCGTGAACGACACCCACGGTCATCCCGCCGGCGACGCGGTCCTGCGCGCGATCGGTGAGCGCCTGCAGGTCTTCGACGGGCAGGGCTGCTTTCCGGCTCGGGTCGGGGGCGACGAGTTCGCTGTGATCATCGAGGGGCCGCGATCGGATGCGGACGTCCTGGCGCTCGGGCAACGGATCCGCACGGCCCTCTCGGAACCCATCGTCTACCGGGGATTCTGCCTCCGGGTCAGTGCCACGCTCGGCATCGCGCGGGCTGCGGACGCGGAGAGCGACGCGACGCGCCTCGTCGAGAATGCCGACTGCGCGCTCTATCACGGCAAGCTCGCCGAGAAGGGATCGGTGACGCTCTTCTCGCCGCAGCACGAGGGACATCTGCGTCGTCGCCTCCTCATCGAGCAGGCCCTGCGGCAGGCCGATCTCGAACGCGAGCTGCGCCTCGTCTACCAGCCCATCGTCGATCTCGACCGAAGCCGTATCGTGATGTTCGAGGCGCTGGCGCGCTGGGACAGCCCGGCTCTCGGGGCGGTCACACCGGGAGAGTTCATCCCGATCGCCGAGAAGGCAGGGCTCATACCGGCCCTGAGTGCGGTGCTGTTCGCGAAAGCACTGTCCGACGCGCGGCACTGGCCGGCGGATGTCCACCTAGCGTTCAACCTGTCGGCGCACGACCTCACCGCGCCGGCCACGGTCGAGCGCCTCTCGGACCTGATCGAAGCCAGCGGGATGTCACCGGGGCGGATCACCTTCGAGGTGACGGAGACGGCGCTGATCGACGATTTCGCGAAGGCCAGCGAGACCCTGCACGCCCTTCGGACCATCGGAGCCTGCCTCGCCCTCGACGATTTCGGGACCGGCTTCTCGAGCCTGAGCTACCTTCACAGGCTGCCGATCGACAAGATCAAGATCGATCGCTCCTTCGTCGCCGAGACCGTGAGCAAGCCGGCGTGCCGCGAGATCGTCCGCTCGGTGGTGGCGCTGTGCCGGAGCCTCGGCCTGGGTTGTCTGGCCGAGGGCATCGAGACGGAAGAGCAGGCGATCCTCATGCGGGGGCTCGGTTGCTCGACGATGCAGGGCTACTACTTCGAGCGCCCCATCCCCCCCGAGGCGGTCATCGACTGCCTGGCGGCTCAGGGCACTTGGCGCGATCCCGATCTCGAAGCGGCCGCCTGAGCCGGACCGCGCGGAACCTGCCCGCCGCCGGACGGTGCGAGGCGGCCTCGCTCCGTGCCACGCGGCGATGCTCGGCGGGGCGCGAGCAGCGCCGCGCCGGTCACGGCGAGCCAGCCCGCCATGAGCACGACGCCGCCGGTCGGTGCGGCCATCGGAAAGAGCGGATGGCCGGCCAGCGCGCGCAGGGCGAGATCGCCGCAGAAGAGGGCGAGGCCGAGGGCCAGCGCGAAGCCGGCGAGGCGCGCCCCCCAGGGGCGCACCAGCCCGGTGCCGCCGAGCACCGCGAGGCCGAGCAGGGCGGGCGCGTGGAGGAGCAGGAACTGCGCCGCGGTCTTCAGGGATTCGGCCCCGTTCATGTGGGCCGACGCGGCGCTGAGCCCGACGCCGAGGAGGCCGCAGGCGCCGGCGAGCGCCAGCAGGATCAGCTCGGGGAGGGGCATTCGGGTCAACGCCGGTCTCCGTTCAGGCGGGGCGCTCGGCGAGCAACCGGGCCACGGCGGCGCGCAATTCGGGGACGCCCCGGTCGTCCCGGCTCGACGTCAGGATGATCTCGGGGAAGGCCGCCGGCCGCCGGCTGATCGCCGCCGCGATGCCCGCGATCCGAGCCTCGACCTCGTGCTTCTTCAGGGCGTCCCCTTTGGTGAGGACGATCTGATAGCTCACCGCCGCCTTGTCGAGACCGTCGAGCACGTCGGTGTCGATGCCCTTCAGGCCGTGGCGTGCGTCGATCAGCATGAAGACCCGGGCGAGGTTCGCGCGCCCCTTGAGGTAGGCATGGATCAGCTCGGTCCAGGCCGCGACCTTGGCCTTCTCCACCGCCGCGTAGCCGTAGCCCGGCATGTCGACGAGGCTCAGGCGCTCGCCGATCCGGAAGAAGTTGAGCTGCTGCGTCCGGCCCGGCGTGTGCGAGGTGCGGGCCAGCGTGTTGCGGCCGGTGAGGGCGTTGATGAGGCTCGACTTGCCGACGTTCGAGCGGCCCGCGAAGGCAATCTCGACGCCGTCCATGGGCGGCAGGCGGCCGAGCGTCTGCGCGGCCGCAACGAAGTCGGCGGCGCCTGCGAAGAGCAGGCGGCCGGTCTCGATGAGGTCCGCGGCTGGCGTCTCGGCGCTCACGAGCCGCTCAGCCCTTCGCGCCGCCCTTGGCGGGCGCGGTCTTGTCGCCCCGCCGGAACGTGGACCTGAGATTGTCCCACAGCTCCACCTTCACGCCGTTGCGCCGCATGATCACGTATTGCTGGAGCACCGAGAGGGTGTTGTTCCAGGCCCAGTAGATCACCAGGCCGGCCGGGAACGAGCCGAGCATGAAGGTGAAGATGATCGGCATGAAGGTGAAGATCTGCGCCTGGACCGGGTCCGGCGGCGCGGGGTTCATCTTCATCTGCACGAACATCGTCACGCCCATGATGAGCGGCCAGATGCCGAGATGCACGAAGTCGGGCGCCGCGAAGGGCAGCAGGCCGAACAGGTTGAGGATGCTCGTCGGGTCGGGCGCGGCGAGATCCTGGATCCAGCCGAAGAACGGCGCGTGCCGCATCTCGATGGTGATGAACAGGACCTTGTAGAGCGCGAAGAAGACCGGGATCTGGATCAGCACCGGCCAGCAGCCCGCGACCGGGTTGATCTTCTCCTTCTTGTAGAGCTCCATCATCGCCTGCTGCTGCTTCATCTTGTCGTCTGCGTAGCGCGTGCGGATCGACTGCATCTCCGGCTGCACGGCCTTCATCTTGGCCATGGAGACGTAGGAGCGGTTGGCGATGGGCAGGAAGAAGATCTTCAGGATGAGCGTCACGACGAGGATCGAGACGCCGAAGTTGCCGAACAGGTGGAAGAAGAAGTCCAGCGCCCGGAACATCGGCTTGGTGATGAAGTGGAACCACCCCCAGTCGATCATCAGGTCGAACTGCTTGATCCCGAGCTCACGCTCGTAGGAGTTGATGGTGTTGACTTCCTTGGCGCCGGCGAACAGGCGCTGGGTGTAGGCACCCGTGGCGCCGGGTTCGATGCTGCGGCCGTCGGCGCGCACGCTCGCCTGGTAGACCTTCGTGGCGCCGTCGGTGCGCTCCGTGAAGGCGCCCGTGAAGGGCACGCCCTGGTCGGGGATCGCGGTGGCCGCCCAGTACTTATCGGTGATGCCGACGAAGCCGCCGGTCACGTTCGCCCAGGCCTTGCCCTTGGTGCTCGGGCCGCCGTAGGCCGGCTCCTTGGCGAGGTGGTCGTAGGTGTATTCCTGGAGGCCGTCGCCGCCGAGCACGCCGACCATGCCCTCGTGCAGGACGTAGTAGCCCTGAGTGTGCGGCTTGCCCCAGCGCGAGACGAGGCCGTAGGGGAACAGGGTCACCGAGCCCGAGCCCTTGTTCTCGACCTCGTCGCGCACAGTGAACATGAACTTGTCGTCCACCGCCAGGACGCGACGGAAGACGAGGCCGGCCCCGTTGTCGAAGCTGAGCGTCACCGGCTTGCCCGGCGACAACACTTCGCCGTCGGCTTTCCAGAGCGTGTCGTTGTTCGGCAGCGGACCCGAGTTCGTGCCCACCCAGCCGAACTCGGCGTAGTAGGGCGTCTCGGTGCCGGCGGGCGAGAACAGCACGATCTCCGGGCTCTTGTCGCTCACGGTCTCGTGGTAGTTCTTGAGGGCCACGTCGTCGATGCGGCCGCCCTTGAGCGCGACGGACCCGCGGAGTGCGGGGGTCTCGATCCGGATGCGGGGCGAGCGGGCGAGCGCCGCGTCGCGGGACTCCGGCGCGCTCTGGTTCGCCAGGGTGCCGGCGACGGGGGCGGCGGGGCCGCCCTCCTTCGGGCTCGGCGAGGGAACGCCGTCCGGCGTGACGCCCGCGGGCTGCTGGGCGGCCTGCTGCTGCTTGAGCGCCGCCTGCTCCTGGCGCTGCTGCTCGACCCGGGGCCCGGCCACGAAGTACTGCCAGCCGAGGAGCACGACGAGCGACAGGGCGATCGCCACGATCATGTTCGTCTTGTCATTGCCCATCGCTGGTTCCGTCGCAGGCGTGTCGGCCGGGGGAGGGGGCGCGGAGGTTGCCCGCGCCGCGAAGATCAGGTGTGGGCCGGGAGGCCGCTTCACCAGGGGAACGGCGCGCCTCCTTCCGGCGCGCGCCGGACGACGGCTTCACCACCACGGTGACGGCGCGGCGCACCTCGTCCTTCAGGGTCTCGAAGGAAGCCCCGAGGGCGGGGCGGCGGCCGACCAGGACGATGTCGGCGGGAGCCGCCGGCAGGTCGGGCGCGACGGCCGCGACGGCGGCGCGCAGGCGACGCCGGATGCGGTTGCGCTCCGTGGCGTGCCCGACCCGCTTGGTGAGGGTGTAGCCGAGATGCAGCCCGGCGGCGGGCTGCCCGTCGCGGATCTCGTCCGCGTCACGCAGGCGTCCCTGCGCGGTGATGTGCTCGGTGTGGAAGCGGCGGCCCTTGGCCGCCGCCAGGAACTCGGAGCGCCGCCTCAGCCGTTCGATCGTCGACAAGCCGTCCGATCCTGCGCTGGGCTCGATGCCGGTGTCCGGGGCACGCGCCGCCGCGGCGGCGCGCGGGCAACCTCAGGCCGAGAGGCGCTTGCGGCCGTGGGCGCGGCGGGCCGCAATCACCTTGCGGCCGCCAGCGGTGGCCATGCGGGCGCGGAAGCCGTGGCGACGCTTGCGCACGAGCTTGCTCGGTTGATAGGTTCTCTTCATGGCCAAGGCCTCCAAAGGTCGAGGCGCGCTCGCGGGCGGCGGCTGCCGCACCCGACCTTCACGCGTCCTTCTCGGGTGATGTCTGCAAGCACGAGGGGCGCCCGAAGGGGCGCCGCGTCGCAACTGCCGCGGCTGATAGTGGATGGGGCCCGTCGAGTCAACGTTTTGACCCTTCGTCGACCCCTCAGTGGCCCTCGAATTCCATGAGCGTCCGCACCGGAACGCCGAGGTCGCGGATCTTCTGCGCGCCGCCGATCTCCGGCAGGTCGATCACGAAGCAGGCCGCGACGATCTCGGCCCCGGCCCCGCGCAGGAGATTGATCGCGGCGGTCGCGGTGCCGCCGGTGGCGATCAGGTCGTCGACGAGGAGCACCCGGTCACCGGGCTTCACGGCGTCCACGTGGATCTCGATCTCGTCGGTCCCGTATTCCAGCGCGTAGGCCATCGAGACGGTCTTGTGCGGAAGCTTGCCCTTCTTGCGGATCGGCACGAACCCGGTCGAGAGCTGGTGCGCCACGGCGCCGCCGAGGATGAAGCCCCGCGCCTCGATGCCGGCGACCTGGTCGATCCGTCCGCCCGCGAAGGGGTGCACGAGGCTGTCGACCGCGCGGCGGAAGGCGCGCGGGTCGCTCAGCAGGGTCGTGATGTCGCGAAAGATGATCCCCGGCTTCGGGTAATCGGGAATCGATCGGATCGAATCCTTCAGCGCGATGTGGCGGCGGGCTTCCATCGGGACGGCTTCCTGGGATCGGGTCAGCGCGGCATTAAGCAGATGCGGTGCCCCCTGAACAGTGCGGGCTCAGGCGTTGGCCTTGCGCAGGAGGGTGACGAGGTTGCGCTGGAGCACCTCGTTCCCGCAGGCGACGGAGCGGGCGGCCAGCGGCTCGGCCCCGCCGTCGGCGGAGGTCACGAAGCCGCCGGCCTCGCGCACCAGGATGATTCCGGCGGCGATGTCCCAGGTCTGCAGGTCGCGCTCCCAGTAGAGGTCGAGGCGCCCGCACGCGACGTAGGCGAGGTCCAGCGCCGCCGAGCCGAGGCGCCGCGTGCCGCCCGTCACCGCCATCACGGCCGCGACTTCCTTGAGGAGGCGCGGATGGTTGCCGCGGCCGAGATAGGGCGTGCCGTAGGCCGCGAGCGCGTCCGCCAGGTCGGTGCGGCCCGAGACGCGCAGGCGGCGGTTGTTCAGGTAGGCACCCTTGCCGCGCTCAGCGACGAACAGCTCGTCCTTGACCGGATCGTAGATCACGCCCGCGACGATCTGGCCGTCGCGCTCGAGGCCGACCGAGATCGCGAAGTGCGGGATGCCGTGCAGGAAGTTCGCGGTGCCGTCGAGGGGGTCGACGTGCCAGGTGTGGCTCTTGTCCTGGCCCTCGATGATGCCGTTCTCCTCCAGCACCATGCCGTAGCCGGGCCGGGCCTTCATCAGGGCGTCCCGCAAGACCTCCTCGGCCTTCCGGTCGGCCGCCGAGACGAAGTCGCCGGGCCCCTTGCGCGAGACCTGAAGGTTCTCGACCTCGCCGAAATCGCGGCGCAGCCCGCGCGAGGCCTTGCGCACCGCATCCACCATCACGGTCATCAGGGGGGAGGAGATCATGGTGTCGGGACGCTCGCCGGAATCTGGGGATTTGCGCGCGGTTTAGCGCAAACCGCGGAAAGATCGACCCCGGCCCCGGCAGGGCGGCCGTGCACGGGACGCCGCGCCCGCCCGAAACGGGCGGGCCGGCGCCGCTGCACGGCCGAGCGCGGCGGCCCTCAGGCCGCCATCGCGGCCTTGAGGTTCTGGTCGACCTTGTCGAGGAAGCCGGTGGTGGAAAGCCACCTCTGGTCGGGCCCGACGAGGAGCGCGAGGTCCTTCGTCATGAAGCCGGCCTCCACCGTGTCGACGCAGACCGTCTCCAGCTTGCTCGCGAAGGCCGCCAGGGCCGCATTGTCGTCGAGCTTCGCCCGGTGCGCGAGGCCGCGCGACCACGCGAAGATCGAGGCGATGGAGTTCGTGCTCGTCTCCTTGCCCTTCTGGTGCTCGCGGTAGTGGCGTGTGACCGTGCCGTGCGCGGCCTCGGCCTCCACCGTCTGGCCGTCCGGGGTGAGCAGCACGGAGGTCATCAGCCCGAGCGAGCCGAAGCCTTGGGCCACCGTGTCCGACTGCACGTCACCGTCGTAGTTCTTGCAGGCCCAGACATAGCCGCCCGACCACTTCAGCGCCGAGGCCACCATGTCGTCGATCAGGCGGTGCTCGTAGGTGATGCCGATGGCATCGAAGCGCGACTTGAACTCGTTCTGGTAGACCTCCTCGAACAGGTCCTTGAAGCGGCCGTCGTAGGCCTTGAGGATGGTGTTCTTGGTCGACAGGTAGACCGGGTACTTGCGGTTGAGGCCGTAGTTCATCGAGGCCCGCGCGAAATCGCGGATCGACTCGTCCAGATTGTACATGGCCTGGGCGACACCGGCGTCCGGGAACTTGAAGACCTCCTTCTCGATCACCGTGCCGTCGTCGCCCTCGAACTTGATGGTCAGGCGGCCCTTGCCGGGCACCTTGAAGTCCGTTGCCTTGTACTGGTCGCCGTAGGCGTGGCGGCCGACCACGATCGGCTGCGTCCAGCCGGGCACGAGGCGGGGCACGTTGCGGCAGATGATCGGCTCGCGGAAGATGACGCCGCCGAGGATGTTGCGGATCGTGCCGTTCGGCGACTTCCACATCTCCTTGAGGTTGAACTCCTTCACCCGCGCCTCGTCGGGCGTGATGGTGGCGCACTTCACGCCGACGCCGTGGCGCTTGATCGCCTCGGCCGCATCGACCGTGACCTGGTCGTTCGTCGCGTCGCGGTGCTCGACGCCGAGGTCGTAGTAGTCGAGATCGATGTCGAGGTAGGGGTGGATCAGCTTGTTCTTGATCTCGGCCCAGATGATGCGAGTCATCTCGTCGCCGTCGAGCTCGACGACGGGCTTCGCCACCTTGATCTTCGCCATGATCCGCAGACCTTCCTGAAGCTGGGCCACCGGCGGCCGCCACGCAAGGCGGATGCCGCATTCCGGCGCCGTCCATAGCGCGGTGCAGCACGAGGCGAAAGGTTCGCGACCGGGCATGGCGCCTGACATCGGCCCGCCGCTGTCAGCGAGGGCGGCCCGGCGGTTCAGGGCAGATCTCGGCCGCTCCGGCGCCGGCGCTCTCGGTTGCTTTGTGCGGCGCGCGCCTCATGCTCGAATGGTCTCGGTCGAAGAGGTCCGGTGCCCTTGCGTTGCACGGCCGGTGATGCCAACCGCCGGAGCGTTGTGGGCTCGGCCCACCGGAACGAGCATCATGTCGCGATCAGGCCCCCGCGCTCCGCAGGGCGGAGACCCAGAGCTGCCGGTGGGCCTGCCGCCCGCCATCATCCTGGTCGAACCGCAACTCGCCGAGAACATCGGCATGACGGCCCGCGCGATGGCGAATTTCGGTCTGTCGGAGCTGCGCCTCGTCAACCCTAAGAACGGCTGGCCCAAGAAGGGCGTGCGTGAGGCCGCCTCGGGCGCCACGCACGTGCTCGATGCCGCCACGGTGCACGCGAGCCTCGCCGAGGCGATCGGCGATCTCTCCTTCGTGCTCGCCACCACTGCCCGGGAGCGCGGGCAGATGAAGCGGGTTTTCGGCCCGGAGGAGGGGCTCGCCGAGATCGCGGCGCGCGAAGGGCAGCGCACCGGGATCCTGTTCGGGCGCGAGAGGGTCGGGCTGACGAACGACGAGGTCTCGCTGGCCGACGCTATCGTCACCTTCCCGGTTTCGCCGGACTTCCCCTCGCTGAACCTCGCGCAGGGCGTGCTTCTGGTCGCCTACGAGTGGCGGCGCGCGAGCGGCCGGGCGCGGCTGCCCTTCTCGGGCGAGGCGCTTTCGCCGCCGGCGCCCCGCGAGGCGCTCGTCTCGCTCTTCGGATACCTGGAGGAGACCCTCGAGGCGGCAGGCTTCTACCCGCCCGAGAAGCGCGAGATCATGGCCCGCAACATGCGCGACATGCTCCACCGGATGGCGATGACCGAGCAGGACGTGCGCACCCTCCGGGGGGCGCTCCGGGCGCTCGCGCGAGCGGGCGGGGCAGGCCCCGGCGGGACAACCTGAAGCGGCTTTTGCGGACGTTCCCGTTAACGTGGAGTGCAGGTTTGCCCGTGACGATGGGCAACCATGCAGTGCGTGAGCCTCAGTCGCGTCGGCGGCGAATTCCTCTGTTCGGACCGTGAGGCAGCCTTCCAGGCGGACCGCCTGCCCGAGACCCTGCGCCATGCCGGGCTGCTCTTCGGCCTGTCGGCCGTCCTCAACTTCCTCTTTCTGGCGAGCGACTGGCGCTTCCACGGCACCGATCATTTCTGGGTGGCCGTGCCCGCCCGGCTCATCCTCGTCGCCGCGTCCATCGCCTGTCTCGCCAGCGTCCGGCGGATGCGCACCTTCCTGGCCCTGCAGCGCCTGATGCTGGGCTGGGAGGCGGTCGCGACCGTCTGCGTCGGCCTCCTCGTCTCCTCGCGGTCGGACATCGCCCTGTTCGTCGTCCTGCTGCTGCCGGCGATCTTCCTGCTCGTCGTGCCGACGAGCTTCCGCTGGACGGTCTGCGTCGGCCTCGCGAGCACCATCGCCCTGATGGCGTGCTACATGCTGCCGCCGCCCGTGCCCGACACGGCGCTGGGACTGGTGCTGGCCGTGTTCATCGAGGCGGTGGCGCTGCTTCTCGTGGTGGTCCGCTCCAATCGCCTGCGCCGCTTCGAATGGGCGGCCGTGCAGGCCGAGCGCCGGGCGAATGCCGAGCTGGAGGAGAGCCAGCGCCTGTTCGAGACCCTGTTCAAGGCGGTTCCGATCCCGGTGGTCGTCTCCACCGTCGCCGAGGGCCGCTTCACGGGCATGAACGATGCGGCCTATCGCTTCTTCGGCATCGCCGGGCCCGCGCAGCTGAGCGCGCTCACCACCCGGGATCTCATGGCGGGTGCCAACCGCCGCATCCTCCACGATGTCCTCCACCGCGACGCCCGCGTGCACGACCACGAGACCAGCCTGATGACCGCCGATGGCGGACGGCGGGACGTGCTGCTCTCGCTGGAGCCCGTCGAGATCGGCGGCAACGCCTGCGTGATCTCGACCCTCGTGGACATCACGGCCCGCAAGGCCACCGAGGAGGCGGTCCGCGAGGCGGCCAACCACGACGTCCTGACCGGGTTGCCGAACCGCGGCCTGTTCCAGGCGACCCTCGACGCCGCGATCGAGCGGGCGGCGGAGGAAGGCGGACAGGTCGGCCTGATCCTGCTCGACCTCGACGACTTCAAGGAGGTCAACGACACCCTCGGCCACGATGCCGGCGACGCGCTCCTCAAGGAGGTGGGCCGCCGACTCTCCGGCCTCGTCGGGCCGGGCGACCTCGTGGCCCGGCTCGGAGGGGACGAGTTCGTGGTCGTGACGGGGGACGACGAGGATGGGCTCGCGGCCCGCGCCGCCGCGGTGCTGGCGGTGCTGGAGCCCAGCATCGGCATCGGCGGCCGCAGCGTGACGCCGCGGGCGAGCCTCGGGCTTGCCGGCTACCCGACCCACGCCCAGAGCGCCGCCGATCTCCTGACGAACGCCGACCTCGCCCTCTACGCCGCCAAGGGTGCGGGACGGAACCAGGCGCGCCCCTTCGAGCCCGCGCTGAGGGCGAGTATCGAGGAGCGGGTGACGATCGCGCGCGAGATGCGGACGGCGCTCGCCGAGGGGCAGGTGGTTCCCTACTACCAGCCGAAGGTCTGCCTCGCCTCGGGCGCGGTGATCGGCTTCGAGGCGCTCGCTCGCTGGCGTCACCCGACACGCGGCGTACTCGCACCGTCCGCCTTCGCGTCGGTGTTCGACGATCCCGAGATCGGCGCCGCGGTCGGGACCTGCCTCGCCGCCCAGGTGGCCCGGGACGTCGCAGGCTGGCTCGACCGCGGGCTTGAGCCGGGCCGGGTCTTCATCAACCTGTCCACGGCGCAGTTCGCCGATCCCGGGGGCGGCGCCGGCATCCTGGCGACGCTCGGGAGCACCGGCGTCGCGCACGATCGCTTCGGCGTCGAGGTGACCGAGACGGTCCTTCTCGGCGACCAGGCCGAGCGGGTCGCCGCCATGCTCCAGCAACTGCACGGTGCCGGCATCCGCGTCGCGCTCGATGATTTCGGCACCGGCTACGCCTCGCTCACCCACCTGAAGCAGTTCCCGGTGGACGAGATCAAGATCGACCGCAGCTTCGTCTCCGACCTCACCCGGGACATGAACGATGCGGCGATCGTCACCGCGGTGCTGCAGCTCGGCCGCAGCCTCGGCCTGACCGTCGTGGCGGAGGGGGTCGAGACGGCGGAGCAGGCCGCCTTCCTGAAGGCGGGCGGCTGCGCCCAGGCACAGGGCTACCTCTACGCGCGCCCGACCGCACCCGATGCGGTGCCCGCGCTGCTCGAAGCCTGCGCGCGCGCGGTGCCGGTCGCCGCCTGATCGCGCAGCGGGGCCGGCTCAGCCGACCTTGGCGAGGGCCTGCTCGATATCCGCGATCAGGTCCTCGACGGTCTCGAGGCCGATCGAGAGCCGCACCGTCTCCGGCCCGACGAGGGCCGCTGCCCGCTCCTCGGGGCGAAGCTGGCGGTGCGTGGTGGTGGCCGGATGGATCGCGAGCGACTTGATCTCGCCGATGTTCACGAGGTGCGAGACCAGCTCCAGGCTCATGATGAATTCGAGGGCCGCCGGCTCGCCGCCCTTCAGCGCGAAGGTGAAGATCGAGCCGGGTCCCTGCGGGGTGTAGCGCCTCGCCAGCGCCTCGCCGGGCTGTCCGGGCAGGCCTGGGTAGCTCACCCACTCGACCTTCGGATGGTCCTTGAGATAGGCCGCGACGGCGCGGGCATTGGCACAGTGCCGCTCCATGCGCAGGGGGAGCGTCTCGATGCCGGTGAGCGTCAGGAAGGCGTTCATCGGCGAGAGGCCGGGCCCGAGGTCGCGCAGCCCGAACAGGCGGCAGGCCGTGGCGAAGCTGGTCTCCGGGAAGCGCTCGGAGACCACGAGGCCGTCGTAGTCCGGCCACGGCTCGGTGATCAGGTTGTAGTGTCCGCTCCGCGTCCAGTCGAAGCGGCCCGCGTCGCAGATCACGCCGCCGATCGTCTGGCCCGATCCGCCGAGGAACTTCGAGGTGGAGTGCACCACGATGTCGGCGCCATGCTCGATCGGCCGGATCAGCGCGGGCGAGGCCAGGGTGTTGTCGACGACGAGGGGCAGGCCGTGGCGCCTCGCCACCGCCGCGATCCCCTCGAGGTCCATCACGGCCGCGCAGGGGTTCACGATCGATTCGCAGACGATCGCCCGGGTCTCCGGCGTGATCGCCGCCTCGAAGTCCTCGGGCGTCAGACCCTTGGCGAACTGCGGCTTCAGGTCGTAGCGACCGTCGAGGCGACGCATCAGGCCGAGCGAGCCGCCGAACAGGCGCGAGGAGGCCACGTAGGCGTCCCCGCTCTTCATCAAGGTCATCAGGACGAGGAGCACCGCCGACTGGCCGGACGAGACCGCCACGGCCGCCTTGGCGCCTTCGAGGGCGGCCACGCGCCGCTCCAGGGCGGCCACGGTGGGATTGGAGCCGCGCGAGTACGAGAAGCCCGTGCTGCGCATCGCGAAGATGTCGGCCGCCTGCTCGGTCGACTCGAACACAAAGCCGTTTGTGAAATAGATCGGCTGGACCCGGGCACCGGTCGCCGGGTCGGGGCTCGCCCCCGCGTGGATGGCCTGCGTGGCGAAGCGGTGGGGCATCTTCTCGTCGGCCATGGTCTGCGACTTTGGGCTGAGGCCGCCTCAGGCGGCGCGGCTGACGAAGGCGCGGAGGGTCCGCACCAGGGTCGTCGGTTCGTAGGGCTTCGGGATGAAGCGGGCCCCGTCCGGCATGTCGTGCGGCCCCGGCGTGCCCATGCCCGAGACGACCAGGACCGGGATCGCGGGCCAGCGGTCGGCGACGAGGCGGGCCAGCGCGAAACCGTCCATCGAGCCCTGCGGCATGTCGACATCCGTCATCAGGACCTCGACGTCGTCGCGATTCTCCAGGACCTTCAGGGCCTTGTCGGCATGGCTCGCCTCCAGGACCGTGAACCCGGCATCCGCCAGGGTATCGGAGGCTTCCATCAGGAGAAGTCCGTCATCCTCGACGAGGAGCACGACGGGTTGCTCGGACGGATTGTCGGTCATCAGGCCAGCGATAATCCCTGAACTCGGAGTCCGGGGCCTATTCCCCACGCCAGCCTGCGTCAAGGAGCGGGCGCCGCCGGCGCAGTCGCACGATCCCGCCCCTGGTCCGCCGGCCAAGCGGCCTGGCTCTGCGGGACGGACTGAGCCGGGCTCAGCCGCGGGGGCCGAGCAGGATCACCCCCGCTCCGGCGAGGCAGATCGCGGCGCCCGCGACGTCCCACCGGTCCGGCCGCTGTCCCTCGGCAGCCCAGAGCCAGACGAGGGCCCCGGCGATGTAGACGCCGCCATAGGCCGCATAGGCTCGACCCGCTGCCTCACTGTCGACGCGGGCGAGCAGCGCGGCGAACACCGCGAGGGCGGCAAGCCCCGGCAGCAGCCAGAGCGTGGACCGGCCGAGGCGCAGACAGGCCCAGAACGCGTAGCAGCCGGCGATCTCGGCGAGCGCGGCCGCGGCGTAGAGGAGGAAGGAAGCCATGCGGCCTCCTTCCATGGTGGGGCAGGCGGAGCAAGCTCCCGCCAGACCGCGCAGCCTCAGGCCGCCGTGCCCAAAGCTGCGGAGAGCGGAGCATCGAGCGTCAGGACGACGCCGGTCGGCGGGAAGGTGAGATGCACCTCGCCGCCGAAGCTGTGGATCAGGCTGCGCTCGATCATCCGCGATCCGAAGCCGGTCCGGGTCGGCGGCGCGACCGAGGGACCGTCCGCCTCCTCCCAGCGCAGGTGCAGGCGCTCGGTGTCCTCCCCGCCCGCGAGGTGCCAGCTCACCGTGACGTGACCTTCCGGCACCGAGAGGGCGCCGTACTTGGCGGCGTTGGTGCCGAGCTCGTGCAGCATCAGGGCGAGGGTCAGGGCGGGACGGGGCCCGAGGGTCACGTCGGGGCCGACGATGCGGAAGCGGCCAGGCGCGCCGTCGCCGTGCAGAATGATCGCGCCGTTCACGAGGCCGCGCAGGTCCGCGCTCGACCAGGAGCCCTGGAGCAGCACGTCGTGGGCCTGCGCCAGCGCGACGAGGCGCGCACTCAGGGCTTCCCCTGCGGCCTCGCGGGAGCTGGCATTGCGCAATGTCTGCGTGGCCACCGCCTGCACCAGGGCCAGCGTGTTCTTCACCCGGTGGGCAAGCTCCTGCATCAGCAGCGTCTGGCGGGCCTCGTTCTGCTTCAGGTCGGTGATGTCCCGCGAGACGGCGAGGATGCGCTCGGGCTGTCCATCGCTCCCGTTGATCGGTGCCACCGCGATGTCCCACCAGGTCGGCGCGGCGTCGGTACCGGCGGCGCCCAGCATCGCCTGGAAGCGTCCGGAGCGGCCGGCCCGCGCCTCGTCGAGCGCCCGCATCACCTGTTCGCGGCTCTCCGGACAGGACCAGAAGCCGACCCACGGCCGCCCGATGAGGCCCGCGAAGTTCGCGACGCCGAAGATGCTCGGCCCGTTCTCGCTCAGCGTGATCAGGCGGCCGTCGAGATCGAGCACCTTCACGCAGTCGGTGCTGCTCCAGAGGATGCGGCGGTTGAACTCTTCGCTCGCCCGAAGCCGCGCATTCAGCTCCTGCGCGCTCGCGAGGCGCGCCGCGCCGGCCGCGAGGTCGCGCCGGTACAGCGCGACCGTGTGCGCGGCGGCGACCCGCATCCGCTCGGTCTCGGCCGAGGCCCGGTCCGCCTCGGCGCGGCTCGCACTGCGCTCGGCGGCGAAGATCTGGCCGAGGCGGCTGTTGCGTTCGGCTTCTGCCTCAGCCCTCAGGCAGGCCTGAGCCAGGAGCGCACGCAGTTGTGCGTTCTCGGCCTCAAGCGAGGCGACGCGGCGCTCGTCGCCGAGGCCGTAGCTCAAGATGCTCGTGCAGCCCACCGCACACCCCATCCGCGCCCGTCGGCTCCGGCCCCGGTTGATCCCGGGCGCCCGGCACGGCGCGTCGATCAGCCGATCGGCGAGGCGTTGCTACGCTGGGCCCACGCGTCGCCGGGCACGGACGGCTCAGGCCGTTTCTCGTGCCGGCGAGGCCCTCTGCGGCTCGCGATTCGGTAATGGCACGAGGCTAGCACGATCGCGCCCGGCTGCAAGTAAACTATATTGCGAAAAGAGTTCCGGGCGTCGGATCGACTGAAGACGGAATTGCGCCAGGCGCGATCACTTGTTCCGCCCAAGCAGCACCAGCCATCCGACCCCGAGGGTGAAGACGACCATCCCGATGGTGATGAAGACGGGCGTGCCGAGATCGATCAGGCGCGGCGCGAGCTGGGTGGCGAAGGCCGCGACCACCAGGGCGACGGCCACGCGCGCGGCCGCCCGCTCGATGCCGCGCGTCACCTTGTCGAGGCCCTTCACCTCGATCTCGACGGTGACGCGCCCCTGCTTCAGGCGCACCAGCATGAGGTGGATCAGCGTCGGCAGCTCCGAGGCCGCGCCGTAGAGCCCGACGCCGAGCGCCTCGGCTTTCCGCTTGAGGCCGTTCAGGGAGAACTGCCGCTGCATCGTGGTGCGCACGGTCGGTCCCGCGGCGGCGAACAGGTCGAAATTCGGATCGAGGTGGCGCATTACGCCGTCGGCGGTGACGAGGCCCTTGAACAGGATCGCGAGGTCGGTCGGCATCGCGAGGTCGTTCTCGCGGGCCATGGTCATGAAATCGGTGAGCACGAGCCCGAGGTTGAGCGGGATCGACGAGTGGCTCTCCACGAAGGCCTGGGCGGAGGCCTCGAGACGGGTCAGGTCCGGGTTGCTGGCGCCGGTCCAGTCGAGGAGCACGGCCATCAGCCCGTCCGCATCCTGCTTGAGCATGGCGCCGATCAGGACGAGGAGCTGGTTGCGCCGCTTCTGCGAGAGGCGCCCGATGATGCCGAAATCGATGAAGCCGATGCGGTTGCCGGGGAGCGCCAGCAGGTTGCCGGGGTGCGGGTCCGCGTGGAAGACGCCCTCGATGAGGGCCATGCGCAGGAAGGCGTCGGTGCCCTTCTGGGCGAGGAGCTTCTTGTCGACCCCGGCCGCCGCCAGGGCGGCCTCGTCGGTCGGCGAGATGCCGTGGATGAACTCCTGGACGAGCACCCGCTCCGAGCACCATTCCCAATGGATCTTCGGGAAGACGATGTCGTCCCGCTCGTCGAAGATCTGGGCGAGCAGCTCGCAGTTGCGCGCCTCGTTGAGGAGGTCGAGCTCGCCGTTGAGGCCGGCCGCGAGGTGGCGCATCTGCTCGCGAGGCTGGTAGCGGGCCATGTCCGGCCACTCGGTCTCGACGATGCGGGCGCCGTGGGCCATCAGGCGGAGGTCCGCGTCGATGATCTTGCGCAGGCCCGGCCGCAGCACCTTCACGACCACCTCCTCGCCGGTGTGGAGGCGTGCCCGGTAGACCTGGGCGATGGAGGCGGAGGCGATCGGGTCGGTGTCGAACTCGGCGAAGACCTCGTGCGGCGAGGCGCCGAGGTCGGCTTCGAGATGCGGCTGGATCACGTCCCAGGGCAGAGGCGAGACCTGGCTGTGGAGCTTCTCCAGCTCCTCCGTCCAGGCGGGCGAGAGGAGGTCGGGGCGGCTGGCCAGCACCTGGCCGAATTTGATGAAGGTCGGTCCGAGCGCCTCGATCGCCCGCCGCAGGCGCTCGGGCTCCGAGAGGCGCGTGACGTCGACGCGCGGCGTGCGCCGGGGAATCAACGGCAGGTAGCGCAGCCCCAGCCGATCCACGACCTTGGTCACGCCGAAGCCGATCAGGATCGTGGCGATCTCCGACAACCTCTGGCGGTCGCGCGCGGCAACGAAGGCGGTTTTCAACATCGAGCGGATGACCCGTTCATGCGCCAGGAGGACGTGCGCCCGGCAAAGCGCCAGCTTGAAGACTTTTTTAGGGTCGCGGGTCCAGCGACCCGGTCGTCCGGGCGCGCGCCTTGCGCCGTTCTCGGCGGGGAGCGTAAACCGTCGCTCGCGGTGCCGCAGCCCGAGGAGAGACCGATGACCGACCGCCTACCCGGCTTCAACACCCTGGCGATCCACGCGGGTGCGAGCCCCGATGCGGCGACCGGCGCGCGGGCGACGCCGATCTACCAGACCACGAGCTTCGTGTTCGACGACGTCGACCACGCCGCCTCGCTGTTCGGGCTGCAGGCCTTCGGCAACATCTACAGCCGCATCACCAACCCGACGAACGCGGTGCTGGAGGAGCGGATCGCGGCGCTGGAAGGCGGCACCGCGGCGGTGGCGGTGGCCTCGGGCCATGCCGCCGAGTTCCTGACGATGCACGCCCTGATGCAGCCCGGCGACGAGTTCATCGCGGCCAACAAGCTCTACGGCGGCTCGATCAACCAGTTCAACCACTCCTACAAGAACTTCGGCTGGGGCGTGGTCTGGGCCGACACCGACGATCCCGATTCCTTCGAGCGGGCGATCACGCCGCGCACCAAGGCGATCTTCTGCGAGTCGATCGCCAACCCGGGCGGGGTCATCACCGACATCGCGGCGCTCGCGGCCATCGCCAAGCGCCACAACATCCCCCTCGTCGTCGACAACACCATGGCGACGCCGTACCTGATCCGGCCCTTCGAGCACGGCGCCGACATCGTCGTGCATTCGGCCACCAAGTTCCTGGGCGGCCACGGGAACTCCATCGGCGGCCTGATCGTCGACGGCGGCTCCTTCAACTGGGCCGGCGACGCGCGCTACCCGATGCTCTCGCAGCCGCGGCCCGAATACGCCGGGATGGTGCTGTCGGAGACCTTCGGGAATTTCGGCTTCGCCATCGCGGTGCGGGTGCTCGGCCTGCGCGACCTCGGCCCGGCGCTCTCGCCCTTCAACGCCTTCCTGATCCTGAACGGGATCGAGACGCTGCCCCTGCGCATGCAGCGCCACTCCGACAACGCCCTGACGGTCGCGACGCACCTCAGCCGGCACGCGGCGGTGGAGTGGGTCAGCTATCCGGGCCTCGAGACCGACCGCTACCACGCGCTGGCCCGGCGCTACACGCCGAACGGGGCGGGCGCGGTCTTCACCTTCGGGCTGAGGGGCGGCTACGAGACGGGCGTCAAGCTCGTCTCGAACCTGCAGCTCTTCTCGCACCTCGCCAACATCGGCGACACCCGCTCGCTGATCATCCACCCGGCCTCGACGACCCACCGCCAGCTCACCGACGCCCAGAAGAGCGCCGCCGGGGCGGGTCCCGAGGTGGTGCGCCTCTCGATCGGCCTCGAGGATCCGGCCGACCTAATCGCGGACCTCGACGCGGCGCTCGCGGGCTGATCAGGGCAGCGCCCGGACGACCCGGAAGCCGTTGGCGTAGTAGCGAACGTCGGCGTCGTAGCGGAACCGGGCCGTCGGGCGGACGTAAGTCGCCGTGCTGTCGAAGGAGCCGCCGCGCAGCACGCGCTGGCCGCAGGATCCCTGCGTCCAGGGCGCCCCGTCCGGGGGGGCCCCGCGGTAGGATTCGTTCCAGCAATCCTCGACCCACTCGGCGGCATTCCCGGCCATGTCGAACAGGCCGAAGCCGTTCGCCGCGAAGCTCGCCACGTCGGTGAGCTCGGGATTGGCGACCCGGCGGCAGTCCCGGCAATTGGCCCGGCCGTCGCCGACCTGCGCGCCCCAGGCGAAGGCGGTCCCGGACCCGCCCCGGGCGGCGTATTCCCACTCCGCCTCGCTCGGCAGGCGGTAGGTCTGCCGGGTCTTCGCGGTGAGCCAGGCGACGTATTCCTTGGCATCGAACCAGCTGACGTTGGTGATGGGCCGGCTGCCGGGCTGCGCGTCCGCCGGGCTCGGCCGGTACTTGCAGGCGCCGGCCTCCACGCAGGCCCGCCATTCGTCGACGCTCGTCTCCCGCCGCGCGATGGCGAAGGGCTTTGCGAGCGTCACGCGGTGCACCGGTCGGTCGAAGGGCGTTGCGGCCGCGCCCATCTCGAAGCTCCCGGGCGGCAGGGGCACCATCTCGGGGCAGCCCTCGCAGTCGCGCAGGCTCTGGGCCGCGCGCGGTGCGGGCTCGGGTGCGCGCGACGGCGGCGGGGCGGGGGGCGGCAGGGCGGCCGTGACGACGGGAGGCGCCGGCGGCGGCGCGGCCTGGCGCTCCGGCTCCGCGGGCGGGGGAGGCGGCGGCCGACGCTGCGGGCGCGGCGGCTCGGGCTCGTCGGCCCGCGCGGAAGTTCCCGGGGCCGGCATCGCGGACGCGGTGGGATTCCTTGCGAAGCGGAATTCCTCGCTCAGGGACGAGGCGACCCAGGGCACCTGTTCGGCCTTCGAGGCGCGGGAGACGCCGATGCGGGTGTGCGAGAAGGCTTCCTCGGCGGTGATGTTCGGCGCGCGCAGCTCCTTGCCAAGCTCGCTCATGAACAGGCTGACATCGCCGCTCTCCTCCCGCACCGCCTTGCCGGGTGGGGCGGAGAACAGCACCAGCGTGCCCTCGGGCGCGTCGACCGGCGCGAGACCGGCCGAGGAGGCGCGGAAGCGCCGCTCGAAGGGGTTCGGCCGGGCGGCGTCGATCACCGCGATCTTCACGCGGGCGCCGCGCCGGTTCAGCTCGCTCAGGATCGCATCCAGGCTGAGCCCGTCGCGGCGCACCTCGGTCTCGGACCAGATCTGCGCGTTGACGGGGATGAGGTAGGTCTGGCGGCCGACCTGGATGCCGTAGCCCCCGAAATAGACGAGCGCCGCCGAGCCGGCATTGAGCTTGGCGTAGAAGGCATCGAGGGCAGCCTGGGTGTCCTCGCGCCGCAGGTTCTCGCGCAAGTCGACGTCGAACTCGCTGCGCCGCAATTCCTCGGCGAGGAGGCGCCCGTCCTTGGCGATCGTCGGCAGGGGTCCCGGCGCATCGGGATAGCGGTTGTTGGCGATGACCAGGGCGAATCGGCGCCCGGCGCCGATCGGGTTCTGCGCCTGCGCCGAGCCCGTGAGGGCCTGGAGCGCCGCGGCCGCGAGCACGAGGAGGCATCCGCACGCGGCCAAGCTGCGCCGGATCCGCGGCTTCGCGACGACGTCCTCAGCGGCTTGTCCTGGCATCGGGGGCGACCTGGGGCTGAACAGGGCTTTGGGGCTTGGCAGGGCTTGGGCCTTCGGCATGGCTTGGGCCACGGTGCTGCGAAAACGGAGAGTACGCAATAGTCGCCCGCGGGTTGTACCGGTCTCGCATGCTCTCTTGCGGAGGATCTGTGACGTGATACACAATTCGGCGTAGTAGCTTCGCGTTTCCGAGTGCCGTATCAGGTCGTTCTCGCGCTGCTCGCCGCCGAATGCCGTCGATCCGAGCGGCCGGGCAGGTTTCGATTGGCCCGCCACACCGGGGGACAGCGTGACGTGTTCCGGAATTCGGGAGGCGCTCGCCGGTACCGGCGCGGCGCTCGTCCTCCTGTTCGCCTGCTGCGAGGCCCGCGCCGAGGACCGGAAACCCGGTCCGACGGCGTCGCCCCCGGGGGCCGCCGTCTACTTCATCGAGATCAAGAACGGCAGCGTTCTGCCGCCGAAGGCGATGGTCCGCTTCGGCCTGCGCAACATGGGCGTCGCGCCGGCGGGCTCGGACCGGCCGAATTCCGGGCACCACCACCTCCTGGTCGACGTGCCGATGCCGCCCCCGGACCGGCCGATCCCGAACGACTTCAACCACCTGCACTTCGGTGCCGGTCAGACCGAGGCCGAGGTCGACCTGCCGCCGGGGGAGCATACCCTCCAGCTCCTCCTCGCGGACAAGGACCACATCCCCCACAACCCGCCGGTCGCCTCCGAGGTGATCAAGGTCCGGGTCGCCTCACCCGACGCGCCGGCACCCACCGCCGCGGCCGGTGCCGCCCAGCGGCGGCCCTCGCCTCCGGGCGCCCGGGTCTACTTCGTCCAGCCCCGCAACGGTAACGTCGTGGCGCGCAAGACCCTGATCCGGTTCGGCCTGACCGGCATGGGCGTCGCCCCGGCGGGCTTCGACAAGGCGAATACCGGGCACCACCACCTCCTGATCGATGCGGCCCTCCGCTCGCCCGACGAGCGCATCCCGAACGATTTCGAGCACCTGCATTTCGGCCTCGGGCAGACCGAGGCGCAGGTCACCCTGCCGCTCGGCACCCACAGCCTGCAGCTCGTCCTCGCCGACGCGGATCACGTGCCCCACAACCCGCCGGTGATGTCCGAGGTGATCCGCGTGACGGTCACCCGGACGGGCCGGCGGCCGAAGGCGCACCGGCGCCAGCGCCGGTAGCGGGCGAATCAGGCCGCCAGCCCCAGGGCGGCGCGGGCCTCGGCCGGCGTCGCAGCGCGGCGCCCGTGCCGCTCCACCGCCGCGACGGCGAGCCCGACGAGCTCGGCGTTGCTGGCCGCCAGCCGGTCCCGGGTGATCCGGATGTTGTCCTCGAGCCCCGTGCGCACCGCATCCGCGCCGCGCGCCAGGGCCCAGTCCATCACCACGGCCTGGTTGCGGCCGATGCCGGCCGCCGTCCACGTCGCCCCGGGCAGCACCCGCCGCAGCTCCGCGAGGAGGCTGTCGAGCAGGGGCTCCTCGGCCGGCATCGCGTTCTGCACGCCCATCACGAACTGCACGTGCGGGCGCGCATCGATCAGCCCCGCCTCGACGAGGCGCCTGGCGCCGTGCAGGTGGGAGAGGTCGAAGATCTCGATCTCCGGGCGCACCCCGAAGTCCCGCATCTGCGTCGCGAGGTCCGTGACGAGCGTCGCGTGGTTCTCGTAGACGATCGTCGGGAAGTTGACGGAGCCCGTGGACAGGGAAGCCATGTCCGGCCGGTGTCCGAGCGAGAGTCCGCGCTGGCTCGGGTCGCGTCCGCGGCCGCCTGTCGAGAACTGGACGATCATGCCGGGGCAGTGGCGGCGCAGGCCCTCCTGAACGGCGGCGAAGCGATCCGGGTCGGAGGACGGGCTCTCGTCGTCGTTGCGGACGTGGATGTGCGCGAGCGTCGCGCCGGCCTCGTAGGCCTCCCGGGTCGAGGCGATCTGCTCCGCCACCGAGATCGGGACCGCCGGGTTGTCGGCCTTGCGCGGGACCGAGCCGGTGATTGCCACGGCGACGACGACGGGGGATGGACTGGGCATGGAGCGGCCTCCTCGGCTTCCGGGCTGGTGCGGGATTATAGCCCGGCCGCCGGAAACCCGCTGCGTCCCGCCGCGCCGTTCGGGCGGGCGTTGCGCCGCGGAGCCGCACGGCGCGCGCCTTGCCCCGGGCGCCTGGAACCGGGATAGGTTGGAACCGGAATAAAATCGAATCCGCGGAGCCGGGTTGCCGCCGGCTGCAGGGAAGGACGAGCCATGGACGTCGACGCGCTCACGCTCTCGCGCATCCAGTTCGGCTTCACCATGGCCTTCCACATCATCTTCCCGGCCTTCACGATCGGGCTCGCGAGCTTCCTGGCCCGCCTCGAAGGCCAGTGGCTCTGGACCGGCGACCCGATGTACCGGAACCTCTACCGGTTCTGGGTGAAGGTCTTCGCGGTGTCCTTCGGCCTCGGCGTCGTGTCGGGCATCGTGATGAGCTACCAGCTCGGCACCAACTGGTCGCGCTACTCGGACTTCATCGGCAACGTGCTCGGGCCGCTGATCCAGTACGAGGTGATCACCGCCTTCTTCCTGGAGGCCGGGTTCCTCGGGATCATGCTGTTCGGCTGGGACCGCGTCGGCGACCGGCTCCACTTCCTGTCCACCTGCATGGTGGCCCTCGGCACGCTGATCTCGGCCTTCTGGATCCTGTCGGCGAATTCCTGGATGCAGACGCCCGCGGGCTTCACGATCGAGAACGGGCGGGCGGTGGCCACCGACTGGCTGAAGGTGATCTTCAACCCGTCCTTCCCGATCCGCTACGCCCACATGGTGCTCGGCTGCTTCCTCACCACCGCCTTCGCGGTGGCGGGCATGTCGGCCTGGATGATCCTGCGCGGGCGCAAGGAGCCGCCCGCCAAGGTCGCGGGGGCCCGGCTCTCGCTCTCCATGGCGATGTGGTTCGCGGTGATCTGCACGCCGATCCAGATCTTCGTCGGCGACGCGCACGGCCTCGCGGTGCTGAAGCTGCAGCCGACGAAGCTCGCCGCGATCGAGGCGAACTGGGAGACGCAGGCGGACATGCCCCTGCTGCTCTTCGCGATCCCGAACATGAAGGAGGAGCGCAACGACTTCGAGATCGGCATCCCGAAGCTCGGCAGCTTCATCCTCACCCACGACTTCTCGGGCGTGGTGCCGGGGCTGAAGGACGTGCGGCCCGACGAGCGCCCCCCGGTCTGGCCGGTCTTCTACTCGTTCCGGATCATGGTCGCGATCGGCATGGCGATGCTGGGCCTGAGCCTCTGGCACCTGCTCCTGCGCTATCGCGGCACCCTCTATTCCAACCGGGTCTTCCTGACCTGCGCCATGCTGATGACGCCCTCCGGCTTCGGGGCGGTGCTGTTCGGCTGGTTCACGGCCGAGATCGGGCGCCAGCCCTACATCGTCTACGGGCAGCTGCGCACCGCCGACGCCCACTCGCCGCTCACCGCCCAGGCGGTGACGACGTCCCTCATCGCGTTCCTGATCGCCTATGCGATCATCTTCGGCTTCGGCAGCTACTACCTCGCCAAGCTCCTCAGGAAGGGACCGGAGCCCCTGGAGGAGGCGGTGCGGGGGGATTCGCTGGCGGCCAAGCCCAAGCGTCCGCTCTCGGCAGTCAACGAGGACCTGAAGCCGAACCCGGCCTGACGCCGGTCTCGACCGGGAGCCGACGTGGGTCGTCGCGCTCCCGGTGCACCGGCGCTCAATGCCGCGACGGGCCGCCGGGGCGGCGCGGCGTGTCGGCATCGACCACCGGCGCGAGGCCGAGCTGGCGGGCGAGGGAGACGAGGTCCTTGAGGCGGCCCGTCTGGGTCTTGCGGCGCAGGTTCAGCCGGTGGGTCTCGACCGTCCGGACGCTGAGGGCCAGGCGGCGGGCGACCTCCTTGTTGCTGAAACCGGCGCTGAGGAAGCGCAGGACCTCGGCCTCGCGGGGCGTCAGCCCCAGGCCGTCGCTCGCCTCCGGCTGCGCGGCCGCGGCCTCGCCCTCCACGAGCCGGCCCATGCCCTCGGCGAGCGCCAGCACCGCGGTGCAGACCTCCCGGGGGGTCGCGGCCCGGGCCACGAAGGCGTCGGCGCCCGCGGCCATCAGCTCGCGCAGGTCGCCGGCGGTGAGCGCCTGGAAGGCCACCAGCGTGCGCAGGTGGGGCAGGCGGTCCTTCAGGGCCGAGACCCGGGCGATGCTATCGGCGATCCGGGTCTCGTCCACGAAGACGAGGGCCACGGCGTTGTCGGTGTCGGTCCGCGCGAGATCGGCCTCGTCGATCGTCCGGAGCGACGGCATGTGCTCCAGGGTTGCACGGAACGTCGGACTGAGCCCCTGCGGCTCGTCCATGATCAGGACTCCAACGGCTCTACTCATGCCGGTCTTCCCCTCGCTTCCCGGCCCGAAACAAGTGGGCTGGGTTGCGTAGGTAGACTTCAAGACTCGTTCCACGACGGGAGCGGGCCAAAACGGCGTGGGAGAGAGTTAATTAAGCATTGGGATAGTAAATTTCCGGTTTTCGTGTGCCCGGATGGCACAGGGCCGTTAACCGAAGCCGTTCCGTTTCGTGCCATCTCCCGCCATGACCGTCGCGCGGTGAGGCATCTACGAAGCGAGGACTGGCACGGCGGCGTTTTAGCCTGCCCGTGCCAGGATCAGGTCGGTCGTCGCCGAGACCACGCGGTCGCGGCCGCCGGTCTTGGCCTCGTAGAGCGCGATGTCGGCGCGCTTCAGCAGGCCCTCGACGGTCTCGCCCTCGCTCCACTCGCTCACCCCGAAGCTGCAGGTGAGGCGAATCGGCCCCCGGCGCCCGCGCAACCGCAGGTCGCGCGCGAGGCCGCAGAGGCGCCGGGCCGCGGCCTCCGCTTCGTCGAGGCTCTTGTGCGGCAGCACCACCGCGAACTCCTCGCCGCCGAGCCGGCCCACGATGCCGTCCTCGGCGAGCATCCGCGCGACCCCCTGGATCGCCGCGTCGCCGATATCGTGGCCGTGCTCGTCGTTGATGCGCTTGAAGTGGTCGATGTCGACGCAGATCGCGGCCATGCGGCCGTGGTTGCCGACCTGATCGGCCGCGTCGCGGGTCCGGGCGAAGAAGGCGCGCCGGTTGAGGAGGCCGGTGAGCGGGTCGGTCTCGGCGAGGCGGATCAGCTCGCCCTGCATCGACGTCAGGCGCTCGGCCGCCCGCAGGCGGGCGTGCAGCTCCTCGGCGCCGGGCGGCTTCTCGATGAAATCGTCCGCCCCGCTGTCCAGCGCCTCGGCGAGGTTGCGGGCGTTGCGCGCCGAGGACATGGTGATCACGTAGAGGGGCCGGCGCGCCTCGGCGAGGAGCCGGGCCGACCAGCACAGTTCGAGACCGGTCATCGGCCGGACCTCGAGGCTGGTGATCAGAACCCGGACGCTCGGCGTCTGGGCCAGGAAGGCGAGCGCCTGCTCGGAATCCGTGAACGCATCGACCCGATGTCCGCGCGGTTCGAGGAGGCCGGACACGATCTTCAGGACCACGCGGCTCGAATCGACGATCACGACGTGCATGGCAGTCCCAGTACAACTTCCCGAACGCAGAGACCGTCGCACCGAAAGCTTAATGCCGGGCGAAGATGCCTGAGGCGTCCCCTTCACACGCCCCGCCGCCCGTCACGCCGGACGGCCGCTACATCGTCGTGCGCGGACGCCTCTGGCGCCGGACCAATCCGGGCCTGAGCGAGGACCGGCGCAGCGCGCTGGTCGCGGACCTGATGCGGGCGCGGAGGGCCGTCGCCACGGCCAAGCGGACGGCCGACCCGGAGGCCCTGGCTGCCGCGCGGGCGGGCGTCGATGCCGCGAAGGTCGGGCTCGGCGAGCGGGGCCCGGTCTGGTGGACGGACGGCGCGCCGGACGAAACGCGCCGCCTCGCCCGCAACACGCGCTACGCGGCGTGGTTCGCCGCGCTCAGCGACGCGGCACCGACACCGAGATGATGCGGGGGCCGCCCTCGACGGGCGCCGTGTCCGCCTGCGACCAGGCGCCGTCGCGGCCCCGGTTGATCACTCGCGCGGAGGTGTTCCGCGGGCTTCGCGCGGCGGGCCGGTCGGCGTTGATGACGGTGATGGTCGGGGTGCCGACGGGCGCACGGGGGATCCCCGTCACGGTCGGGATGCCGTAGGTGCCGTAGCTCCAGGGGGAGGGGACGATCTCGCTCGGCCGCGGGAAGCGCGTCAGGGGCGCCCCCACGTAGGCGCCCCGCACCGCCTCGTCCGCGTAGCCGTATCCCACGGCGCCCTGCTCGGCGTATCCGTAGGGCGCGCCGTAGCCCCGGCCGGCGAACCGTGCGTCGTAGGCCAGGACCGGCCCGGTCAGGCCGGCGAGCATCGTGGCGGCCAGGATCAGGCGGGGCAGGCCGGTTTGCGGCATCGGGATCACTCCAACACGGGGTTTCGGGTCTCGGCGCGAATCTTGGCGCGAACGCTTTAGGCGAGAACCGGCAGGCCGTGAGGGTCGTTCCGGCCCGGCCCGGAGGACCAGCCGCGCAGAGTGCTGAGCCGGCGGCCGTGCACAGGCCGCGACGGGTGGCCCCGTCAGCGACAGGTCGTGATGCGGCGGACGATCCAGCCCTCGCCCTCGACCCAGAGGCGACGGCGGGCGCGGCTGCAATTGGTGTTGTCCTCCTCGTTCTCGACCGCCGCCGCGGGCTTCACGGGGTCGCTCGCCTCGGCGACCCGGGTCGGTCCATGGTCGGCCGCCGGCGCCGCCGCGACGGGCAGGGCGGCCATGAGGAGGAGGGCCGCCGAGAAGCCGGCGGTGGTGATCGTCGTGCGCGTCATCGTCGTGAATCCCGCTACGCACCCACCTCGGGGCACGCCCTTGTGGCCTGGACATGGGGGTGCGGCTTCACGTGCCGCATCTCTCTGCCCCAACAATCCCCGAGCGGCCCGTTCGGTTGCAGCGCGGAGGCTCCGGCCCTGACATTGTGTGGCGTTAGTATGGCGGCGAACCCCCCTGGTGCGACGATCCTGCTGCTTGGGCACGCGCGCGGTCGCCCCCGGCGACCTTGCGGCGCGTGGCCGGCAGCTATAGGCAGGGCGCTGTGAAGCAGAGCGCGGACTCATCCCAGGTCTTGGGCCAGGTCTCGCGCTCTGCCGTTCCTTTTTGAGAACATTTCTAATCTTTGCAAATCGGGTACAGGATTTTCCGCGCCTGATTTGAACGCTTCCAAACTGGAGATCGATCATGGCGGACGGCTCGACGTTCGTTCAGGCCTTCACGATCCTGTTTCGGGAAGGCCTCGAAGCACTCCTGGTGATCGCGGCGCTGGCGGCCTTCCTCCGGCGGGCCGGCGCCTCGGAGAAGATCACGCCGCTCTACCTCGGCGCCGGGGCGGCGGCGCTCGCGAGCCTCGGCATGGCCTGGGTGTTCGAGACCTACTTCGACGGCGCCCACAACGACCTGATGGAGGCGGGCGTCATGCTCGCGGCGGCGGCGCTGATGTTCTACATGAGCGGCTGGCTGTTCCTGAAGCAGGATCCCCGGGCCTGGCAGGCGGATCTCAACCGCATGGCCGAGCGGGCGCTCGGGGCCGGCACCGTGATGTCGCTGGCCGGTATCGCCTTCCTGGCCGTGTTCCGCGAGGGCGCCGAGACCGTCCTGTTCCTCCACGCGCTCGCCAAGAGCGCCAACGGCTTCGACGGCTCGCTCCTCGCCGGCCTCGGGGTCGCGGCCCTCGCCCTCGTCGCGATGTTCGTCGCCATGCAGTGGCTGGCCCTGCGCCTGCCGCTGCGGCCGATGTTCCTCGTCACCTCCGCCTTCCTGTTCATCATGGGCCTCAAGCTCGTCAGCGAGGCGATCCAGGAGTTCCAGGAGCAGGCCGTCCTGCCCTTCAGCAGCGACGGCGTCCCGGCCATCGTGGCGAACATCGGCCTCAACAACGGCACCTGGGAAGCGATCGGCGCGCAGGGCGTTCTGGTCCTGATCGCCCTGGCGTGCCTCGGCACCTGGTGGCTGCGCGGCCGCGGCAAGGCCGCCGACCCGAAGGTGGACGGCAAGGTCGACGGCAAGTACGCGGCGGCCAAGCCGGCCCGGGTCGGCTGAGCGCTGGCCCCGCTCGCGGTTGGAGCGGGTGCCGGGGATCGCGGCGGGACCTGGAGGCCTCCTTCGAGGCCCCCTCACGGGGGCACCTCAGGATGAGGTCGCAGGGTGGGAGACGCCGTCCGTGTTTCCCCGACCCGCGACCTCATCCTGAGGTGCGCAGCGAAGCGAAGCCTCGAAGGAGACCTCCAGGGATCGCCGCGGGAACTGGAAGCCGCCGCGCAGGCGCGGCCGGCAGCACAGTGAGATTCCTCAGGCCACTCCGCCGAAGGCCGCCAGGATGCGCGCCCAGGAGCGGGTGCCCTTGTGGAAGCTCCGCAGGTCGTACTTCTCGTTCGGCGAATGGATGCGGTCGTCGTCGAGGCCGAAGCCGATCAGCAGGGTGTTGCGGTCGAGCAGCCGCTTGAAGTCGCCGACGATCGGGATCGACCCGCCGGCGCCCACCGTGACCGGCGGCCGGCCCCACTCGGCCTCCAGCGCCGCCTTGGCGACGGACAGTTCCGGCATGTCGAAGGGCAGGGCGATCGCGCGGGAGCCCTTGTAGCAGATCACCTCCACCGAGCAGTCGGCGGGGATGCGGGCGCGCACGAAGCTCTCGAAGCTGCGGGCGAGCGCCTCCGGATCCTGGTCGTCCACGAGCCGGAACGACACCTTGGCGCTGGCCTCGCCCGCGATCACCGTCTTGGTGCCCTCGCCGGTGTAGCCGCCGATGATGCCGTTCACGTCGCAGGCCGGTCGGGACTGGATCAGCTCGATCAGCATCCGCCCGCGCTCGCCCGCCGGCTCCTTCAAGCCGATCGGGCCCAGAAACTTCTCCGGGCTGAGATCGAGGCCGCGCCACTGCTCCAGCACCTCGGGCGGCGTCTCGCGCACGCCCTCGTAGAAGCCCGGCAGCGCGACGCGCCCGTCCGCGTCGTGGAGGTCGGCGAGGATGCGCGACAGCACGTGGATCGGGTTGCGGGCGGCGCCTCCGAAGAAGCCCGAATGGAGGTCGCGGTCGGCGCACCGGACCTTCACCTCGAAGTAGGCGAGGCCCCGCAGGGACGTCGTGATGGCGGGCGTGGCCGGGTCCCACATCGAGGTGTCGCAGACGAGGACGATGTCGGCGCCGAGCCGGTCGCGGTTTTTCGCCACCCATTCGAGCAGGCCCTGGGAGCCGTTCTCCTCCGCACCCTCGATCAGGATGGTGACCCCGCAGGGCAGCTCCCCCGCCATCGCCTTCCAGGCGCGGCAGGCCTCGATGAAGGTCATCACTTGGCCCTTGTCGTCGGAGGCGCCGCGCCCGACGATCCGCGCCGCGCCGTCCGCGCCGGTGACGAGGCGCGGCTCGAAGGGCGGCGTCTCCCACAGGTTCAGCGGATCGACCGGCTGCACGTCGTAGTGCCCGTAGAACAGCACGTGCGGCGTGCCGGGGCGGGGCGCGTGCGCCAGCACCACCGGATGCAGCGCGGTCTCCTCGACCGTCGTCGCGAAGCCGAGCGCCGTGAGGTCCCGCTCCAGCCACCGGGCCGCGGCGCGGCAATGCTCCGCGTAGGCCGGGTCCGTCGAGATCGAGGGGATCCGCAGGAAATCGAACAGGCGGTCGAGCGCATTGTCGAGGTCGCGGTCGATGTCGTTGAGGATCGGGTCGAGCGCTGCCATCGGACGTCCTTCGGGCGAGATCGGCGGGTCCCGGAGGGTTACCCGAGCGGCGCCCGAAACGGAAACGCCGCGGCGGGCGGCCGCGCGGGGGAACGGGCGCAGATTGGAATTGTTATCGGCAGGAACGGCAGTGCCACGGCAGCGCCACGGCGCGCCCGGCCTGCCGCCCCTCCGCACGCCCCTCGTCCGGCCCGTCACGCGCCGCGTGCGATGCGGGCCCCCAACGCACGGGACTCGCCACCATGCTCATCGAAAGCGGTTCGCCGGTCCCGGCGGACACCCGCATCGGCATCCGCCTGACCATCAACGGGCAGGAGCGCGAGCTTCAGGTCGCGCCCTGGACGACGCTGCTCGACCTCCTGCGCGAGGGCCTCGACCTCACCGGCACCAAGAAAGGCTGCGACCACGGCCAGTGCGGCGCATGCACGGTGCTGGTGAACGGCACCCGGGTGAATGCCTGCCTGACGCTCGCCGTGATGAAGGACGGAGCCGAGATCACCACCGTCGAGGGGCTCGCCGCCCTCGCCAGCCGCTCCGGCACGAACGGCCTGCACCCGATCCAGGAAGCCTTCGTGGAGCACGACGCCTTCCAGTGCGGCTACTGCACGCCGGGCCAGCTCTGCTCCTCCGTGGGGCTGATGAGCGAGGGCCACGCCCGGTCGCGCGAGGAGATCCGCGAGGCGATGAGCGGCAACATCTGCCGGTGCGGCGCCTACACCAACATCGTCGACGCCATCGAGGACGTCATGAACCAGGGGGGCGCCCGATGAACCGCTTCGAGTACGTCCGCGCCGACACCGTCGCGGAGGCCGTGCAGGCCCTGAGCGCCGACCCGAAGGCGCGCTTCATCGCCGGGGGCACCAACCTCCTCGACCTGATGAAGTACGACGTCGAGCGGCCCGGCCGCCTCGTCGACATCACGCGCCTGCCCCTGAACGGCATCGAGGCCCGCGACGGCGGCCTGTCCATCGGGGCGCTCGTCACCAACGCGCAGGCGGCCTACGACGATCGGGTCCGGGCGCGCTACCCACTGCTGGCGAACGCCATCCTGGCGGGCGCCTCGGCGCAGCTGCGCAACGCCGCCACGATGGGCGGAAACCTGCTCCAGCGCACCCGCTGCTACTACTTCTACGACACGGGTACGCCCTGCAATAAGCGGCTGCCCGGCTCCGGCTGCCCGGCGATCGGCGGCGTCAACCGCATTCACGCGATCTTCGGAACCTCGGACAAGTGCATCGCCACGCACCCCTCCGACATGTGCGTGGCGCTCGCCGCCCTGGAGGCGCGCGTGCGGGTCAGCGGACCCGCGGGCGAGCGCTCCATCGCCTTCGCGGATTTCCACCGCCTGCCGGGCGACGCGCCCGAGACGGACACCACCCTCCAGCCGGGCGAGATCATCCTCTCGGTCGATCTGCCGGACGAGGATTTCTCCGGCCACTACACCTACCTGAAGCTGCGCGACCGGCTGTCCTACGCGTTCGCCCTGGTCTCGGTGGCGGCCGCCCTCGCGGTGGAGGACGGCACGGTGAAGACCGCCCGCCTCGCCCTCGGCGGCGTCGCCCACAAGCCCTGGCGCAACCGCGAGGCGGAGGCGCTCCTCGTCGGCAAGCCGGCCACCCGCGAGAGCTTCGGGCTCGTCGCCGACCGCATCGTGTCGGAGGCGCAGCCGCAATCCGCCAACGGCTTCAAGGTGGAGCTGGCGCGGCGCGCGATCGTGCGGGGGCTCGAACAGGCCGCCGCCGGCACGCCGCAGTCGCTCACCGACAAGCGCATCCAGTGAGGGCCTTCCGATGACCGAGACCTTCTCTTCAACCGGCCGCGACAGCTTCGTCGGCACCCCCCGCAGCCGCGTCGACGGCCCCGCCAAGGTGACGGGGCTCGCCAAGTACGCGGGCGAGTTCCAGGCGCCGGGCCTCGCCCACGGCACCGTCGTGTCGAGCATCGTCGCCAAGGGGCGGATCCGCTCCATCGACACCTCCGCCGCGGAGGCGGTGCCGGGCGTCCTCAAGGTGTTCACCCACGAAAACCGGCCGCGCACGGCCTTCCTCGACTACAATTACCAGGATGCGGTGGCGCCCCCCGGCTCGCCGTTCCGGGCGCTCTACGACGACAAGATCGTCTACAGCGGGCAGCCCGTCGCCCTCGTGGTGGCGGAGGACTTCGAGACCGCGCGCCACGCCGCCACCCTCGTCGCCGTGGACTACGAGGCCGAGGATCCCGTGACCGACACGAAAGCGGCGCGCGACTTCGCCTACCGGCCGCCCATGGACCGCGAGGGCATCAAGCCGCCGCCGAAGCCCTGGGGCGACGCGGACGGCGCCTTCGACAAGGCGCCGATCAAGGTGCGCGAGGACTACCGGATGGCCATCGAGCACCACAACCCGATGGAGCCCCACGCCTCGACGGTGGTCTACGAGGGCGACGGCAAGTACACGGTCTACGACAAGATCCAGGGCGTCTCGAACAGCCAGGCCTACCTCGCCAACGTGTTCGGCCTGAAGAAGGACGACGTGCGGGTGATGAACCCGTATCTGGGCGGCGGCTTCGGCTCGGGCCTGCGGCCGCAATACCAGCTCTTCCTCGCGATGCTGGCCGCCCGCGAGCTGGAGCGCTCGGTCCGCGTGGTGCTGACCCGCGACCAGATGTGGACCTTCACCTACCGGCCGGACGCGCTGCAGACCGTGACGCTCGGCGCCGACCCGGACGGCACGCTCCAGGCCCTGCGCCACGACGCCATCGAGGGGACTTCGCACTTCGAGGACTATCAGGAGGTCGTCGTCAACTGGTCGGGTGTGCTCTACAAGTGCGACAACGTCGAGCTGACCTACCGCCTGGCCAAGCTCGACATGTTCACGCCGGGCGACATGCGCGCCCCCGGCGCGGTCACCGGCGTGTTCGCCATCGAGACCGCGATGGACGAGCTGGCCTACGCGACCGGCCAGGACCCGATCGCGCTGCGCCTCAAGAACTACACGGAGTCCGACCGCACGGCGGGCGGCAAGCCCTTCGGCTCGAAGGCCCTGAAGAGCTGCTTCTCGCAGGGCGCGGAGCGGTTCGGCTGGGCGCGGCGCAACCCGGAGCCGCGCTCCATGCGCGAGGGCCGCGAGCTCGTCGGCTGGGGCATGGCCACGGGCGTCTGGGAATCGATGATGATGCAGTCCTCCGCCCACGCCATCCTGACGGCGGACGGCAGGCTCGAGGTCGGCAACTCCACGGGCGACATCGGCACCGGCACCTACACGATCCTGACGCAGATCGCCGCCGACACCCTCGGCCTCACCATGGACGACGTGACGACGAAGCTCGGCGACACCCGGCTCCCCGAGGCGCCGGTGGCCGGCGGCTCCTGGACGGCGGCCTCCTCCGGGACCGCGGTGATGAAGGCGTGCCGCGACGTCGGCCAGCAGGCCTTCCGGCTCGCCCGCCAGATGGAGAATTCGCCGCTCGCCAACGTCGACTTCGACCGCGTCGCGTTCACGAACGGCCGCATCGAGGTCGCGGGCGACCCCTCCCGCAGCGTCTCGCTCGTGGAGGCCATGCGGGCGGGCGGCGTCGACCGGCTCGAGGCCACCGCCGAGGGCGCGCCCGACAAGGACTTCAACGACGCCTACGAGGCCTACACCCACTCGGCGATCTTCGTGGAGGTGAAGGTCGACGAGGAACTCGGGCAGATCCGCCTCACCCGCGTGGTCTCGGCCATCGCGGCGGGCAAGATCCTCAACCCGAAGACGGCCCGCAGCCAGATCCTGGGCGGCGTGGTGATGGGCATCGGCTCGGCGCTGGAGGAGGAGTCGATGCTCGACCACCGCCTCGGCCGGTTCATGAACCACAACCTCGGCGAGTACCACGTGCCCGTGAGCGCCGACATCTACGACATCGACGTGATCTTCGTGGACGAGGAGGACAAGGCGAACCCCCTCGGCGTGAAGGGTCTCGGCGAGATCGGCATCGTCGGGACGGCCGCCGCCATCGCGAACGCGGTCTACCACGCCACCGGCAAGCGCATCCGCGAATTGCCGATCACGATCGACAAGGTGCTCGGCTGACGGCCGTGCGATGATCCCCGCCGGCCGGCGCTCCGCGACCTCGTGAGGCCGCGGAGCCTTGACCCGTCCGGCCCGGCACGCGAGATGCGGCGCGGGCGACATGGGGGCTTCGGCACGCCGCATGGGATTTCTGCTGGTCTTCCTCGGCGCCGGGATCGGCGGCATGGCCCGCTACGCCGTCGGCCTCACCGCCCTCCGGATCGGATCCGACTTTCCCTGGGGCACCTTCGCGATCAACGTCACCGGCTCGGTGCTGATGGGCCTGTTCACCGGCTGGGCGGCGGCGCGAGGCTCCTCGCAGGAGCTGCGCCTCCTCGTCGCCACCGGCATCCTCGGCGGCTACACCACCTTCTCGTCCTACTCGCTCGAAGCGGTCCTGCTCCTGGAGCGGGGCGACCTCGGCGCGGGGCTCCTCTACATCGTCGGCTCCGTCGTGCTCGGCCTCGCCGGACTGTTCGCGGGCCTGGCGCTGATGCGCGCGGTGCTCTGAGAGGGAGGCGATGGCCGATCTGCTGCAATCCTGGCGCTTCTGGGCGCTGCTCTCGGCGGTTTTCGCGGCCCTCACCGCGATCCTCGCCAAGGCCGGCGTCGCGCAGGTGCCCCCGGACGTCGCGACGCTCCTGCGGACGGCCGTCATCCTCCTGTTCGCCGGGGCCATCGTCGCGGCGACCGGGCAGGGGGCGGCGCTCGCGGCCGTTCCCCGCCAGGCGCTCGCACTCCTCGTGCTCTCGGGCCTGGCCACCGGTGCGTCCTGGCTCTGCTACTTCCGGGCCCTCTCGCTCGGCGAGGCCGCCCGGGTGGCGCCGCTCGACAAGCTGAGCGTCGTGCTGGTCGCCGTGTTCGGCGCGCTCTTCCTCGGCGAGTCCCTGTCCGTCCCGAACTGGCTTGGGGTGGCGCTGATCGCCGCCGGTGCCGTGCTGGTGGCGTGGCGCGGGTGATTCGCGCGCGAATAGAACGACTATAATCTGAAGCGGTTTTAAGATCAGAGAGCGCAAATTTCAAAGAACTCCAATATTGCGTCCCGGCCTTGCGTCATCCTGGCGAGCAGATCATGTCTTCAGCGCGCCGATCGAGGCCCGGTGCGGGCCCCGTCCGCGCCGTGGGCATGGAGGCCGGGATGGCGGGAGCATTGAACCTGATCAGGGGCTGCGCGCGGCTCGCGTGGTGGGATGGCTCCTGCCTCGACCTGCGCCTGCACAAGCTGCCCGCCCTGATCGAGTACGTGACGGGGGCCTCTCCCGTCGCCGCGGTGCACCGCGAGGCGAAGCGGTGAGTGCCGGCCTCGCCGCCGGGACCTGCGAGCAGGCGGAGCGCCGGGACCAGGCCGAACTGGAACTCGCCCTCATGCGCGCCTTCTGGAAGACGCTCGGCCATCGCCCGATGCCGCCGATGGCCGCGCTCGAAGCCGCGGCCCGGACCATCGGCCTGATCTACGACCAGATCGCCCGCGCGCACGAGGGGCCGGCCGGCTGCCGTTGCGGCTGGGAGCCCGATCGCGAGAGCGACCTGATCGTGCTGGAGGCGCAGCTCGCCGCGGCCCTGCTGCGGCCGCCGCACCGGACCCTCGCCGAGATGCCGGCGGCGGGCCGGGCCTGATCCGGCGGTTACGTTTCCCTCACACTCCCGGCCGATGATGGGCACCGCCCCTCGACCGGGAGACAGCCGATGGATGCCCTCTATCGCGGCCTCGAAGCCTCGCTCCTCGCCCTCGGCTTCGCCCTGGCGCTCGCCGCCTTCACGGCGATGGCGCTGCCCCATCCGCTCCCGCCGGCGAGCGCCGCGGTGACGCTGCCCATGGTGAGCGTCACGGCGGATCCGGCGATCCGCTGACCGTCACCGGGCGCGACGCAGGCGCCCCTGGTGCCCAGGCCGCGCCTCACTCCGCGGCCTGGGCTTGCCCCTGCAAGTGTCCCTGTTCCGGTCCCTGGGCCGGCGGCGTGCAGCCGGTCGCGCAGCAGCGGCCGGGCTGGCGGGTGGTCGGGGCGTTGTCGGCGGCGAGCCCGCGGTCCAGGAGGCTGCTCACCAGGGCGGCCTTCTCGCCGACCGGGTAGTTGCGCCAGATCTCGCGCTTCATGGCCTCCGGCGAACCGCCGCCGTGCAGCGAGATCACCGAGTACCAGCCGCCCTGGTGGCTCACCGTCAGATCCTCGACGAGGCGCGAAACCGCCATGCGGCGGTCCATCGGGATGTCCGCCCGCGCCCCCAGCACCGCCTCCAGGGAGGCCCGCGTCTCCGGGTTGTGGTCCTCGTCCGGGCCGGGCAGCGCGACGATCAGGCCGCCCGAGACGTAGTGGGCGATCCGGTGCATGTCGTAGATGCGGGTCGCGAGGAGGAGCTTGCCGATATTCGAGAACACCGGGTCCGGCATCACGGACCCGGCCGGGTCCGGCGCGCAGTACACGGACGCCGCGACGCCGCAGGCGAAGAAGCCCTCCGTGATGGCGATGAGCTCGACCATCGCCTCCCGGATATGGCCGTGCCGGTCCGGGTCGAGCCCGTTCGCCTCGGTCATCAGGGCGCCCGCGCCGATCAGGAGGTCGCCGAAGCCCGCCCGGGCGCCGATGCAGGAATGCCGGTGATGGGTGGCGTAGGTGGTGGTGAGGAAGCCGCCCTCCTCGGTCTCGCCCGCCAGGAAGACGCGCTCGTGGGGCACGAACACGTCCTCAAAGATCACCACGCCGGTCGACTGGCCGTAGGTGCCGGAGAACTTCGCGGCGGCCTCGCCGGGGCGGCCGGCCGGCCGCGCCACGATGGTGACGCCGGGCGCATCGATCGGCACCGCGCACGCGACAGCGCAGGCGGCGTCCTCGGGGGCATGGGTGCGGCACGGCATCACCAGGAATTCGTGCATGTAGGGGGCGCCGGTGACGATCGCCTTGGTGCCCGAGATCACGATTCCGTCCGGCCGCCGCTCCCGGATGTGCACGTAGGTGTCCGGGTTCGCCTGCGCGCCGGGGCGCTTGGCCCGGTCGCCCTTGGCATCCGTCATTGCGACGCCGAGGGTCAGGTCCCGCGCCTGCACGTCGTGCAGGTAGGCGAGGAGCCGCGGATGGTAGTCGGTGCCGTGGACGGAATCGGTGCGCTTCGTCGCCTGGAACAGCCCGTTCAGGGCGTCGTGGCTGAGGTAGCGCTGCGCGCAGCCCGAGATCTTGCACACGAGCCGCACGGCCTCGAGCTTGTCGAGGAGATCCTGGCCCGTCTCGTCGATATGCAACATGCGGTTGACGGTGCGGCCGGAGGTCCCCTGCCGGGCGAGCATCAGGCGCTCGTGCTCGGGCCGGCGTGCCAGGTCGTAGGTGATGCCGACCGCGTTGATGCCGGGGCGGAAGTTAGGGTCGTCGGCGACGCTCTCGACGCGTGCTCCGTTGACGAACACCCGCGGCCGGTAGGCACGGAGAGACTCGCGGTACTCGTCGGCGCTCATCAGCATGGGGGTCCCTCCCGGTGGGCGATCGCTTCCCTTGTGCGAAAAATCGAACAGCGTTAGATTTTCGTCAAGGGGAGACGCGCGCGTTGGCCGACAGATCCGGGCGAAGGGCCGCCGTCGCGGCGATGAAGCGGGACCTGATCCTCGAAGCCGCGCGGGCGGTGTTCGAGGCCGAGGGGCTCGACGGGGCGAGCCTGCGCGCCATCGCGGCCCGGGCCGGCTACACGCCGGCGGCGCTCTACTTCCACTTCGACTCGAAGGAGGCGATCTACGCCGAGGTCCTAGAGGACTCGCTCGGTGCGCTGGCCGCGGCCGTCGCCGGGGTCTCCGTGGCAGAGGCGGACCCCGAGGCGCGGCTGCACGCGGCCGCGATGGCCTTCTTCCGATTCTACGCCGAGAACCCGCGTGACCTCGACCTCGGCTTCTACCTGTTCCGCGGCGGCCTGCGGCCCGCGGGCCTCGGCCGCGCGCGCGACGAGCGCCTCAACGCGGCCCTGGAGGCGGCGCTCCTGCCCATCGCCCAGGCGGCCGAAGCGCTGGGCGCCGGGCAGCGCGCCGCCAGGATGCTGACGGCGGACGTCTTCGCCCACGCCACGGGCCTCCTCCTGCTGCTCCATACGGGGCGGATCCGGATGTTCGACGCCTCCGCCGCAGACCTCATGGAGGCGTATCTCCACCTGCGCATCGCCTCGCTCCGGGCCCCTCCGCCATGCTGACGCTCTCCGCCGACCGCTCGATCCTCCTCGTCGTCGACATCCAGGCCCGGCTGATGCCGGCGATCGACCGGGCCGAGCAGGTGATCGCGAATGCGGGGCGCCTGATCGAGGCAGCCGGCCTGTTCGGGGTGCCCGTCCTGTTCACCGAGCAGAACGCGGGCGGCCTCGGGCCCACCGTCGCGGAACTCGGCGCGACGCCGGAGGTCACGGCCCACAAGATGACGTTCGACGCGGTGCGCAGCGCGGGCTTCCTGGAGCGGCTGCCGGCGGACCGGGACGTCGTGGTGGCGGGCTGCGAGGCCCATGTCTGCGTGCTGCAGACGGTGCTCGGCCTGATCGGTGCGGGCCGCCGCGTCTTCCTCGTCGCCGACGCGCTCGGTGCGCGCCGTCCCGAGAACCGAGAGGCCGCGCTCGCGCGGATGGCGCGCCACGGCGCCGAGATCGTCACCACCGAGATGGCGGTGTTCGAGTGGCTCGGCACCGCCCGGCATCCCCGCTTCCGCGACGCGATCCGGCTCGTGAAGTAGCGGGTCCGGGAGGATCCGGCCGATCGACGCAGGGGATCACTCCAGCCGCACCACCACGCTGTCGCTCGCCCCCGACGCGTCGAGCACGGAGATGCGGGCGAAGCCCGCGCCGTCCGGGCGCCACTCCGTCTGGCGGCGGGGGCTCGCGGCGACCGGCAGGCTGTCGACCATCCAGGTCAGCGGCGGCACCCCGCCGAGCGCCTTCAGGGCGAGCCCCGCGGCGGGCCCTTCCGCGAGCCCGAGGTCGATCCGCGCGCCGTCCGGCGGGTAGGCGATCCGCAGCGGCGCCGTCACGGTGGCGGCGAGGGTCTTCGGGCCGTCGCGCCGGATGTGGCGCAGCGGCGGCGGCAGCCCGGCGGTCGTGGCGAGCAGCGCCCCGGGCGCCTGCGGCACGGGCTCCGGCTCGCCGCCGTACCGGCTGAAGGCATCGAACAGCAGGGGGGCCGCCACGAGGCGCCCGACGAGGCCCGGCACGCCCGCCCCGTCGGCCCGCCCGACCCAGACCGCGACGGTCACGCGGCGGTCGAAGCCGATCGCCCAGGCGTCGCGATAGCCGTAGGACGTGCCGGTCTTGTAGGCGATGCGGTTCGGCAGGGCGTTCTCGGGGGGCGCCGCTCCCCGCAGGATGTCGGCGACGTACCAGGCCGCCACCGCGTCGGCCACCGGCTGCCCCGCGGCGGCCGTCCCGGGCACGTCGGCGCGCCGCACGAGGTCAGGCACCGGGCCGCCGCGGGCGAGGCCCGCGTAGAGCCGGGCGAGGTCGGTCAGCGTGATGCCGAGGCCCCCGAGCGCCACCGGCAGGCCCGGCGCCGTGTCCCGCGGCAGGAGGATTCCGGCGCCCGCCGCCCGCAGCCGGGCGATGAGGCGGGCGGGGCCCAGCGCCTCCAGGAGCTCGACCGCCGGCACGTTGAGGGAGAGCTGCAGCGCCCGCCGGGCCGTCACCGTGCCCTGGTAGGTGAGGTCGAAATTCTCCGGCGCATAGGTCGCCGCGAAGCGGGCGGGCCGGTCGTCGAGGAGCGTCTCGGGGTGGGCGAGGCCGTTCTCGAAGGCGAGGGCGTAGATGAAGGGCTTCAGCGCCGAGCCCGGCGAGCGTACCGCCAGGGTCATGTCGATGGCGCCGCGCCGTTCCGCGTCGCGATAGCCGGCGCTGCCGACCTGGGCCAGCACCGCGCCGCTGCGGTTGTCGAGGACGAGGATCGCCGCCGACAGAACGGGGCCCGCGGCCGCCGCGCGCTCCCGCGCCAGGGTCTCCAGGCTCGCCTGCAGGCGCCCGTCCAGGGTGAGGCGCAGCACCCGCTCCTCCGGGGCCGCCGCGACGGCCGCCTCGGCCGCGTGGGCGGCGAGCATCGGGAAGGGCTTTCGCGCGAGCGGCACCGGCTCCGCCTTCGCGGCTTCGGCCTCCCGGGCGGTGATGACGCCGCGCTCGGCCGCGATGGCGAGCACCCGGTCGCGCGCCCGCCGCGCGGCCTCCGGAAAGCGGTCGGGCCGGCGCGCCTCCGGGGCTTGGGGCAAGGCGACGAGGAGCCCGGCCTCGGCCGCCGAGAGCCGGGCGGGCTCGCGCCCGAAATACGCGAGGCTCGCGGCCCGCACGCCCTCCACCGGGCCGCCGTAGGGGGCGAGCGCGAGGTAGAGGTCGAGGACGGCCGCCTTGCCGAGCTGCCGCTCCAGCGCCACCGCCCGCACCATCTGGCGGAGTTTCGCGGCGAGGGAGCGCTCCGGGCGCGGCTCCGCGAGGCGGGCCGCCTGCATCGACAGGGTGGACCCGCCCGAGACGATCCGGCCGTGCGCGAGCCACTGCCCGGCGGCGCGCAGCGTCGCGGCCGGGTCGATGCCGGGATGGGACGCGAAGCGGCGGTCCTCGTAGGCCTGCAGCATGGCGAGGAAGCGCGGATCGACCGCCGCCGCCGTGACGGGGAGCCGCCAGCGCCCGTCCGGCGTCGCGAACGGGCGCATGAGCCGCCCGTCGCGGTCGAGGACGACGGTGGAGCGCTCGCCCGCGCGCGTCAGGTCGAGGGGCGGCAGCCCGGCGGCGTAGCGCCAGAGGGCGAGGCAGGGCAGGCCCAGGAGGGTGAGGGTCAGGAGGGCGAGCGCCGCGCCCGCTCGCCCTCGCCCCCAAGCGGGCGCCTCGCGCCGCACCGCCGGCTACTTCGCCGGCCCGACCTCGACCGACCCGAAGGCGGTGCGGCCGAAGCGCTCGGGGCGGTACATGTCCTCGATCGTGGCGCCCGGGAGCACGTAGCTGCCCGGCGAGACCGCCCGCACCGTGTAGGCGGCGGTGAAGAAGGCCGATTGCTCGGGCGTCCGGTCGTAGGCGGCCACGAAGCGGTCGTCGCGGAACTCGGTGTGGACCGGCTGGACGTCGGTCTTCGCGAAGGCAAGCCCCTTGAGGGTGTCCGCGTCGAGGAGCTTCGGGTTGTCGATCTCGAGGCCCGCCGGCAGGCGGTCGACGAGGAGCAGGCGGGCGGCGCTGGCCTTGGCCTCCGTCACCTTGAGGACGACCACGAGCCGGTCGTTCTGGCGGATGCCGCCGGGCTCGACCACGCTGCCGTCGAGGCGGTGGAAGGTGCGCTCCACGGTGTAGCCGCGCGCCTCCGCGGGCTCCGGGCCGATCGGGTTGCCGCCGACGCCGACCGCGACCTGCACGGGGCCCCGGCCGGTGTTGACGATCGCCACGGGCCGCGCCTCCAGCGCCGCCGCCCGGAAGGTTCGGGCGAGGGCGCCGGCCTGGGGGGCGCCGTCCACCGTGAAGGAGAGGCCCTCGGCCTCCTTCGTCAGGCCCTGCGCGGCCAGCACCATCCAGGCGTTCTCCTGCGTGCTGGTGGGCCGCCCGCTCGCGCGTTCCTCGCTCAGCACGGCGGCGACGGGGGTCAGCGCCTCGCGGGTCGCGCCGAACTCCGCCGCCAGCGCGAGGAGGCCGGCCCCGTCGCGCAGGCGGGAGCCGTAATCGGCGCGGTAGGCTTGCGTGTCGCGGGTCGTGCGCAGGCGCGCCAGCGCCGCGTCGAGGGCGCGGGCCGCCCGGCCGCGGTCGCCCAGCAGCGCCAGCGCCGCCGCGATCTGCGCCTGCCCGAGGGGCGTCGCGAAGGCGTCGAGCTTCGTGTCGGCGAGGTAGCGCAGGTCGCCCATCACCGGGCGGCCGTTCCGGGCGAGCACGTAGGCCGCGTAGGCGAGGTCGCTGCCGCCGTCGCGGACCTCGGTGGTGTTGGCCACCGCGTTGCGCAGGCGGTCGAGGGCGCTCGTGAAGGCCGTCTGCGGCACCGCGAAGCCCCGCTCGCGGGCGCGGGTGAGGAAGTCGGTGACGTAGGCCGCGAGCCAGAGATCGTTCGAGCCCGAGGCGGACCACAGGCCGAAATCGCCGCTCGAATCCTGCCTGGACAGGAGCCGCTCGATCGCCCCGCGGACGCGGCTGTCCACCGTGTCGTCCAGCGCGAGTCCATCGAGGGTGGCGAGACGGTTCACGTAGAGGAGCGGCATCGCCCGGCTGACGACCTGCTCCGAGCACCCGTAGGGGTAGCGGTCGAGGGCCTGGAGGAGGGCGGCGACGTCCACGCCGGCGAGGGGCGAGGCCGAGACCGAGACCGTGCCGGTGCCGGGCAGGATGTCGGCGAGCATGTCGGCCGACAGGGTCAGGCCGGCGCCGGGCTGGAGCGTCTGCACGCTCCGGCGCACCAGGGCGCCGGTGCCGGGCGAGACCGCGAGCGCGAAGCTCTGCCCGGCGCTGCCGGCGAGCCCCGGCCCGGTCAGGGTCACGTCGAGGCGGGCGAGGCCCGGCCCCGCGGCGGTGATCGGGATGACGAGCTGGCCCTTGCCCCCGGCTTCGAGGCGCAGCCGCCTGTGCGCCGCCTCGGCGCCGACCAGCACCGGGCCGGCGAGGTCGAGGTCCACCGTGTAGTCGCCCGCCGGCGCCTCGACGTTGTCGAGCGCCACGAAGAAGCGTGAGCGGTCGCCGACGTTGAGGAAGCGCGGCAGCGTGCCGGTGAGCACCACGGGGTCGCGGATGATCACGTCGGCCTCCGCCTGGCCGACCCGTGAGCGGCTCCAGGCCGTCACCATCACGCGGCCGGTGCCGTTGAAGGCGGGCAGCGGGAAGTCCACCTGCGCGGTGCCGTCGGGCCCCACAGTGACGATCCCCGAATAGAGGGCGAGCGGCGCCTGCGTCGGGGGCGCCTCCCCGAGCTCCGCCCCGCCGTCGCCGCCGGAGCGGATGGCCCCCAGCGTCCCCTGCATGCCGTCGATCAGGTACCCGTAGAGGTCGCGGATCTCGGGGCCCAGCGCCTTCTGGCCGAAGTAGTAGGCGAAGGGGTTCGGCGCCTCGTAGCGGGTGAGGTTGAGGATGCCGACGTCGACGAGCGCCACCGTCACCCGCGCCTCCTCGCCGGGGCCGAGGTTCGCCACGCGCACCGGCAGGCTCAGGGTCTCGCGGGGGCGCGCCTTGGCGGGCGCCGCGATCGCCACGTCGAGGGCGCGCCGGTCGCGGTCCACCGAGAACCAGGCGAGGCCGAGCGCCCGCCCCGGCAGGCGCTTGGCCGCCTGGTCGAGGGGCCGGTAGGCGCTCGCCACGAGGTAGGCTCCCGCGCCCCACTCGGCCTTGACGGGGATCTCGACGGTGGTGCCGCCCTCCGGCACCGTCGCGGTGACGACCGCGTGGACCCGGTCGCTCACCACCGCGAGGGTCGCTGTGCCCTTGAAGGCCGGGGCGAGGCGCGCCCGCAGGGTCTCGCCGGCCGAATAGGCGCCCTTGTCGAGGGTGAGGTCGAGGAGGTCCGGCGCGTCCGCGGTCTCGCCGCCGCCCCAGCCCACCGCGAAGGTGACGCTCGCCGCCGCCCCCGGCTGCCCGGGCAGGCTCGCCTCCAGGCGGTAGCGGCCGAAGCTCAGCGGAGCCGAGACCTTGCCGGGCCCGTCCGCCCTGAGGTCGACGCGCCCGTCCGCGACGCGCCGCACCGACTTCACGGGCTCGAACGACCAGCGTCCGTCCGCCCGGTACCATTGATAGGTCTGGTCGAGGCGCGACAGGGTCCAGGTCACGCCGCTCGCGGCGAGGCGCCGGCCATCGGGCGCGGCGAGGGCGAGGTCGAAGGTGGCGGTGCCGCCCTCCGGGAGGTCCCCCGAGAAGCCCTTGCGGATCGCCAGCACCGGGCCTTCTGGCAGGATCGGCAGGGTGAGGCTGCGCGACAGGGCCCGGCCGCCGGGCTCGCCGACCTGGAGGGTGATGCGGGCCTCGAGCGGCCGCGGCACGGTGAGGCGCGGCACCGGTACGGTCAGGCTCGCGGCGCCCCGGGCGTCGGTCGTCGCGTGCTCCTCGATCTCCTGCGTCGTCGCCTCGACGGATTCGTCGTCGAGGCCCGTCGAGAAGCCGTCGAGCCCGGCGATGCCGGAGCCCTTGGCCGCCTGCACGCTGACGCTGCCCGAGACGTCGAGGCCCGAGCCCGGCGCGCCGTAGAGGTAGCGGGCCTGGACGCCGATGCGGGCCGGCTCGCCGGGGCGCAGGGTCGGCGCCCCGGGCGCGAGGCTGACCTCCAGGCGCTCGGGCACGTAATCCTCGACGAGGAAGCTCGCCTCGCCGAGGGCCGGAGCCTTCGGGTCCGTGTAGGCGGCGATCCGCCAGGTCCCGTGCAGCGCGCCGGGCAGGAGCGGCAGCGGCAGGGCGCGCCCGCCGATCCCCTGGTCGGCCACCTGCACCCGGCGGTACTCGACGCCGTCCGGGCGCTTCACCACGAGGGTCAGCGGCAGGCCCGTCACCGCGGCGCCCTGCGCGTCCCGGAGCGTCGCGGTGATCTGCACCGTCTCGCCCGAGCGGTAGACGCCGCGCTCGGGGAAGACGTGCGCCTCGATCGTGCCCGGGCTCGCCCGGCCCTTCACGCCGCGGTCCGTCAGGTCGAAGGCCGAGAGGTTGAGGTCGAGGAAGCCGTAATCGTCGCCCACCTGAGCCACCACGAGGCCGGGCGCGATGCCGCCCTCGCCGCGGGCGAGGCCGGGATCGAAGGCGGCGTGGCCCTGCGCGTCGGTCCGGCGGGTTCCCAGCACCTCGTTGTTGCGCGCGACCAGCCGGATCTCGGCGTCCGGCACCACCGCGGCGCTCGCGAGTGAGCGCAGGAACACGTGCACCCCGTCGCGTCCCTTGAAGGCGGTGAGCCCGAGGTCCGAGACCACGAACCACTGGGTCGCCTGCTGCTCGTAGCCGCCCTCCTCGTCCTGCTGCGGGCCCGCGCCGCTCGGGCGGGCCAGCATCACGTAGATGCCGGGCTCCAGCTTGCCGACCGCCTGGAGGACCGGGAAGGCGGTCGCGACCTCCTGGTTGATCTCGGCCTTGGCGGTGTCGAGGCTGCCCTTCCAGACGCGCACGCCCTTCTGGTCGGCGATGGTGCGCGCGGTGGCGCCGTTGAGCTGGCTGAGGAAATCCTCCGAGCGCAGCGCCGGCAGCAGGCCGCGGTCGCCGATCCGCAGCACCTCGACGTCGAGCTTCGGGGCGTTGACCGAGAGGAGCGGCACCCCCGCCTGCCCGGTCCGGGGCAGCACGTAGTTGCGGCCGGTGAAGCGCACCTGGGGCGAGCGGTCCCGGACGTACACCTCGTAATCGGCGGATTTCAGCAGGGCCTCGCCGACCGCGGAGGGCAGGCCCTGGCGGACCACGAAGGCGTAGCGGCTGCCGTGCTTCAGGCCGTCGACGCAGACCTGCTGGCCCTCCGCCGTCACGGCGGCGTTCGCGGTGCCCGAGATGGCGACGAAGGGCGCGAAGTCGGTCTTGCGCGCCACCGCTTCCGAGAAGGTGAAGCAGACGCGGGGCGCGGCCGCATCCGAATCCACCTTGTAGTCGAGGATGCGGAAGCCGTGCTCGGCGCGGGCCGCCTCGTAGGCCGCGCGCACGTCGCCGTCATCGGCGATGGCGAGGCTCGCCCGGTAGGCTTCGAGGGCGGGGCGCCACTCGGACTGGTTGCCGTAGGCCTCCGCCAGCACGGCGAGCGCCCGGGCCTCGTCGGGGGCGCTGCGCGCCCGCTGGTAGCTCTGGTAGGCGGCCGCCAGCGCCCGCCCGCGCAGGCGCTGGCGGGTCTGGTAGTCGCCGTGCTGGTCGTCGGAGCCCACCGCGTCGGCGGCACGCGCGTAGGCGAGCCAGTTGCGCGGGTCGGCCGGGTCGGCGGCCACCGCGGCGGTGAGGGGCCCGATGGCATCGGCCGCCCGCTCGGCCGCGATCAGCGCCTCGCCGTCGCGCCGCGACTGCGCGGCAGGCTTGAGCGGCTGGGCGGCCTCGCCGCGCAGCGCCGTCTCGAGGCGCACCGCGGCGCTTGCGAGCGCCTCCCGCACGAAGCTCTTCGGCGCGGGCGCGACCCGGGCGGCGGGGGTGGGGACGCCCTGCGCGGCGGCCGGGCCGACGAGCAGCCCGAGCCCCAGCAGGGCGAGGGCGCCGGCGCGCCACGCGGAACCGCCCGAGACCGACATCGCCATGATCCGCCTCGCCCCTGCCTCGTCCCAGCCTCGCGTTGGCCGGCGCGCGCCGCCGCCGAAGATTCGCGGGGCGCGCATCACGCGGCCGGGACCGTACCACTTGGCGTCGCGGCCGCAATGGCGACGCTCGGTGCTGCAGCGCGGCGTCCGAGCGGGAGGGGCGCGAGCCGGAGGGGCAGGCGTCCCCGGTCGGAGCGCGGATGCGGGGTTCCGCCTTTCGCGAACCGGCGACCCGGTTCCCCGTATTCCTGCGCCCGCCCCGCGATCGAACCAATGGCGGCCTGGGACGTTTGATGCGCCGACAAGGAGAGGACGTTCCATGAAAGCGCTGTGTGCAGCCGCGGCCATCGGCCTGACCCTGGTGGGCTCGGCCCTGGCGCAACCCTACGGCGGGTCCGATTACGGGTATCGGGACCGCGATTACGGCAGGGAGTACGGCGGGCGCGACCGCGGCTACCGGGATCGCGACGACGACGATTACCGCGGCCGCCGCGGTTACGGGGGCGGTTCCGTCGCCTTCGATGCCCGCGAGTACATGCGCTGCAACCCGGACGTGCGCCGGGCCGTCGAGCGCGGGCAGGTGACGTCCGCCATCGACCATTACCGGGTGTTCGGGCGGCGCGAGGGCCGGCGCCTGAGCTGCTGATCTGGCGCTGACCGCCGCGTTCTGCCACGCTTGGCCCGTTCTCCGGGCGGAGTCTGGCTCATGGCGTGTCGCGGTCGCATCGGGTGCCTCGCCGGCCTCCTCCTGGCGGCCGCGGGGCCGGGCCATGCCCAGCAGCCGGCGCAGCGCCCCCCGGCCGCCGCGCCGGACCCCGCCGTCGAGGCGATGCGCACGGCCTTCGAAGCCCTGCCGGAAGCCGACCGCCGCGCCCTGCAGGATGCCCTGATCTGGGTCCGCACCTTCAAGGGCACCGTCACGGGCGCGTTCGGGCGGCAGACCTACGAGGCGCTGACGGCGGCGGCGAGCCGGATGGGGACTGCCGATCCCCTCGCGCCGCCGGCGCGGGCGGCGATCCTGGCGGCCGCGGAATCGGGCCGCCGCGCCCTGCGCTTCAGCGTGCGGGCGGACCCCGCGAGCGGCGCCCGCATCGGCGTGCCCGAGGCGCTGGTGCCGAAGCGCAGCCCGGTCCCGGGCGGCACCCGATGGCAGAGCGAGAACGGGCGCATCACGCTGGAGACCCGCTCCTACCCGCCGGAGGGGCCGGGCCTCGACGCCCTGTTCGAGCGGGCGACCGCGCCATTCGCCGACCGCAAGGTCACCTACAAGCTCCGCCGGCCTGACTTCATCGTGGTGCGGGGCGAGACCGGCGCCGGCCGCTCCTACGTCCGCTACGACGCGGGGCCTGCGGGCGTGCGCGGGTTCGCCCTGAGCTACGAGCGGGGCGCCGAGGAGCAGGTCGAGCCCGTCGTCATCGCCATCGCCAACAGCTTCGTGCCGTTCCCGGCGGCCTCGGCCGAGCCGGGCCGGCCGGTCGCCGCGACGCCCGCGCCACCGCCGCCGGTGGCCGTTCCCGACCCCGCGCCCGCCGGGACGGGGCTCCGGGTCGCGCCCGGACGGGTGCTGACGGCCGCGGGCCCCCTGCAGGGCTGCGCCGCGCCGCGGGCGGGCGGCGCGCCGGCCCGCATCCTGAAGGCCGATCCGGCGCGGGGCCTCGCCCTGCTGGAGGCGGCGGGGGCTGCCTCTGCGACGCCCGCCCCGCGGCCGGAGCCGGTGGGGGCGGGCACGGAGCTCGTGGTGGTCGCCGCCGACCGGAGCGGCATCGCCGCGGCGCCCGGCACCGGCAGCCCGGCGGGCGGCGTGTTCGCGCCGCTGCAGCCGGGGGCGGCCGGCGCGCCGGTCCTCGACCGCGCCGGGCGTCTCGCGGGCCTCGTCGCCCGGTTCCCGGCCGCGCCGCGCCTCGTGGCCGGCGTGGTGCCGCCCACGAGCCAGCCCCTGACGCCGGCCTCCGCCGTGGCGGCCTTCCTCGCCGAGAACGGCATCGCCCCCGCGGGTCCCGCGGGGGCGGTTGCGAGCGCCAGCCTCGGCGCGGTGACGGCGCCGCTTGCGGGCGCCGTCGTGGCGATCACCTGCGGGCGGTGAGCGGGCGCGGGCCCCTCAGAGTCGTCCGGTGGCGATGAGCAGGATCAGGATGATGATCAGGAGGCCGCCGAGGCCGAAGCTCGGCCCCCGGTACGCGCCGCCGCCCAGGAAGTTGCCGCCGCCGAGGACGATCAGGATCAGGACGATGAGAAGAATAGTGGTCAGCGACATGGGCAGACTCCGATCAAGCTCCGGTTGTATGAGCTTGACCGTTCAAACGTCGCGGACCGGGATTCCGTTCAATGCATCCGGAACCATTTCACAGGAAACGGGATCCGGGGTCAGGCGCGCCAGTCAGGGAGGTCCGCGGGCGCGGCCTCCAGCCAGTCCGGCACCGGCAGCGCGCGCTCGCGCAGGAAGGCCGGGTTGAACAGCTTCGAGGCGTAGCGGGCGGCGCCGTCGCACAGGATGGTCACGATGGTGTGGCCGGGCCCGAGCGCCCGGGCGAGGCGGATCGCGCCGGCCACGTTGATGCCCGACGAGCCGCCGAGCGAGAGCCCTTCCTCCCGCATCAGGCCGAACACCACCGCGAGGGCCTCGGTGTCGGGGATCCGGAACGCCTCGTCCGGCCGGAAGCCCTCGAGGTTGCGGGTGATCCGACCCTGGCCGATCCCCTCGGTGATCGAGGAGCCCTCCGCCTTCAGGGTCCCGGTGGTGTAGTGGGCGTGGAGCGCCGAGCCCTCCGGGTCCGCGAGCGCGATGGCGACCCGCGGGTTGCGGGCGCGCAGGGCCTCGGCGACGCCCGCGAGCGTCCCGCCCGTGCCGGCGGCGCAGACGAAGCCGTCGACGGCGCCCCCCGTTCCCTCCCAGATCTCGGGGCCGGTGCCCTCCGCATGGGCCCGGCGGTTCGCGACGTTGTCGAACTGGTCGGCGAAGAAGGCGCCGGCGGGCTCCGTCGCGGCGAGGCGCTCGGCGAGGCGGCGCGCCACGTGGACGTAGTTGTTCGGGTTCGCGAAGGGTACCGCCGGCACCTCGACGAGGCGGGCGCCCGCGAGCCGCAGGGTCTGCTTCTTCTCGGCCGACTGGGTCTCGGGGATGACGATGAGCGTGCGGTAGCCCCGCACCGCCGCGACGAGGGCGAGGCCGATGCCGGTGTTGCCCGCCGTGCCCTCCACGATGGTGCCGCCGGCGCCGATCAGCCCGCGCGCCTCCGCGTCCGCGACGATCGAGAGCGCCGCCCGGTCCTTCACGGAGAGGCCCGGGTTGAGGAACTCCGCCTTGCCCAGGATCGTGCAGCCGGTCTCCTCCGAGGCCCGGCGCAGGCGGATCAGCGGCGTGCGGCCGATCGCGGAGAGGACGTCGGGGCGGGGGCTCACGCGAACACGTAGCCGCCGTTGATCCGCAGGCCCACCCGGTGGCCCGGCGGGTAGCGCACGCCGTCGAAGTCCTCGACCACCAGGGGCTTGCCGCTGCCGCGCTCCACCTCGATGCGCTGGCGCCCCTGGCTGCGGTAGGAGGAGCGCACGGTGCCGTCGAGGTGGGCCGCGGGCAGGTCGGTGAGCTGCAGCTGCCAGGGCCGCACGTAGAGCTTCACGGGCCCGATCTGGCCGGCCTGCGCGGCGACCGGGGTCGGCCGCCCGTCCACCAGCACGCGGCCACCCTCCGCGATGGCGTCGACCTCGATGGTGTCGCCGAGGAAGCGCAGCACGGTGGGGGAGGCCGGCGCCTCCTGCACCTCGTCGGGGGTGCCGATCTGCTCGAGCCGGCCCTTGTCGAGCACGGCCACCCGGTCGGACAGCTCCAGCGCCTCGTCCTGGTCGTGCGTGACGAAGATCGTGGTCTGGCCGGTGCGGTCGTGGATGTCGCGCAGCCAGCGGCGCAGGTCCTTGCGGACCTGGGCGTCGAGGGCCCCGAAGGGCTCGTCGAGGAGCAGCACCCGCGGCTCCACGGCGAGCGCGCGGGCGAGCGCGATGCGCTGGCGCTGGCCGCCCGAGAGCTGCGAGGGATAGCGGTCGGCGAAGCCCGAGAGACGGATCAGGTCGAGGAGGTCCCCCACCCGCCGCTTGATCTCGGTCTGCGAGGGCCGGTCGCTCCGCTTCCGGGCGTTCAGCCCGTAGGCGATGTTGGCCGCCACCGTCATGTGCTTGAACAGGGCGTAGTGCTGGAACACGAAGCCCACCGCCCGCTCCTGAACGGGCAGGCCGGTGGCGTCGTCGCCCCCGAACAGGATGCGCCCGCGGTCGGGGAAGTCGAGCCCGGCGATGATGCGCAGGAGCGTCGTCTTGCCCGAGCCCGAGGGGCCGAGCAGCCCGAGGAGCTCGCCCGCCCGCACGTCGAGGGAGAGGTCGTGCAGCACGGCCGCGGTGTCGAAGGTCTTGGACAGACCCTCGACCCGGATCGCGGTGGAGCCCGCGCTAATGGCGCGCCCCGGCCGCGAGCTCGCCCCCGTGCCGCCACTCCAGGACGGACTTGATGACGAGGGTGACGAGGGCGAGGCTGGCCAGGAGGGAGGCGACGCTGAACGCGGCGACGAAGTTGTACTCATTGTAGAGGATCTCCACGTGGAGCGGGATCGTGTTGGTGAGGCCGCGGATGTGGCCGGACACCACCGAGACGGCGCCGAACTCGCCCATCGCGCGGGCATTGCAGAGGAGGACGCTGTAGAGCAGGCCCCAGCGGATGTTGGGCAGCGTCACCGTCCGGAAGACGTGGAAGCCGGAGGCGCCGAGCGTCAGCGCGGCCTCCTCCTCGGAGGTACCCTGCTCCTGCATCAGGGGGATCAGCTCGCGGGCCACGAACGGGAAGGTCACGAAGATCGTGGCCAGCACGATGCCCGGCAGCGCGAAGATAATCTGGATGCCGTGGTCGATGAAGAACGAGCCGAACAGCCCCTGCGAGCCGAAGATCAGCACGTAGATCATGCCGGACACCACCGGCGAGACCGAGAACGGCAGGTCGATCAGAGTGATGAGCAGGCTCTTGCCGGGGAACTCGAACTTGGCGATCGACCAGGAGGCCGCGAGCCCGAACACCAGGTTGAACGGCACGGCGATGGCCGCGACGGTGAGGGTCAGCCGGATCGCCACCCAGGCGTCGGGCTCCCGGAAGGCGTCGAGGTAGGCGTCGAGGCCGCGCGCCAGCGCCTGGGCGAACACCGTGACGAGGGGCAGCACCAGGAACAGCGCCAGGAACACGATCGCGACCGCGATGAGCAGGGCCCGGACCGCCCGCCCTTCGGTGACGACGCTGCGGAGCGGGGCCTCCCGGGGCGCGGTGACGGCCGGAGCCGCGATGGCATCAGACATAGCCGAACCTCCGGCGGCTCCAGGCCTGGATCAGGTTGATCGCCAGCAGCGTCAGGAACGAGATCGCCAGCATGATCGTCGCGATGGCGGCCGCCCCGCCGTAGTCGAACTCCGAGAGCTTGATGACGATCAGGAGCGGCGCGATCTCGGAGACGTAGGGCAGGTTGCCGGCGATGAAGATGATCGAGCCGTACTCGCCCACGCCCCGCGCGAAGGCGAGGGCGAAGCCGGTGAGCACCGCCGGGATCAGCGGGGGCAGCACGACGTGGGTCAGGGTCCGGCCCCGGGTCGCCCCGAGGGTCGCGGAGGCTTCCTCCACCTCCCGGTCGATCTCGGCGATCAGCGGCTGCACGGTGCGCACCGCGAAGGGCAGGCCAATGAACACCATGGCGATGAAGATCCCCACCGGCGTGTAGGCCGCCTGGATGCCGACCTTCGCGAGCTGCGCGCCCACGAGGCCGTTCGGCGCGTAGAGCGAGGCGAGGGCGATGCCGGCCACCGCGGTCGGCAGCGCGAAGGGCAGGTCCACCACGGCGTCCACGAGGCGCCGCCCCGGGAAGGTGTAGCGGGTCAGCACCCAGGCCACCAGGAAGCCGAAGACGGAGGCCGTGAGCGCGGCCGCCAGGGAGGTCAGGAAGCTCACCCTGAGCGCGCTCGCCACGCGGGGATCGGTCGCCACGTCGATGATGCCGGAGACCCCGAGCCCGGACGCCTTCGCGACGAGTGCGGCGAGGGGCAGCAGCACCACGAGGCCGAGGCAGGTCAGCGCGTAGCCGAAGGTGAGCCCGAAGCCCGGGATCACGCTCGGGCGCCGGAGCAGGAAGCGGCGCGGACTGCCGGTACGGGGCGTCTCGACCATCGGCGGTTCCTATCGGCCTGCGCGGCTGATCTGGTCGAACAGGCCGCCGCTGTCGAAGTTCCGCTTCTGGATGTCGTCCCAGCTGCCCTGCAGGTCCTCGATCTTGAACATCTTGATGTCCGGCAACTGGTCGAGGTCGGCCTTGGCGGCGGCCTCGCGCTTCAGCGGCCGGTAATGGTGCTTGGCGAAGATCGCCTGGGCCTTGTCGGTGTAGAGGAAGGCCAGGTACGCCTCGGCCTGCTTGCGCGTGCCCTTGCGCTCGACGTTGCCCTCGACCAGGGCCACCGGCGGCTCGGCGTAGATCGAGCTCGGCGGGACGACAATGTCGAACTTGTCGGCGCCGAACTCCTGCAGCACCAGGAAGGCCTCGTTCTCCCAGGTCGGCAGCACGTCGCCGAGGCCGCGCTGCGCGAAGGTCACCGTGGAGCCCCGCGCGCCGGTGTCGAGGACCGGCACGTTCTTGTAGATCTGGCCCACGAAGGTGTCGGCCTTCGGCCCGTCCTTGTCCTTGCCGTAGGCGTAGCCCCAGGCGGCGAGGAAGTTCCAGCGCCCGCCCGCCGAGGTCTTCGGGTTCGGGGTGATCACCTTCACGTCGGGCTTCACGAGGTCGTCCCAGTCCTTGACGCCCTTCGGGTTGCCCTTGCGCACGAGGAACACCACCGTGGAGGTGTAGGGCAGGCCGGCATTCGGCTGCTTCTCGCGCCAGTCCGCCGGGATCTTCTTGGTGAGCCTCGCGATCGCGTCGATGTCGGACGGGATGCCGAGGGTGACGACGTCGGCGTCGACCCCGTCGATCACCGTCCGCGCCTGAGCACCCGAGCCGCCGTGCGAGGCGCGCACCGTCACGCTCTCACCGGTCTTGGCCTTCCAGTCCTCCGCGAAGGCGGCGTTGATCTCCCGGTAGAGTTCCCGGGTCGGATCGTACGAGACGTTGAGGAGGGCGGTCTCGGCCGTGGCCGGGCCGACCGCGAGGCCGGCCGACAGGAGGATGGCCGCGAGGCCCGATCCGAGGGCTCGGCGATGAAGATGCGTCACGGTCTGGTGCCTCGTGCATGCGCGCGGCAACCGGTTTCGGTCGCCGCGTCGGGGCCGCTCTGTTCTTTTTATAGAACGAATTCGCGACCGCCCGTCAAGCTGAGCATAAGGCTTGTTCCACGGGCTCGGCCTTGCGGCAGCCAGTCATGGATCAACCTTCTCGTGGATACGGGACAGTGAAGAAGAAATGGCTCCCTTCCGCACGTTTCGCAAAAAGAACGTGCTCGCGCCCCCGGTGCTGGCGAGGGGGTGCCATGCGCAACATTTTATGCAGGCGTGAAACGCAACCTTTAGTCGAGCCTGTGCAGGATGTCGGCGGGTCCAGTCGAGTTCGAGTTCTCTCCATGGATGATCGCCGGGCTGCAACACGCAACCGCGTCAACGAGGTCGGTTCCATCGCGGTCGACGAGCACACGTCGATCCCCTGTCTCATCTTCGATCTGTCGAGCCTGGGCGTGCGCCTGACGATGCTCGACGCGCACATCGTCCCCGACAGCTTCGTGCTGTCGTCGGGCTACATGTCCGAGGCTCGGGTCTGCACCACGGTCTGGCGCACGGACGAGGAGATCGGTGCCTGCTTCAGCCAGGCCGCGGCCTGACCGGTACCCGTCCGGGTCCCGGCCTCACGTCGCGTTGCACCTGCGGGTCGTGAGCGCCGGAGGTCGGGGCGTTGCGCCAGCGCATCGCCGGCAACCATGTCGCGCGATTCCGCGGGATTTCCGGCCGGTGTCGGAGACGTGCCGCGTCCGCGCCGGCTACAAGCGCGCGGCGCCTCGCCCAGGTCCAGCAACCCGCCAACCCGCGCGGACGCCGCATCCCGCTTCGTTCAACCGACCGCTCCAGCAGCCGGACCCCCACCCCATGACCGTGATCGCCCTCGTCGTCGCCGGCAACCTGATGCTCGCCGGCCTCTTCTCGCTGGTGGCGGTCGCCCTCGACTGACGGGCGCAGGGCCGCAGCTTCATCCGGCACCTTAAGATCCCTCACCCGGCTTTCTGCGAAAGCAGACCTCTCCCGACGGGGGAGTGGGAGCCCGTTGCGCGCTCTGAGCCGATCGGCAATCGCACCAACCGCAGCCGCGGAAACGCACGGCCAAGCTGACGCGGCCAGCGCCCGGCGATGCCGCGCGCGACCGACGATCCGGCTACTGCTGTCTTCAGCCCTTGGTGTGGTCGAGCTGCGCGAGCAGGCGTTCCATGGAGGGGCCGACCGGTGCCGCGAGGCTCTCGGCGAAGTGGGTGCGCAGGGTCTGCCCGAGATGCCGGCGCACCCCGGGGCTGAGCGTCCCGGCGGGCGTGCCGGCGCCCGGCCACGGGGCCTCGGGGGAGCGCGCGCGGTCCTGCGTCCCGCCCGGGCCGGCATCGGTGGAGATCTTGGACATGGCCCCGAGGCTCCCGTACGCCGCCGAAGGCAGGAGCTTGCGGCCCCTTGGTTAAGGTGACGTCACCATAGTCCAAAAAATCCGACGGTTTTCCCGCAAGCTCGCGGCAGCCACGCTGCGAGATCGGAGCGCGGCCACCAGCGCTCGCACACCCGCCGTTTACGGCTGCGGCCGATCCTGAGGCCCTCACCGACGCCCCACCGGGCCGGAGGCGGCCCGCGGCGGGCCGCCTCGCAGCGAGGATCCCGTTCATGTCGACACGCTCCGTCATCATCGACAACATCGTCCAGGTCGCCGACGAGCAGGAGAAGGCCCTGGCGCCCCTGACCGACGACCTCGTCCTCCTGGAATCCGGCCTCGATTCCCTCTGCTTCGCGATCCTCGTCAGCCGGCTGGAGGACGCCTTCGGGGTCGATCCGTTCACGGCCTCGGACGAGATCGTGTTCCCGGTCACCCTCGGCGACTTCATCGCGCTCTACGCGGCGTCGGCCGTCGATGTCGCGGCCTGAGGTGCGTTCCCTGCGGCAGGCCCTCGCCGACGCGCCGGCGGGCAGCCCCGGCGGCACGCTGCACGGGCGGGACCGCAGCCTCCCGTTCGGCGAGCTGCTGGACCTGAGCTGCATCCACGGCGAGGTCGCGGGCCGGCGGATCCTGCTCGCCGCCGGCGAGCAGTTCGCGGCGGCGCTCGCCCTGATCGGCCTCGACGGCCTCGCCGAGGCCGTGGTGTTGTGCCCGCCCGACCTCGATCCGGCCCACCTTCCGGTGATCGCCGAGCGGGCCCGCGCCGACAGCCTGCTCACCGACCGGCCGCGCAGCGCCTTCCCGGGGCTCGACCACCTCGCCCTGATCGACTGCGCCTGGCCGCCGGTCCCCGCCGCCCGGGAACCCGCCTTCGAGCGGCCCACGGAGTGGCTGCTCCTGACCTCCGGCACCACCGGGGTGCCGAAGCTCGTGCGCCACGATTTCGCGGGCCTCACCGCCGCGATCCGGCCCCGGCCTGAGGGCGCGCCGCCGCCGGTCTGGGCGACCTTCTACGATATCCGCCGCTACGGCGGCCTGCAGATCTTCCTGCGCGGCGTGCTGGGCGGCGGTTCCCTGGTGCTCTCCGCGTCGGGCGAGCCGGTCTCGGACCACCTCGCGCGGCTCGGGGCCCACAGCGTCACCCACATCTCGGGCACGCCCTCGCACTGGCGCCGGGTGCTGATGAGCCCTGGCCGCACCGCGATGGCGCCGACCTACGTCCGGCTCTCCGGCGAGATCGCCGACCAGGCGGTCCTCGACGGCCTGGCGGAGGCCTATCCGGCGGCCGCGATAGGCCACGCCTACGCCTCCACCGAGGCCGGCGTCGGCTTCGAGGTGACGGACGGCCGCGAGGGCTTCCCGGCCGACCTCGTCGGGCGGACCGGGGCCGAGGTCGAGATGCGCGTCGTCGACGGCTCCCTGCGCATCCGCTCGCGCCGCACCGCCTCCGACTACGTGGGCAGCGCCGGCCTCGCTCTCGCCGACGCGGACGGATACGTCGACACCGGCGACATGGTCGAGGCGCGGGACGGGCGCTACCACTTCACGGGGCGGCGCGGCGGCATCATCAACGTCGGCGGCCTCAAGGTGCATCCCGAGGAGGTCGAGGCGGTGATCAACCGGCACGCGGGCGTGCGCATGTCCCTGGTCGAGGGACGCCGCAACCCGATCACCGGCGCCGTCGTCCAGGCGAGCATCGTGCTCGCCGAGGACGTCGCGGAGCCCGAGGCGGTCCGCCGCGAGGTCCTGGCGACCTGCCGGCAGGCGCTCAGCCCCCACAAGGTCCCGGCGCTGCTGCGCATCGTGCCGAGCCTCGCCGTCACCGCCGCCGGCAAGCTCGCCCGTCACCCGGCCTGAACGGCCTGCCCGAACGCCTGAGGAACCCCGATGCCGAACGTCCTCGTCACCGGCGCGAGCCGCGGCCTCGGCCTCGCCATCGCGACGCGCCTTGCCGCCTCGGGCTTCGACGTGATCGCGGTGGCGCGCAACGACAGCGCGGGCCTCGCCGAGGCGCGGGCCGCCCACGGCAGCGCGCCGGGCTCCCTCCACTTCCGCGCCGCGGACCTTGCCGACATCGAGGGGCTCGCGCCCCTCGTCCGGGGGCTGCGCCGGGAGTTCGGGCCCCTCTGGGGGCTCGTCAACAACGCCGGGCTCGGCACCGAGGGCCTGCTCGCCACGATGCAGAACCCGCACATCGAGGCCCTGATCCGCCTCAACACCCTCTCGCCGATCATGCTCACCAAGTTCGCGGTGCGGGGGATGATGGCGGACGGGGCGGGCCGCATCGTCAACATCTCCTCGATCATCGCCGCAACGGGCTACAGCGCGCTCTCCGTCTACGCCGCGACGAAGGCCTCCCTCGTGGGCTTCACCAAGTCGCTCGCCCGCGAGGTCGGCCACCTCGGCATCACCGTGAACGCGGTCGCGCCGGGCTTCGTCGACACGGACATGACGGCGGGCCTCGACGGGGCGAGCCGCGAGCGGATCGTGCGCCGCAGCGCCCTGCGGCGCCTGCCGGAGGCCGGGGACGTGGCGGGCGCGGTGGAGTTCCTCCTCGGTCCCGGCGGCCGCAACGTCACCGGCACCGTGATGACGATCGACGCCGGCAACACCGCGTGAGTTCGCCCACGCCGCATTTCGCGGCTCCGCCAGACAAAGCGCAGATCCAACACAGATCAAGCTCGGCCGCTCGACGCAGCTTTGCTTGCCGGAACCCGCGCGGCTGCGGTGGATTGCCGGAGAGTGTCCGCAGGGAGGCGGGCCGACCGGCGCCCCTGCTGACCGAATGCTGTGCAGCACTCGGGTGCGGCGCCGCGTGACGCCTCCCGCGATGCGGACGGAGCCGCACCGAGGGAACCGCCATGTACGCCTCGCACAAGCCCCTGCGCGAGCAGGTCATCGTCGTCACCGGCGCCACGAGCGGCATCGGCCTCGCGACCGCCCGGGAGGCCGCACGGGCCGGGGCCGAGGTGGTGCTGACCGCCCGCAACAGCGAGGCGCTCGTCCGCGTGCAGGAGGAGATCCGGGAGGCCGGCGGCGCGGCGATTCACGTCGTCGCCGACGTCGGGCGACGCGCCGACCTGCAGGCCGTGGCGGACGCGGCCGTCGAGCGGTTCGGGCGCATCGACACCTGGGTGAACAACGCGGGGCTCTCGATCTTCGGCCGCCTGGAGGCGGTGAGCGACGAGGACCACGAGCGCCTGTTCCAGACGAACTTCTGGGGCGTGGTCTACGGCTCCCTGGTCGCCCTGCCGCATCTGAAGCGGAGCCGCGGGGTGCTGATCAACCTCGGCAGCGTCGCTTCCGACGTGGCGATCCCCCTGCAGGGCATGTACTGCGCCAGCAAGCACGCCATCAAGGGCTTCACGGACGCCCTGCGGGTCGAGCTCGAGGAGGCCGGTGAGGCGGTCGCCGTCACCCTGATCAAGCCGGGCTCGATCGACACGCCCTTCCCGCAGCACGCTCGCAACTACACCGACCGGGAGCCGAAGCTGCCGCCGCCCGTCTACGACGTCCGCGAGGTGGCCCACGCCATCCTGACGGCGGCCGTGCACCCGCAGCGCGACATCTACGTGGGGGGCGCCGGGCGCCTGATGAGCGCCTTCCAGGCGCTCGCGCCCCGGACCTTCGACCGCCTCAGCCGGGGGGCCGTGCAGCAGCAGCAGCGGGGCGAGCTGCCCCGCAACCCGGGCGGGTCCCTGGACGAGCCGGGCGACGGGGAGGGACATGCCGGCGGCGGTCATCCGGGCTACGTCCGCCGGCGCAGCACCTACACGCGCGCCTCGATCCACCCGGCGGCGACGGGCCTCCTCGTGACGGCGGGCGTCGCAGCGGCGGCCGCGCTGATGCGCGGCTCGGGCCGGCGCTGAGGGCGGCCGTGGCGGCCCCGATTCACCGCTCAGGCCGCCACGCTGCCGGGGCGCGTGGCGCGCAGGGTCTGGTACTGCGCGAGCATGCCCGCCACCATCGCCGGCACGCCGTAGCTGCCGGCCCGGGTCCGCGCGGCCTCGCCGAGGCCGCGGCGCAGCTTGCGGTCGGCGAGGAGCCGGACCACGGCGTCCCGGGCCGCGTCCGGCGCACCGGCCGGCACCAGGAGGGCGGCGTCCGCCCAGAGTTCGCGGTGGGCGGGGATGTCCGACAGAACGAGCGCGCAGCCGGCGGCGGCCGCCTCCAGCACCGGCAGCCCGAAGGCGGCGTGACGGGCGAGCGCGGCGTAGATCGGGCGCTGGTCGAGGCGGCGCGCCAGCTCCTCGGGCGACAGGGGCCCGAGGGGCTCGACGGAGCCGGGCCGGGCCGCCCCGCCGGGCAGCGGGCCGGAGGCGCATACCGGGACGGGCAGTCCCTCGGCGACGGCCTCGAGGTCGCGCGAACCGTCGGCCCGGTCCCAGGTCGTGGCGGCGGACAGGACGTAGGGGGCGCCGTCGCGGGGGTTCAGGTAGCTCCGGGGGCCGAGGCCGTGATGCACGACCGCGGGTTCGCGGGTCAGTCCGTAGGCGGCCATCGTCGCCCGCGCGGCCGCGCGGGTCGGCGCGATCAGGCGGTCCGCCCGGCGCAGGCCCTCGCCGGTGAGGTCGCGGCGCCAGGCGAGGTCGTCGGGCAGCGGCCCGGTCTCGGTGGCCTGCCAGAGGGTCGCGACGCAGCCGTGGCAGGTCGCGAGGGTCGGCACCGGGAAGCCGCCGCTCGCCAAGAGGCCGGCGCCGTGCAGGTGCACGAGGTCCACGTCGAGGCGCCAGGCCAGGGCCGCGAGGGCGTCCGATGTCTCGCGCACGGCGACGGCGCTGCGGGCGGTCCGCTCGCTCGGCTGACCGAGGAACAGCAGGTTCACCCGCGGATGGGCGGCGGCCTCGGCCCACCGGGCCGGGTCGGGCGCCGCGCCGAGCACCGCGAGGGTCACGACCGCGCCGCGCTCCGCCAGCCCGGCGGCGAGCGGCAGCGTGACGGGCCAGACCGTGTCCGCGGCCTCCGTGGTGAGCAGGATGCGCATGTCCACAGGGTCGTCCGCCAGGCCGCTCGCCGCTGCCTCGGCGTCCGGTCCCCTCGGGGCGGCCTCGTGCGGGAAGAATGGGCGCATGGTCTCGCGGACCCTCGTTCGATCCCCGGGGGAGGGGCGGTCGGTTCCGCACAGACCATGCAAACCACGCGCCCGTCATTAACGCATGTCAGTATTTCGGCCGCCGCTCAGCCTGTTCCTCGTCCGAAATCTGAATTTGGCGCTGATCCAGCCATTCGAGCCATCGTATCGGCTGCTGCTCGCGAGATGAAGGATGCCCATGAACGGTGAGGGTGACTGCCTGCGCCACGGAGACCTTGGCGCGAACTGCCTTCACCTGTGCGTCGACATGCAACGCATGTTTGCCGAGCGTACGGACTGGTTCACGCCCTGGATGGAGCGGGTGACCCCCCGCGTCGCGCGGATCGCGGAAGCCCATCCGGAGCGCACGCTGTTCACCCGCTTCGTCCCCGCCGCGCATCCGGGGGAGGGGCGTGGGACGTGGCGCGGATACTACGAGCGCTGGGCCTCGATGACCCGGGAACGCCTCGCCCCGGGGCTCGTCGACCTCGTGCCGGAACTCGCGCGGTTCGTGCCGCCCGCCGAGGTCGTCGATAAGGCCTATTACTCGCCCTGGCTCGGCACGGACCTCGACGGGCGCCTGCGCGACCGAAGGGCCGACACCCTCATCGTCACGGGCGGGGAGACCGACGTCTGCGTCCTCAGCGCGGTCCTCGGCGCCGTGGATCTCGGCTACCGCGTCGTCATCGTCACCGACGCCCTGTGCTCCTCCTGCGACGAGGCCCACGACGCCCTCATGACGATGTACCGGACCCGCTACGGCCAGCAGGTCGAGACGGTGTCGAGCGATGCCGTCCTGGCGGCCTGGCGCTGAGGACATTCAGCGGTGTGCGAAGGCCTGCGGCGCGCGCGGCAAGGATCAGCGCCGCCGCGGCAGCGATGAATGCCCGAAGCCCCAGGGTTGAAACGAGCATTCCCCAATAGCCGCCGCATCTACTCATCCTAAGGTTGAGCTGCTGATGCGCCCTGCACGCCCTGCGTCGGGCCGAAGCTTTACTACGAGTCCGGGCTGACCCACACTGGGACGACTTTGAATCGTTGAGTCGGCCGAGGAGTCGGAGAGCGAGGCAGCGGCGCGGGAACCGGAACGGCTTCCGTCCGCCCGACGCAGGATGCATCGGATGGCATGGACCGCACCCGGGGCCGCACCCGGGACAGCACAGGACGGTGCGCCGTCGCGGCTCTTCCGGATCCTCCTCGCCGGGGCCGGCATCCTCCTCGCCGCAATCCTCGTGATCGCCGCCGTGCTGATCATCAAGGGGCTGCGCGACAAGGAGCTCGCCGACGCCCGCCGGGAATTGATGACGCTCGACACCGTCCTGGCGGAGGAGACCGCCCGGGCGATGCAGAGCGTCGACCTCGTGCTGACGAGCGCCATCGAGGGGCTCGGCCTCGACGAGGCGGCGCCCGGTGCCGACTTCGCGCGCCTCGTCTCCGGGCGGGAGGTCCATGACAACCTGAAGGTGCGGGTCGCCGGCATCCCGCAGCTCGACGCGGTGTCGGTGGTCGGCGCGGACGGGCGCGTCCTCAACTTCTCGCGCTACTACCCCGTCCCGGACATCAACCTCGGGGACCGGGACTACTTCGCCTACCTGCGGGATACGCCGGTCCAGGAGCCCTACATCACCGAGCCGGTGGAGAACCGGGGCAACGGCACCTGGACGATCTACCTCGCCCGGCGCCTCACGGGGCCGGACGGGCGCTTCGCTGGCCTCGTGCTCGGTGCGATCAACCTCAGCTACTTCGACAACTTCTACCGCTCGCTCAACCTCGGCGGCCAGTCGGCCGTGAGCCTGTGGCGCCGGGACGGCACCCTGCTGACCCGCGAGCCGGCCGTGCCGGGCGTCGGGCGCCGGTTCAAGATCAAGGCGTTCGCCCCCGAGATCCTCAGCAAGCCGGCCGGCTTCTACGAGATCGCGGACTCGATGGACGGGGCCCGCCGCCTCGTCGCCACCCGCACCATCCAGGGCTACCCCCTCGTCATCAACGTCACCCGCACCCGCGACGAGGTGCTGCACGACTGGCGCTACGAGGCGATGCTCGGCGCCGGCGCGACGCTGCTCTGCCTGGTCGCGCTCCTCCTGCTGCTGTGGGCGCTCGGCCGCCAATCGCGCGCCAACCTCGCCCGCGCCGCCGCGATCGCCGAGCGGGAGGAGGCCGTCCGGGCGCGCGAGGTCGCGGAGGCGCAGCTGCGGCAATCCCAGAAGATGGAGGTGCTGGGCCAGCTCACCGGCGGCGTCGCGCACGACTTCAACAACATGCTCAACATCATCCTCGTGAACCTCGAGATGGTCGAGGCGCAGATCCCCGAGGGCAAGGCGCGCACGCGGGTGCAGAACGCCCTCGCGGGGGCGCAGCGCGCCGCGGCGACCACCCACAAGCTCCTGGCCTTCGCCCGGGCGCAGCCGCTCTCGCCGGTGATGATCGACGTGAACGCGCTGATCACCGACTTCTCCGAGCTCCTGCGCACCACGATGGGCGGGCGCGCCCGCCTGGAATTCGTCCTCGCCCCGAACCTGCCGCGGCTGTGCATCGACCCGAACCAGCTCGAGAACACGATCCTGAACCTGACCGTGAACGCGCGCGACGCGATGCCGGACGGCGGCACCCTCACGCTCTCGACGCATCTCGCCGCGGGGGAGGGGCAGCCCTCCCTCGTCGTGGCGGCCTCCGACACGGGGGTCGGCATGTCCGAGCAGGTGCTCGCCCGCGCCTTCGAGCCGTTCTTCACCACGAAGCCCGAGGGCAAGGGCACCGGCCTCGGGCTCAGCCAGATCCTCGGCTTCGTGCAGCAATCCGGCGGCACCGTCGACATCCGGAGCGCGCCGGGGGCGGGCACCACGGTGATGCTCGTCTTCCCGGTCCAGCCGGCCGGCGCGGCCTCCCTCGCGGCCTGACCCGCAACCCTCAGGCGGACCGGCCGCCGCGCAGGGCCCCGGCGAGCCGTCGCAGGGCCGGCTCGATCGCCGGCTCGGGGATGGCCGCATAGCCGAGGAGGAGGCCGGGCTCCGCGCCGGCGGGGTCGGCGTAGTAGGCCGAGAGCGGTGACACCGCGAGGCCGGCCCGGGCGCAGGCCGCCGCCGCCGCGGCATCGTCGAAGGGCCGGCCGGGGGCTGGGCGGGCGACGAGGTGCATGCCCCCGTCCCGCGGGGGGACGTCGAGGAGGCCCGCGAGGTGGCGCGGCGCCGCCGCGACGAGCGCCGCCTGCCGCTCGCCGTAGAGCCGCCGCGTCCGGCGCAGATGCGCGGCGAAGTGGCCCTCCTCGATGAAGCGGGCGAGCGCCTCCTGGCCGAGCTCTGGGGCCGGCGCGCCCGCCCGGGAGAGGGCGCCGCCGAAGCCCGCCGCGAGGGCCGCCGGCAGCACGAGGTAGCTCAGCTGGAGGGCGGGCGTGAGCACCTTGGAGAAGCTGCCGACGTAGATCACCCGGCCCGCCCGATCGAGGGCGCTTAAGGGGGCGAGGGGGCGCCCGGCGTAGCGATACTCCCCGTCGTAATCGTCCTCGACGATCCAGCCGTCCCGCGCCTCCGCCCAGGCGAGCAGGGCGAGGCGGTTCTCGGGGCTCATCATCGTGCCGAGGGGGTAGTGGTGGGCGGGCGTCACCACGGCGAGGCGGGCGGCGGGCTCCAGGGCCGCGGCCCGCGCGGCGCAGAACCCGTGCGGCCCGACCCGCACCGGCACGGTGCGCAGGCCCGCCGCCCGCAGGGCCGCGCCGAGACCCGGGAAGCCGGGCTCCTCCACGAAGGCCGCCTCGCCGGGGTCGAGGAGCAGTTCGGCGAGGAGCCGCAGGCTCTGGCGGATGCTCGCCGTCATCACCACCGCCTCGGCGGCGCAGGGCACGCCGCGCCCGGCTGACAGGTAGGCGGCGACGGCGGCGCGCAGGCGCGGCGAGCCGCGCGGGTCGGTCGCCGCCCCGGCCCGGTCGCGCCATTCCGCGGCGAGCAGCGTCGCGAAGATCCCGGACGGGAAGGCCTCGCGCGAGGGGCGCCCAAGCGCGAAGGCGTCGGCATCGGGCGGGCCGGCATCCCCGGCGGCCGCCAGCCCCGCGCCGCGGCGGGAGAGGGCGGGCGCCGGCGCGGGGGGCGCCGCCGGCGGGGCGGCGCCCGGCCGGCTGAGCAGGTCGTCCGGCAGCGTCGCGGCGACCCGCGTCCCGGAGCCGCCGCGGCTCGTCAGGTAGCCTTCCGCCCCGAGCTGCTCCAGGGCGAGGAGCACGGTGCCGCGGGCGCAGCCGAGGTCGGCCGCCAGGATGCGGGAGGCCGGCAGGCGCGCGCCCGGCCGCAGGCGCCCGGCCAGGATGGCGGCCCGCAGGGCCTCCCGCACCCGCGCATGGAGCGGCCGGTCCAAGGCGGGCCCGAGGTCGAGGTGGAGGGGCAGGGGCGCGGCTCGGCAACGGGTCATCCGCGAAGTGGTCCAGTTGATCGGTCTGAAGTGGACCTTTTTCCTGAACCGCTTTCGGGTCAAGCGTCCTGCGAAATTCCAACTCGGTCCGGAGGACGCGCATGTACCAGCCGCAGCACTTCCGCGAGGACGCGCGCGCCGCGCAGCACGCGCTGATCCGCGCCCATCCCCTCGGCCTCCTCGTCAGCGCGGGCGCGAGCGGCCTCCTCGCGAACCCGGTCCCGTTCCTGCTCGACGCGGACGGCGACGGGCCCGGGACGCTGCGAGCCCACCTCGCCCGCCCCAACCCGCAATGGCGCGACCTCGACGGTCTCGCCGAGTGCCTCGTCGTCTTCCAGGGGCCCGACCGCTACGTGACGCCATCCTGGTACGAAACGAAGCGCGAGACGGGCCGGGTCGTCCCGACCTGGAACTACGCCACCGTGCAGGTCCGCGGCCGGCCCCGCGTGATCGAGGATGCGGCCTGGCTGCGCCGCCAGATCGACGACCTCACCGCCCTGCAGGAGGCCGCGCGGCCCGAGCCCTGGGCCGTCGCGGACGCACCGCCCGCCTTCACGGCGGCGCAGCTGCGCGGGATCGTCGGCATCGAGATCCCGCTCACCCGGCTCGACGGCAAGTGGAAGGTCAGCCAGAACCGCTCGGAGGCGGACCGGGCCGGCGTCGCGGCGGGCCTGCGCGCCGAGATCGGCGCGGCGGACGCCATGGCGGAGCTCGTCGCCGCGGGGGGCTGCCCCCGGTGAGCGCGCACCTGAACGCCTACGGGCAGCCGATCGGCCCCGCCCTCCCGGACTGGACCCCGCGGCCCCGACCGCCGCGGACCCCCATGGTCGGCCGCACCTGCCGGGTCGAGCCCCTCGACCCGGCGCGGCACACCGACGACCTGTTCGAGGCGCTGGCCGGCGACGGGGCGCGCTGGACCTACCTGTTCGGCGAGCCGCCCGAGAGCGCGGCCGCGTTCCGGGACCGCCTGGAGGGTCTCGCGGCGAGCGCCGACCCCCTGCACCACGCGATCCTCGACACGGGCAGCGGCCGCGCCCTGGGGCTCGCCGCCTACCTCCGCATCGAGCCCACCCACGGCGTCCTGGAGGTAGGCCACATCCATCTCGGCCCCGCGCTCGCCCGGACCCCGGCCGCCACCGAAGCGATGGCCCTGATGATGGCCCGCGCCTTCGACGAGCTTGGCTACCGCCGCTACGAGTGGAAGTGCGACAGCCTGAACGCGCCCTCGCGGAGCGCGGCGCTGCGGCTCGGCTTCACCCACGAGGGCATCTTCCGCAACGCCGTCGTGGTGAAGGGCCGCTCGCGGGACACGGCCTGGTACGCGGTGACGGACGCCGAGTGGCCGCGCCTGCGGGCCGCCTTCGCGGCCTGGCTCGACCCGCAGAACTTCGACGGCGCGGGGCGCCAGCGCCGGTCGCTCGCCGATCTGCGGGTGGGTTGAGCGGCCCGACCCGCGCCGTCCACGGCCGAGCCTTGCCGCGGGCTCGCCTGCGGCCAGATGTAGGGGAGACCGTCCGGCCGCGCTTGCCGCGGGGCCGGGCGCGTCGCCGCGCCGAGGGAGACCCGCCTTGCCCGAGCAGGACCGCCTGGAACTCCGGCCGCCGGAGCTGCCCTCGCCCTGGGCGACGGCGGGCCGCACGCGCCTGCAGGCGGAGGCCCGCGCCTTCGCGCGCGACGTCGTGCTCCCCATCGCCGACGCCCTCGACCCGCAGAAGGGCGAGATGCCCCGCTCGGTCATCGACCAGATGGCGGAGCGCGGCTGGTTCGGCATCACCATCCCGGCCGAGCACGGCGGCCTCGGCCTCGGGGTGTTCGAGTACTGCCTCGTCTCGGAGGAGCTCGCCCGCGCGTGGCTCTCGGTCGGCAGCATCCTGGCGCGGGGGCAGGGGCTCGGCACCCAGACCCTCGACGACGACCGCCGCCTCGGCCTCCTGCGCAAGTCGGCGCAGGGGCGCTGGATCGGCAGCATCAGCCTCTCGGAGCCCGGCGCCGGCTCGGACCTCGCCAACGTGCAGACCCGGGCCGTGCGGGAGGGCGACGACTGGGTGCTCACCGGGCGCAAGCGCTGGGCGGGCTTCGCGCAGGGCGCCGACTTCATCGAAGTCCTGGCCCGCACCCGGGAGCCGCGCGAGGGCGAGCCGCGCTCGGCGGGGCTGGAGCCGTTCCTCGTCGTCAAGGAGCCCGGCACCTTTCCGGCGGGCATGACCGGCCGGGTGATCGACAAGATCGGCTACCACGGCTTCCTCACCTTCGAGCTCGACCTCGAGGGCGTGCGCGTGCCCGACAGCGACCGGCTCACCGGCCTCTACGGCGATGCGGGCGCGGACGCGGATTCGGGCGGCTTCGCGGCCGTGCAGCGCGGCCTCAACATCGCCCGCGTCCACACAGCGGCCCGCGCGGTGGGCGTCGCGCAGGCGGCGCTGGAGGACACGCAAGCCTACCTGCAGGAGCGCGAGCAGTTCGGCCACCCGATCGGCGCCTTCCAGGCCCTGCGCTTCGCCCTCGCCGACATGGCCGCCGACGTCGCGCAGGCGCGCGCCTTCTGGTGGCAGGTGGCCCACCTCCTCGACGCCGGCGAGCCGGCCGAAAGCGAGTCGGCGATGGTGAAGCTGACGGCCACCGAGATGGCGGTGCGCGTCACCAACCAGGCGATGCAGCTCCACGGCGGCAACGGCTACACCACCGAGCGTCGGGTGGAGCGCTACTGGCGCGACGCCCGCCTGACCACGATCTTCGAGGGCACCAGCGAGATCCAGCGCCGCATCATCAGCGACCGGATGCTGCCGAAGGCGTGAGCGCGCAAGGCCGCCTCCGCGGGGTGCCGCTCAAGGCGCTGCAACTCGTGAATGGGATGGCCGGCCCACCAGGGCGGCTGATCCGGTCCGACCGGTCGAATGGTCGGAGTGGCAGGATTTGAACCTGCGACCCCCACGTCCCGAACGTGGTGCGCTACCAGACTGCGCTACACTCCGAAGGCCGGCGTCTCCACCAGCGAGCGGGCTTATAGCGGGCGGGGTCCGGGGTCGCAAGCGGGGAATCGCGCCCGCGGCCAAGTTGGCACCAAGGTCGGTCGAGCCGGCGCTCGCGGACAAGCATTCGGCGTCAGCCCAGGGCGTCGGTCCAATCGGGTGGGAGGGTCAGGCGGCGGATAGGCTCGTCGGCGGCCGTGAGCGCGGCCGTGCCGACCGTTCCGGGGCCGGGCTCCAGGTCGTGGAGGGTCCAGCCGGCCGCCGGGCCGGCCGGTGGGCGCAGCAGGGCGGCCTCGTCCGGCGGGACCGTGACGCTGAAGGCGGAGAGCGGAGCCGAGAGGCCGAGGCCCAGGGCCTTCACCACCGCTTCCTTGCGGGTCCACAGGCCGAGGAAGGCGCGGTCCCGCGCCGCGTCGGGCAGGCGGGCGAGGGCCTGCGCCTCGTCGGCCGCGAACAGGTCGCGGGCGAGACGCAGGGCGTCCGGCATCGGGCGCAGGGCCTCCACGTCCACGCCGATCGGCGCGCGGGTCGAGAGGCCGACGAGGGCGCGGGGGCCCGAATGCGAGAGGTTGAGGTGGAGCGGTGCCTCGCTTGGCCCTCGGGCCAGCTCCGGCTTGCCGGTCGCATCCGCCGTGAAGGCGAGCGTGCGGGGATCGGTGGCGCGGGCCGCGCCGAGGATCAGGCGCAGGGCGGCGTGGCTCGCCACGAACCGCTGCCGGTCCTCCGGCCGGAGGAAGCGGTCCGCCCGGGCCCGCTCCGCCGGGTCGAGGAGGCGCCGGCAGGCGTCCAGGGCTTCCGGCGGGAGGCGGAGGTCGATGCTCCACACGGCGCTGCCCCGCGCCGGGCCCGGCGGCGCAACGGTCCAGCCCGCGGGTGTCACGGCCCGACCCGTCCCGGCGCAGGCGCCGCGCCTGCGCGGAAGCGGCGCGGGGTCGCGCCCAGGGCGGGAGGGTGCAAGCGCGGCGCTGGCTGGAGCATCATGGCGCGCGAAGGCATGCCCGGTTTCCCGGGCTCCCCGCAACCCTGGCGAGATCGGGCTTGAGTCATGCGGTCGAGGACGAGCGGACCCCCGCGGGGCGCGACCGCGTGAGCGGCGGAGCCCGCATCCGCTCGGGGCCTGCCGACCGGCTCCCCACCCTCGACGACCGCCGGGTGCGCAGCGCCGTGTTCTGCGCGATCTACCTCTACCAGGGCCTCGTGGCGGGCTTCTCGCTGACGGCGCTCGCCAACCACCTCGCGGCGCAGGGCGTCTCGGCGGGTGAGGTCGCCCTGCACTTCGCGGTGGCGGGCCTGCCCTGGACGGTGCAGCCCGTGCTGTTCGGGCCCCTCGTCGACCGGGCGCCGCACCGGCGCATGGGGCGGCGGCGGCCCCTCCTGGTCCTCGCCATCCTCGGCTGCCACGCCGCCCTGTGCGGCCTCCTCGCGGTGCCGGCACCCGAGGCGCTCGGGCCCCTCGGCCTCGTCTTCCTCGCCCATAGCGGCTGCGCGGCGCTCCTCGACACCGCCTGCGACCGGTTGATTCTCGATCACGTGCCCGTGGCCGAGCTCGGCCGCACCAGCGCCTGGACGCGCGGCGGCTTCATCGTCGGCACGAGCCTCTCCGCCGCCCTGTTCGGCTGGGCTCTCGACGCCCTCGGCTTCCGCGCGAGCGTCCTCCTCCTCCTCGCCTGCGGGATCCTCGTCACGCTGCCGCCGCTCCTGGTGCGCGAGGCGCCCGGCGACGCGCTCGTCGACCTCGCGCCGGTCGTATCCCCGGGGGCCACCCGGCCGCCGGTGCCGCTCGGACGCTTCCTGCGCCGCCTCGCCCTCAGCCTGCGGCGCCCGCAGGCCCTGCGCATCCTCCTCCTGTGCATCGGCATCGATGCAGCTCTCGCCTGGTTCGAGCTGCGCTTCGCCGTCGCGCTCGTGCAAGGGGAGGGCTGGGGCGCGGCGGATCTCTCGCGCTGGCAGGCCGGCCTCGCGCTCGCGAGCGGCACCCTCGGGGCCGCCCTCGTCGGCGCCTGGGTTGACCGGGCCGGGCCGCTGCGGCCCGTGCGGGGGCTGCTCGCGGCGAGCGCCGTCGGCTTCCTCGCGGCGGCGGGCCTCATCGCGGCGGGGCTTGCCGGGGCGGCCGGGGGGGCGGTCCTCGTCCTCACGAACGTGGTGCCGGGCCTCGTCGTGGTGGCGCTGGTGCCGGCCCTGATGGGGGTGACCCGGGGGCGCAGCGGGGCCGCGACGCAGTTCGAGGTCTACATGGCCGCGATGAATCTCGGCTCGGTGGCGGGGGGCGCCGCCGGCGGCACGCTGGCGGCCGGGCTGCCCCTCGCTGTGGTCGCCCTCGCCGCCGCCGCGGCCCTGGCCGGGTGCGCCGCCCTGGCCGGAGCCGCCCTCCGCGCGCCGGGCGGCGGCCGCTGAGGGGCGCCTCAGTCGCGGCCCTGCGGCCCTGGGTCGGCCCGGGAGCGTCGGCGGGCGCACGCGAACAGCATGCCGAGACAGAGGAGCTCGATCCCGCCGAGGCTCGCCCAGAACAGCAGCAGGGCCTGCCACCACCGGAGGCGGCCAGAGACGACCGAGCCGATGGCGGCGCTTGCCAGGAGGGGCACCGCCACCATCAGAATCAGGGCAAGGTATCGCGGGGCGGTCCACATCTCGGGGCTGAGCGAATTGAGCGGGATAGGCTCCGATGCACCGGGTCTTCTGAACAGTCGAGGTGGTTCAGTGGTCTTCAGCAGGTTTTCGGGGCTGTTCCGCAGTCTTGCGCGTGGGGCACACGTCGCGGCCCGTGGCCCGCGACCCGGTGCGGATCGGCCGCGGGTCCAGGCGGCGAACCCGCGATGCCCGTAGGGGCTTTCCCATCGGCGCGGCGCCCGCCGCGAGCGGAGGCGGCCATGGAAGGCGGACTGCTCTGGCTCGGCATCATCGGGGCCATCCTGGCCCTCTCGGCGCTGGCGCTCGGCATCGCCGTGCTCGGCCGGCGCCGGCGCGGCTTGTGACATCGGACCGCCGCGGTGCCTGCTGGACCGGGTCGATCGAACGGCTGCCGGGAGCATGGAATCTCCCGGCGCGACCTTATTCTGAGGCGTGCAGCGAACTGGGCGCCCGAAGGAGGGTTCCGGGGCTTTCGGAGACTTTCGGAGGGCTCCTTCGAGGCCCCCTGCGGGGGCACCTCAGGATGAGGTGAGAGGGTGGGAGAAGCCCGGTGCTGACCTGCTTCCCACCCTCCACCTCATCCTGAGGTGCGCAGCGAAGCGAAGCCTCGAAGGAGGCCGCCAGGGACCGCGAAGGCTCCTGGCGGGCGGCCCCGGTCCAGCCGGCCCTCAGGCCATCCCGGCGCCGTCGCGGCCCTCGACGACCTCGAGGGCGCGCACCACCGCGAGGCCGGTGACCTGCGCGTCGACCTCGCCCGCCGGGGTCTCGGGGAAGACCGCCACGGCTTCCACCTCGCGGCCGGCGAGGACGCCGACCACGACTTTCAGCGCCGGACCCTCCGGGCCCGCCTCGTCGCGGATCAGGGCGACGATGTGCCCGGCGGCGTCGCCGAAGACGCGCAGCAGGCTATGGCCCTCCTCGGGCGCTTCCGGCATCGGCGGCCGGACGCGGCTTCCGAAATCCGGGCGAAGGATGTTGCTCATCCGGCGAGTATAGACGAGCCGCCGCCGGCCGCACGGCGGCGGCGGGGCCCGCGGGAGACGAGCGGCCGAGGATGTCATATCTCTCCGGCGCCCATGTCCCTCCCGCGCCAATGTCTCTCCGGCGCCCATGCGGGCGGAGCGCGGCCGGCCGGAGCCCGAGCGAGCGATGATGGATATGCCGCCTGCCCTCATCGCACCCGCCGTCGCCGAGGCCTGCCCGGCCGCGATGCGCGCGCGCCTGCTCAGCGCCCCAGGCCCCGGGGACGACGCGGTGCGGCTCACCTGCTCGGTGACCCTCGGGCCGGGGGACCAGGTGCGCCGCCGGGTGATCCTGGAGGGGCGCGAGGCCTCGGGCGTCACCCTCGACTGCAACGGTGCCACCATCGGGCAGGCGGACCCGCCGCCGGCCTTCGCGGCCTTCGCGATCGAGGTGCGCTCGGCGCCCGCCGCCGACGGCAGCGCCCGCTGGGAGCGGCCGGAGGACGTGACGATCCGCGGCTGCACCATCCTGGGCCACGTCCGGGTCTGGGGCATGGGCCAGAGCGGGCAGGGGGCCGCCGTGCGGGCGTCCTCGCACAGCCTCGGCCACACCGAGCGCGCGCAGGCCGCCGCGCCCGCCCGGGTGAGCCTCCTCTCGTCGCGGATCACGGCGCTCGGCTACACCCCCGTCTACCTTGCGCCGGGCGTCACGGGCTTCACCCTCGCCGACAGCACGCTCACCGGGCGCGCGGCCTCGGTGGCGGTCTACCTCGATGCGGAGAGCGCCGGGAACGCGATCCTGCGCAACCGCTTCGACATCGAGACCGGGCGCGAGGTGATCGCGGTCGACGGCTCGGCCCGCAACCGGATCGCCGACAACGCCTTCACGCTGCACGGCGAGGGCGCGATCCGCCTCTACCGCAATTGCGGGGAGGGCGGCACGGTGCGCCACCAGACGCCCTCGTCCAACACGATCCGCGGCAACGTCTTCCGGCAGGCGGGCTTCCTGGCGCCCGAGCCCGTGGTGGTGAACTCGCGGGGCGGCTGGCGGCTCTATTGCGGGGCCGATGCGGGCTACCCGTTCGGCAGCAGCCTCGACAACGGCGACAACGGCGTCGGCAACGTGATCGAGGACAACCGCACCGAGTGAGACTCGGCCCGGCTCAGCTTCCCATCACCAGCGCCCAGAAGCGCTTGTAGCGGGTGCCCGGCGCGTCGACGCGGGCGATGCCCATCCGCTTGATCTGCGGGATCAGCATGTTGCGGTTGTGTTCCGGCGAGGCCTTCCAGCGCGCGAGCACCTGCTCGAAGGTCTCGGAGCCGGCGCTCAGGTTCTCGGACGCGAAGGCGCGGCCGAGGCCGGCGGAGGCCATGCGCGACGCGAAGGTGCCGCCGAGCTCGTGGCTGAGGCGGCCCACGCGGGCGTTGCTGCCGGCCTGGTGGGCGGCGGCGAGAACGAGCCCGGGATCGATCGTCACCGGCCCGAGCCCGTGCTGCGCCCGGTAGCGGGAGATCGCGGCCGCCGCGGCCTGCTCGTCGAGGATGACGATCGCGGTCGGCTGGTCCGCCTCGGTCAGGAGGGTCGGGCCGCCGCAGCCGGCAAGGCCGAGGGCGAGGAGCAGGCAGGCGGCGCCGAGGCGCAGGGGAGAGGCGGGACGGGACGGCACGGGCGGGCTCGCACGGGGACGGAAGGGCCCGGCTCTCCGGGCCCGATGCGGCGAAAGCTGGGCGCGCGGGGCTGCCCGCGGCCGGGGCCGCCCGGGTGTGGCCCCGGGGCCGCAGCCCCTCAGGCCCAGCCCGGCGCCACCTCGCACCGGGCGACGACGGGCGCGAAGGCGAGGAGCAGCGCCCGGTCGAGCTGGCCGCGCATCGCCGACATGGCGGTCACCGCCTCGGTGCCCCGCAGGGGCGCCCGGTAGATCCGGCGCTCGGTGAGCGCGGAGTAGATGTCGCAGATCGTGACCATCCGGACGAGGTCCGGCACGGATTGTCCCGCGAGGCCGTCCGGGTAGCCGGTGCCGTCGAGCTTCTCGTGGTGGTGGCGGACCACCGCGACCACGTCCGGCTCGAAGCCGCCCTGCGCCACGAGGAGGTCCGCGCCGATCGCGGCGTGGCTCTCCATCAGCGTCCGCTGCTCCGCCGTGAGGGGGCCGGGCTTGTTCAGGATCGCCGCCGGGATGCGGGCCTTGCCGATGTCGTGCAGCAGCGCCGCGCGGGTCAGCCGGCGCAGGCTCGATTCGGGCAGCCCGATCTCGGCCCCGAAGGCCGCGGCGTAGCCGGCGACGCTGAGCGTGTGCTGGTAGACCCCGGCGTCGTGCTGCCAGACGATCGCGAGCCAGGCGGAGATGCCCGCCTCCGAGACCGCGTCGAGCACCGTCTCGGTGCCCCGCTCGACCGCGCCGGCGCCGATCGCGCCGTCCTGCCCCGCATGGGTGAACAGGTCCGCGACGAGGCCCGTCGCGGCCTCGCTGCGCATGGCGAGGCGCCGCGCCCGCAGGGCCCGGCGGCCCTCGGTGCGGTCGATCGCCTCCAGGATGCAGGCCAGGACGGTCTCGACCGGGGTTGCGGCCGGGATCTCCTTGTCGAGGTCCGAGTCGGGCGGGGCGATGCGGGCGGGCAGGCTGGCCTGGCGCAGGAGGTGGAGGCAGAACACGCCGGCCGCGCGCAGGCGCCCGGCCTGTGCGGCCGCGGCCTCGGCATGCTCGGAACCGCAGGCGAACACGGCGAGCAGCGGCCGCTCGGCCGGCAGCGCGTCCGTGGGCGCGAGGATCCGGCAGGGCAGCGCGCGGCCGACGCTGCGCAGGAGCGGCCCGGCCTCGGCGGGCCGGTCGGTGATCAGGAGGATGAAGCCGTCATGCTTCATGGGGCGGGTCCGGCACCGTGCGGCCCCGCCGCGCGACGCGGCGGGCACGGTAAAAGATCTCTTGAGACTACCCGCCAAGCGTGAGTCAATTCTTTCCGCAACGGCCTCCCGGGTGCGGAAAACTGATGTCGGCAGACGAGGCCGGGCGCCGCCGCGCCCGGCCGCCGGGGAGACCTACTCCGCCGCGATCTGCGGCCGCTCCAGCACCGACGCGACCCGGGCCGCGCAGAACTTGAACTCCGGGATCTTGCCCATCGGGTCGAGGGCCGGGTTCGTCAGGAGGTTCGCGGCGGCCTCGGCGTAGCAGAACGGCATGAAGATCATGCCGACCGGCACGTCGCGGTCCGAGCGCACCTTCACGTTCACGGCGCCGCGGCGGGTCTCGAGCCGCATGGTGTCGCCGGGCGCGAGGCCGAGGCGGTGCAGCTCCCGCGGGGCCATGAAGGCCACCGCCTCGGGCTCAAGGGCGTCGAGGACGCCGGCGCGGCGGGTCATCGAGCCCGTATGCCAGTGCTCCAGCACCCGGCCGGTGGACAGCACCATCGGGAACTCGGTGTCGGGCACCTCGTCCGGGGGCACGATATTGGCTGGCACGATCTTGGCCCGGCCGCTCTCGGTCGGGAAGCCCGCGTAGAAGATGATCTCGTGGCCGGGCTCGTCCGGCGCGTCCACCGGGTAGGTGACCGCGCCCTCCCGCTCCAGGCGCTCCCAGGTGATGTTGTTGAGCGAGGGCATCACCCGCGCCATCTCGTTGAAGATGTCGGCCGGCCCCTTGTAGGTCCAGGACAGGCCGAGGCGGTTCGCCATCTCCTGCAGGATCCACCAGTCCTGGCGCGCGTCGCCGGGCGGCGGCACCACCGGCCGGGCGATCTGCACGCGCCGATCGGTGTTGGTGAAGCTGCCGGCCTTCTCGGCGAAGGCGGAGGCCGGGAGCACCACGTCGGCGTGGAAGGCGGTCTCCGTCAGGAAGAGGTCCTGCACCACGAGGTGGTCGAGCATCGCCAGCGCGTGGCGGGCGTGGTTGAGGTCGGGGTCCGACATGGCGGGGTTCTCCCCCTCCACGAACATGCCGCGGATCTCGCCCGCGTGGATCGCGCGCATGATCTCGACCACGGTGAGGCCGGGCTTCGGGTCGAGGGCCTGGCCCCAGAACTCCTCGAACAGCTCCCGCACGGCGGGCTTCGCCACCGACTGATAGTCCGGGTAGACCATCGGGATCAGGCCGGCGTCGGAGGCGCCCTGCACGTTGTTCTGGCCGCGCAGGGGGTGCAGCCCGGTGCCGGGCCGGCCGATCTGGCCGGTGACGAGCGCGAGCGCGATCAGGCAGCGGGAATTGTCCGTGCCGTGGACGTGCTGGCTGACGCCCATGCCCCAGAAGATGATCGAGGACTTCGCCCGCGCGTAGAGACGCGCCACCTCGCGCAGGGTCTCGGCGTCGATGCCGCAGACGGGGGCCATCTTCTCCGGCGTGAACTCCTGGATGCGCGCCTTCAGGGCCTCGAAGTTCTCGGTGTAGCCGGCGATGTACTGGTCGTCGGTGAGCCCCTCCGTCACGATGACGTTGAGCATGGCGTTCAGCATCGCCACGTCCGAGCCCGGCTTGAAGGCAAGGTGCCGGTGGGCGTGGCGCGACAGGACCTGGCGCCGCGGATCCATGATGATCAGCTTGGCGCCGCGCTCCTTGACGGCGTTCTTCAGGAAGGTCGCGGCGACCGGGTGGTTCACGGTCGGGTTCGCGCCGATCACCACGATCACCTCGGCGTCGAGGGCCGCCGAGAACGGAGCCGTGACGGCGCCCGAGTTCAGGCCCTCCATCAGCGCCGCCACCGACGAGGCGTGGCAGAGCCGGGTGCAGTGGTCGACGTTGTTCGAGCCGAAGCCGAGGCGCACGAGCTTCTGGAAGAGGTAGGCCTCCTCGTTCGAGCCCTTGGCCGAGCCGAAGCCGGCGAGCGCCGTGCGGCCGTGAGTGTCGCGCACCGTCCGCAGGCCGCCGGCCGCCCGGTCGAGGGCCTCCTCCCAGGTCGCCTCGCGGAAATGCGTCCAGGGGTTGGCCGGATCGACCTGGTCGTTCGCGTCCTTGGCCACGCCGTCGAGGCGGACCAGGGGCTTCGTCAGGCGATGGGGGTGGTGGATGTAGTCGAAGCCGAAGCGGCCCTTCACGCAGAGGCGGTTGTGGTTCGCCGGGCCGTCGCGCCCTTCCGCGTAGACGATCCGCTCGTCCTTCACCTTGTAGGTGACCTGGCAGCCGACGCCGCAATAGGGGCAGAGGGAGTGCACCTCCCGGTCGGGATAGACTGTGCGGGTCTGGTTCGCGTCGAGGTAGGCGGAGGGCATCAGGGCGCCGGTCGGGCAGGCCTGCACGCACTCGCCGCAGGCCACGCAGGTCGACTGCCCCATCGGGTCATCGAAGTCGAACACCGGCTTCGCCCCGGCCGAGCGGTAGGCCATGCCGATGACGTCGTTGACCTGAACCTCGCGGCAGGCGCGGACGCAGAGGTTGCACTGGATGCAGGCGTCGAGGTTGACGCTCATCGCCGGGTGGCTGACGTCCGGCGCCCAGCGCTCCGCGGCCGGGAAGCGGCTCTGCGTCACGCCGGCGTGGTCGGCCTGGTGCCAGAAGTGCGAGTCGGGATCGTGCGAGGTCTCCCGGGCCGGCTGGTCGGCCACGAGGAGTTCCAGCACCATCGCGCGGGCCTTGACGGCCCGGTCGCTCTGCGACTTCACCTTCATGCCGACCGCCGGCACGCGCTTGCAGGAGGCGGCGAGCACCCGCTCGCCCTCGATCTCCACCATGCAGGCGCGGCAGTTGCCGTCGGGCCGGTAGCCGGGCTCGGGCTTGTGGCAGAGGTGGGGGATGTGGTTGCCGAGGCGCTGGGCGACCGACCAGATCGTCTCGCCGGGGCGCGCCTCGATGGTCTCGCCGTCGAGCTCGAACACCACGCCCGGGATGCCCGCCGGGATGTTCTTGAGGCCGAGGGTGCCGCTCGCCACGGGGCCGGCCTGGCCGCCGGCCTTGGCCCCTTGCGTGTAGGAGCCGCCCTGCGCGGTCGCGCCGGGGCCGCCGGCGCTCTGCGGGCCCTGGGGCGCCGTCGCCTTGGCGTCGGTGCCGGCCGGGTTGCTGTTCTGCGTGCCGCTACTCATCGGGTTCCGCTCCCGCTCCGCGCCCCTCCGGGGGTCGACAGAGCTCTGAGGTCCTGGTCCCCGGGTCTCGTTCCCCGGGGTCGTGGGCGGCCGCCCCGCGGGCGGCCTCCTCCGTATCGTGCGGGCGCTATTCCGCCGCCATCGGGCGCGGGGTCGGGAACAGGTCCGGGAAGTAGGTGATCACGCTGGTCAGCGGATTCGAGGCCGCCTGGCCGAGGCCGCAGATCGAGGCGTCCCGCATGCACTGGGACAGGGCGCCGAGGAGCTCGGTGTCCCAGACCCCGTTCTCCATCAGCACCCGGGCCTTCTGGGTTCCGGAGCGGCAGGGCGTGCACTGCCCGCAGGACTCGTCCTCGAAGAAGCGCATCAGGTTGAGCGCCGCCCCGCGCACGTCGTCGCGCTCCGACAGGATGACGACGGCGGCCGAGCCGATGAAGCAGCCGTACTTCTCCAGCGTTCCGAAATCGAGCGGGATGTCCCCCATGCCCGCCGGCAGGATGCCCCCCGAAGCGCCGCCCGGCAGGTAGGCCGCGAAGGTCTCGCCCTCGCTCATGCCGCCGCAATACTCGTCGATCAGCTCGCGCACGGTGATGCCGGCCGGCGCGAGCTTGACGCCGGGCTCCCGCACCCGGCCCGAGACCGAGTAGGAGCGCAGGCCCACCCGGCCGTTGCGGCCGTGGCCCTTCCACCACTCCGCGCCCCGCTCCAGGAGGTCGCGCACCCAGAACAGGGTCTCGACGTTATTGATCAGCGTCGGGCGCCCGAACAGGCCGACCTGGAACGGGAAGGGCGGCTTGTGGCGCGGCAGGCCGCGCTTGCCCTCGATGGATTCGATCAGCGACGATTCCTCGCCGCAGATATAGGCGCCGGCCCCCCGCCGCAGGTGGAGACGCGGGCCGCCGGGGGGCAACTTGGCGATCTCGCGGGCCAGGATCTCGCGGGCGATCGGGTACTCGTCGCGGATGTAGAGGTAGACGTCGGCGGCCTCGACCACGTGGGCGCCGATCAGCGTGCCTTCGAGGAAGCGGTGCGGGTCGCTGTTGAGGTAGAGCTGGTCCTTGAACGTGCCGGGCTCGCCCTCGTCGCCGTTCACCGCCATCAGGCGGGGCCCGGGCTCGCCCCGGACGGAGCGCCACTTGCGCCCCGTGGGGAAGCCCGCACCCCCGAGGCCGCGCAGGCCGCCGTCGTCGAGCACGGCGAGCACGTCGTCCACCGAGAGGGCCCCCGAGCGCAGGCGCTCCAGGGTCGCGTAGCCGCCGCCCGCCCGATAGGCGTCGTAGTCGATGTAGTCCGGCAGATGCGGGTGGTTGTCGCCGGCCGAGGCGGCGGCCTTCACGGCCGCGACGTCGGTGCGGTGCAGGAAGTTGTGCCCGACCTCGGCCACCGGCGCGTGGTCGCACAGGCCCATGCAGGGCGCGCGCACGACCCGGATGCCGGGCCCGAGCTCCGCCTGAAGGTCGGACAGGAGCGCCTCCGCGCCGAACATCGCGCAGGTGATGCTGTCGCAGACCCGGACGGTGAGGGCCGGGACGTCCTCCTCGCCCTCCCGCACCACGTCGAAATGGGCGTAGAACGTCGCGGTCTCAAAGACCTCAGCGAAGGCGAGGCCCATCTCGTCCGCGAGCGCCCCGAGATGGGCGGCGCTGATCTGCCCGTAGCTGTCCTGGATCCGGTGCAGGTGCTCGATCAGCAGGTCGCGCTGCCGCGGGGTGTCACCGAGCAGATCCGCGATCTCGACCTTGGCCTGCGGATCGACCTGGCGTCCCTTCGGCACGGGCCGGGCCCGCTCGCGGCCTCGGCCGGGATGGTCGAAGCGCTGGACGCGGGAAATATCGTGCTGGCTCATCCGGCTACTCTAGATCCTGGCATACAGAATACAAGAAGGTAGCACCGCTGCCCGGCTGAGGATCTCACGCTGGGGCGGGCGGCGTCCGGGCTGCCAAGGTAAGTCACGGGCAGATCCGGGCGCAGTCCGTTCCAGGGCGGCCATAGCACGGGGCCGAACGTCGGAGAAGTTCTCAAGAATAGGGGGCCACCTGCACCCTGTTCGTATCTCGCGACAAGGCACGAAGCCTGTCCGTTTCAGGACAGGCAGAGTTTCCTTTTGCAGTGCAAAAGATTTATCAACGATCTGCCGCGCCAGAGCTTTCCTGCTCGCCAGTGCATAGGTTCGGCCGCGGTGCGGCAAACGCCGCAACGGCGGAGAACGACTTTGCAGGATCTTGCATCCTGCGAACGCTGCATATGGGGGTAGCAGGCGTCGGCCTGGGTCGACGCGGCACGGCGGCTATTGGCCGCCGAAGGACCGGAGGGGGCGCCCCGCCTCGGAGCGATGGGCCATCCGCACGGAGCGGTCCTGGGCGGAGACGAGGCGCGGGCCGGCGACGGCCTCCAGCGAGACCTCGAAGGCGTCGAGCGCCTCGTTCACCCGGGCAATGGCCGGTTCATCGAGGGTCGCACCGTCGCCGAGAGCGAGGTCGGCGACCGCGTGGCGGACGCGGTCCACCAGTTCGGGTGTGAGGGGCGGCTTGGTCTCGGCCGCGTAGGCTCGCGCGATCTCGGCGTCCCACGCACCGCCCGGATCCGTCCCCACACCGCTCATCGACCAACCTCGCGAACCGCTCTCGCCCGGAAAGGTCGGGCGTCGGGGCGCGAGGACAAGCTTCGAGGGGTTAAAAAGTGCGAACGCCTCCGCGGCGGGCGCGGCGGGCGCGGCGGCGCTGCCGACCGATCAGGCGGCGCGGGCGTGACGCTCGTCCCCGCCGAAGGTGCGGGATCCCGTCGGGACGCCGACATCGTCGCTCATGCGGTCGGCGAGCTTCACGACGAAGAGGGCGTGCAGGCTGGCGAGGGCGACGAAGAGGGCGAGCAGGGTGCTGAGCATGGTCGGCTCCAGGGCGATGTTGCGATGCGGTAGATCGCATGTTGCCCTGCACGTTGGTATACCAAACACCACACGTCCGGCATGCCGCGCGTGCATGGGTACGCGCCGGCATCAGGCGATGCGGACGGGTCGGCCGTCGAGATGGTATCGATCAGGGTGCTGCGGTCGCGGCGCGCCGTGAGCCCACGAACGCGGGGGACGTCAGTCGAGGTAGTCGCCGTAGGTGTTGACGTGGAGCGCGAGGCCGAGGCCGTGCTCGCGCACGAGGCGCTCGGCGAGGTCGGCCTCGCGGGCCTCGAGGGCCTTGATGATCGCCACGTGCTCCTTGATCGACTTCTCCGAGCGGTCGCCCTGGCGCAGAGCCGTGTTGCGGATGCCGCGGACGTGCATCAGCAGGTTGCTGGACAGCCCCTCGATGACGCTGCACTGCCCGAGCGAGATGATCTTCTGGTGGAAGCGGATGTTGGCGTCCGAGTACTCGTCGATGTGCTCGGACGGGCGGCCCTCGTAGAATTCCGGGAACGCCTCGCGCAGGGACAGGAGCTGCGAATCCGTCGCCCGCTCGCAGGCGAGGCGGGCGGCCATGCTCTCCAGCGCCGCCCAGGCGTGGATCATGCCCACGATCTCCTGCTTCGTCTTCTTGATGACGAACACGCCCCGTCGCGCCTCGGAGCGCACGAAGCCCTCCTGCTCCAGCACGGTCAGCGCCTCGCGCACCGGCGTGCGGCTGACGCCGAGGTCGAGGGACAGCTTGCGCTCGTCGAGCCGCACCTCGTCCGGGCGGCCGTAGATGTCCATGTTGGTGATGGCGGACTTGAGCGCCTCGTAGGCGAGGGTGCGAAGGCTCGAACTGGCGACGATCGGCCTGATGCTGAACTGCTCGCTCTTCGTCATGCCCACACCCACACCTCGCGACGGCCGCCGGCGGCGCGCCGCCCGGCCGCACGTTCGCCCCGCCGAGGGACATCCGGCATCGTTCGCGACCGGCGCGTTACATTTCGGGCAATCTGGTATGCCACGCCAGCGATGTCAAATCGTTGGCGGGACAACGTGCGGGCAACGCCGACATTGCATTGCGAAGATATTTTGCAGTGCAACCAGCGTTGTTCTCCGACGACCGCGCGTATTAAACCCTTGCGATCCTGCTCGCTCTGGTTGTCGTAGGGCCGGAGCCGCGGTGCGCCGCGAATATTCTGCACTTTGGTGCTTCGGCGATTGACAGGGCGGCCCCGGTCGGCAAAAAATCGTCACTGGTATACCGTCGACCTTATGCAGTCGCCGCTCGAACCCCGGAAGGTTCGAGCCCGCGGGTCGCGTAGAACGGAGCCGCAGCCGACGAAGAAGCGGCGTCCTTTCCAAGGAACAAAGATCAGGAGAAACGCTCATGTCTGAAACCCGGGATGGGGTACGGGGCAGCCGCTGGCTGCAGCTCGTATTCGGCATTGTCTGCATGTGCATGATCGCCAACATGCAGTACGGATGGACCTTCTTCGTCAATCCGATGCAGGAGCGGCACGGCTGGGACCGCGCCGCGATTCAGGTCGCCTTCACGCTCTTCGTCGTCACCGAGACCTGGCTGGTGCCCGTCGAGGGCTGGTTCGTCGACAAGTACGGCCCGCGCATCGTCACGCTGTTCGGCGGCGCGCTCTGCGCGATCGCCTGGGTGATGAACTCCTACGCGACCTCGCTCACCATGCTCTACGTCGCCGCCGCGATCGGCGGCACCGGGGCGGGCGCCGTCTACGGCACCTGCGTGGGCAACTCGCTGAAGTGGTTCCCCGATCGCCGCGGGCTCGCCGCCGGCCTCACCGCCATGGGCTTCGGAGCGGGCTCGGCCCTCACCGTCGTGCCGATCCAGGCGATGATCAAGTCGCAGGGCTACGAGGCGGCCTTCTTCTGGTTCGGCATCGGCCAGGGCCTCGTGGTGATGCTGATCGCCCTGTTCCTGGTCTCGCCGCGCAAGGGCGACGTGCCGGAGGTCGCCCGCGTCAGCCAGAGCCGGCGCGACTACACGCCCGGCGAGATGGTGCGCACGCCGATCTTCTGGGTGATGTACGCGATGTTCGTGATGATGGCGGCCGGCGGCCTGATGGCGACCGCCCAGCTCGGCCCCATCGCCAAGGACTTCAAGATCGCGGACGTGCCGGTCTCGCTGCTCGGCATCACCCTGCCGGCGCTCACCTTCGCGGCGACGCTCGACCGGGTGCTCAACGGCGTCACGCGGCCGTTCTTCGGCTGGGTCTCGGACCATATCGGCCGCGAGAACACGATGTTCCTGTCCTTCGGCATCGAGGGGCTCGGCATCTACGCGCTCAGCGTGTTCGGGCAGGACCCGATCGCCTTCGTGCTGCTCACCGGCCTCGTGTTCTTCGCCTGGGGTGAGATCTACTCGCTGTTCCCCGCGACCTGCGGCGACACCTTCGGGTCGAAGTACGCGGCGACGAATGCCGGGCTCCTCTACACCGCCAAGGGCACCGCGGCCCTGATCGTGCCCTACACCAGCATCCTGACCACGATGACGGGCAACTGGCACGCGGTGTTCCTGGCGGCGGCGGCCCTCAACATCATCGCGGCGCTGATGGCGATCTTCGTCCTCAAGCCGATGCGCGCCGCCTACACCAAGCCGCCGGCGGTCCTCACCCCGGTCCCCGCGCAGTAGGGGCGCAGGCCCGGCGTCGCAGGGGGCGGCGCCGGGCCGGATGTCAGGTTTTTCCTGACTGCCCGGATTCCCGCGAATCACGCAGTTTGGACCTCGAACTACCCCCCTAGTTCGTTCCAATGCACTTAAGCCCCGCAAGCCCGAAAGGGCGTGCGGGGCTCTTCCGTTGGGGCCTCGCGCCGCGCGCCGGGCGGCCCCGAAATCCTCAGGAGATCAGGTCGAGCTTCGACAGCTCCATGCCGGCGTCCCGGATGGCGGCCGGCAGGGCCGCGAAGTCCCGGTAGCCGGCCTCGCGCGCCATGGCGTCGAGCGCCGTGGTCTTGTCATCGGCCGCGCCCGTCCACAAAATAGCGCCGCTGGTCTTCTGTCGAACCTGAAAGATGCTCATCGTACCGTCCTTCGGCCGCCCCGCCCCAATTGACGATGGTTAACGATTGAATAACGCTTCCCCTGCACCGTGGTTGCAGGGTCGGGCAGGCTTTGCCGTGGGGCCTGGGGCACCGGACGGGAGCGCCATGAATTCGCCGGCCTGCCCCCTGAAAGCAGTCCCGCGCCGTCGCGAGGCCGCGCCCCGCCTTACAACCTCCTTCGGTGCCATGGCCCGCCTTCGCTGCCTTCTCGTCCTGCTCCCGCTCCTCGCCGCGTCGCCCGCGCGCGCCCTGGAGCAGGCCGCCGTGCCCGATGCCGGGGTCCTGGCGCCCGCCGTCACGGCGGTGCCCGCGCGGGTGCGCGAGGTCGTGGAGCGCGCGGTCGTCACCGGCACGCTGGTGCCCCGCGACGAGATCCTGGTCTCCCCCGAGATCGAGGGCTACCGCATCACCGACCTCCTGGTGGAGGAGGGCGACCGGGTCGCGAAAGGTCAGGTCCTCGCCAGGCTCTCGCGGGAGATGATCGAGACCCAGGAGGCGGCCAACGCCGCCGCGATCGCCCGCGCCGAGGCCGCGATCGTCCAGGCCCGCAGCCAGATCGTCCAGGCGGATGCCGCGCAGGTGGAGGCCCGGCAGGCGCTGGAGCGCGCCCAGTCCCTGGTGCGCACCGGCAACGCCACCGCCGTGACCCTGGAGCAGCGGGTCGCGACCGCCCTCGGGGCCGAGGGCAAGCAGGCCGCCGCCCGCGGCGGCCTCCAGTCGGCGGAGGCCGACCTCGCTACCGCCCGGGCGCAGGCCGCCGAGATCGCCCTGCGGCGCGCCCGCGCCGAGATCCGCGCGCCGGAGGCCGGCATTGTCAACCGCCGCACCGCCCGCGTCGGCGCCACCGCGACGGCGGTCGGCGAGCCGCTGTTCCGCCTGATCGCCCGCGGCGAGATCGAGCTGGAGGGCGAGGTCCCCGAGACCTCCCTGCCGCGCCTGACGGTCGGCGCCCCGGCCGAGCTCGAGCTGGACGACGGGCGCCGGCTCGCGGGCCGGGTCCGCCGGGTCTATCCGGAGGTCGACCGGGCTACCCGCCTCGGCAAGGTCCGGGTCGCGCTCACCGAGGATGCGAGCCTGCGCATCGGCGCCTTCGCGCGCGGCACCGTCGAGCTCGCCCGCCGCAGGGGCGTCACGGTCCCGGTCTCGACCCTGCTGTTCGGGGCCGATGGCGGCGCGAGCCTTCTCGTCGTGAAGGACGGCCGCGTCGAGGCCCGCCGCGTCGAGACGGGGCTCTCGGCCGGCGGCGTCACGGAGATCCGCCGCGGCGTGGCGGATGGGGAGACGGTGGTGCTGCGCGCCGGCAGCTTCCTGCGGGACGGCGACCGGGTCCGCGCGGTGGCGCCGGAGGGCCTCGCGCCCCTGGCCGAGGCGCGCTGAGGAGACGAGTGATGCGCCTCAACGTCTCCGCCTGGGCGATCCGCAAGCCGCTGCCCTCGATCGTGCTGTTCCTCGTGCTGGTGGTGCTCGGCCTCGTCAGCTTCCGCAGCCTGCCGATCACCCGCTTTCCCAACATCGACATCCCGATCGTCTCGGTGACGATCACCCAGTCCGGTGCCGCGCCGGCCGAGCTGCAGACCCAGGTGACGAAGTGGGTCGAGGATTCCGTAGCAGGCGTGAAGGGGGTCAAGCACATCCTCTCGACCATCACCGAGGGCAGCTCGACCACGACGATCGAGTTCCGCCTGGAGGTGAACCAGGACCGCGCCGTCAACGACGTGAAGGACGCGATCTCGAAGATCCGCATGAACCTGCCGCGGACGATCGAGGAGCCGATCATCAGCCGCGTCGAGATCGCGGGCCTGCCGATCATGATCTACGGCGCCTCCGCGCCGGCGATGACGCCCGAGGACCTGTCCTGGTTGGTGGACGACGTGGTGGCGCGCCAGATCCAGGGCGTGCGCGGCGTCGGCGGTGTCGAGCGCCTCGGCGGCGTCGCCCGCGAGGTGCGGGTCACCCTCAAGCCTGACCGGCTCCTCGCCCTCGGCATCACGGCGGCGGACGTCAACCGGCAGCTGCGGCTCACCTCCGCCGACATGGCGGGCGGGCGCGGCGAGGTCGGCGGCCAGGAGCAGTCGATCCGCGCGCTCGCGGCCTCGGCGAGCCTCGAAACGCTCGCCGCCACCTCGATCGTGGTGCCGGGCAACCGCAAGGTCCGCCTCGACGAGCTCGCCACCCTGGTCGACGGCGCCGAGGAGCCACGCACCTTCGCGCGCTTCAACGGCGAGCCGGTGGTCGCCTTCGCGATCTCGCGGGCGACCGGGGCGAGCGACGCGGAGGTCTCCACCGGCGTCGCCGCCAAGATCGCGGACCTCGCCCGGAGCAATCCGGGCGTGCGCTTCGATCTGATCGACACCTCGGTGACGAACACCGTCGGCAACTACCACTCGGCCATGATGGGCCTCATCGAGGGCGCGGTGCTCGCCGTCGTCGTGGTGCTGCTGTTCCTGCGCGACTGGCGCGCGACCCTGATCGCGGCCGTCGCCCTGCCGCTCTCGGTGCTGCCGACCTTCTGGGTGATGAGCGCGCTCGGCTTCTCGCTCAACGCCGTGAGCCTCCTCGCCATCACGCTGGTGACCGGCATCCTGGTGGACGACGCCATCGTGGAGATCGAGAACATCGTGCGCCACATGCGGATGGGGAAGTCGCCCTACCGCGCCGCGCTCGAAGCCGCCGACGAGATCGGGCTCGCGGTCATCGCCATCACGGCGACCATCATCGCGATCTTCGCGCCCGTCTCCTTCATGGGCGGCATCGCGGGCCAGTACTTCAAGCAGTTCGGCCTCACCATCGCGGCGGCCGTGTTCATGTCGCTGCTCGTGGCCCGCCTGATCACGCCGCTGCTGGCCGCCTACTTCCTGCGCGACCACGGGCCCGACGAGACCCGCGAGGGTCCCGTGATGCGCGGCTACACGCGCCTCGTCGCCTGGTCGGTGCGGCACAAGTACCTGACGCTGATCGCCGGTCTCGGGTGCTTCGCGGCCTCCATCGCCTCGACGGGCCTGCTGCCGGCGGGCTTCCTGCCGGCGGAGGACGCGGCCCGCACGCTGTTCGTGGTGGAGCTGCCGCCGGGCGCCCGCCTCGCCGAGACGACGCGGGTCGCCGACAAGCTCGTGGATCGGATCCGCGCGCTGCCCGAGGTGCGCAGCGTCTTCGTGGACGGCGGCCGCCAACTGCCGGGCAAGAAGGAGGTGCGGCTCGCGAGCCTCACCATCAACCTGACCCCGAAGAACGAGCGCCACCGGACCCAGAAGGAGATCGACGTCGCGGTGGGCGAGATCCTGCGCGAGGAGCCGGACATCCGCTTCTGGGCCCTGCGCGAGGGCGGCCAACGCGACCTCGCCCTCATCATCGCGGGCCCCGACAAGGCGGTGGTGGCCGACGTCGCCGCTCGCCTCCAGCGCGAGGCCGCGGGGGTGCCCCACCTCGTCAACGTCATCTCGACGGCGCCCCTCGACCGCACCGAGATCCGCATCCGGCCGAGGCCCGGTGTGGCGGCCGACCTCGGCGTCTCGACGGACCTGATCGCCGAGACCGTGAGGGTCGGCACCATCGGCGACATCGGCGCCAACCTAGCCAAGTTCAACGCGAAGGACCGGCAGGTCCCGATCCGCGTGCAGCTCCCCGAGCGGCTGCGCGGCGACCTCGCGGCCCTCGCCTCCCTCAAGGTGCCCGTGAAGGGCGGCGCCGCGGTGCCGCTCTCCACGGTGGCCGAGATCAGCCTCGGCCAGGGCCCCACCGCAATCGACCGCTACGACCGCGCCGTGCGCGTCGCCATCGAGGCCGACATGCAGGGCTCCGACGCGCTCGGCTCCCTGATCCAGAGCGTGATGGAGCTTCCGGCCGCTCGGAACCTGCCGCCGGGCGTGACCATCAGCCAGACCGGCGACGCCGAGGTCATGGGCGAGGTCTTCGGCGGCTTCGCGATGGCCATGGGCGCCGGCATCATGATGGTGTTCGGCGTGCTGATCCTGCTGTTCGGCAGCTTTTTCCAGCCCGTCACCATCCTGTTCTCGCTGCCGCTCTCCATCGGTGGCGCGATCCTCGGGCTGCTGATCCTGCACAAGCCGATCTCGATGCCGGTCGTCATCGGCATCCTGATGCTGATGGGCGTGGTGACCAAGAACGCGATCATGCTGGTCGACTTCGCGGTGGAGGAGATGGCCCGCGGCGTCGACCGTGCCACCGCGATCATCGACGCCGGGCGCAAGCGCGCGCGGCCGATCGTGATGACGACGATCGCCATGGCCGCCGGCATGGTGCCCTCCGCCATGGCGCTCGGCATCGGCGGCGAGTTCCGCGCGCCCATGGCCATCGCGGTGATCGGCGGCCTCATCGTCTCGACCGGCCTCTCGCTCGTCTTCGTGCCGGCCTTCTTCGTGCTGATGGACGACCTCTCCCGCCTCACCGCCCGCCTGTTCGGACGCTTCGTCGGCGAGCGGGACGACCCGCTGGACGATCCCGGCTTCGAGGATCCCGGCCACGCGGCGAACGATGGCCGGGTGGTGCGCCTGCCGCGGGCGGCGGCCGAGTAGGCTCGTCGCACGAGGGGGCCGTTCCACCGGGCATCCGTCCCCGTGGGTCCCGGCGCGGGTCGCCCTCCCCGGCAGGGGAGAGGGGCGGTCGCCGAGGCGGATCTCAGCCGGCCCGCACCCGCTCCACCGCCACGAGGTCCAGCCGGTCGAGGCGCTTCGCCAGCACCGTGTCGCCGGGGGCGGCCCCGTGCAGCTCCCGCCAGTTGATGCCGCTGCCGTCGGGCAGGAGCACCTCGCCGTCGAGGCGCATCGGGGCCGCGGCGTCCTGGGCCGCCAGCGCGTCCAGGAAGGCGCGCGGCACGGGTCCGTCCCAGCACCAGAGGAGGTCGAGGTCCGAGGTCTCGGCGAGGTAGGAAAGCCCGGTCGCCGCCTGCCAGAGCAGGCCGCCGAAGACCGCGGGCTCGGCGCCGTGCGCGCGCCCGAGGCCCACGAGGGCGTCGATCGTGTCGTGCCAAGTCGCGGGGGCGGCAGCCCGCGCCTCCGCGAGGGCGAGCGGCGGGCGGGCCGTCGCGGCATTCGACGGCAGGGCGAGGCCGATGCGGCGCTTGCCGAGGGCCGGCGGCAGCGGCAGGCCGATCGGCAGGTGATCCGCCGCCTCGCCGGGATGGCGGCGCCGCACGATCACCGGCCAGCCGCGCGCTGCCCAGTCGGGGAGGTGGGGCACGCCGGCGAGGTCGGGGCGCGCGGCGAGCGCCGCGGCCCATGCGCCGGGCTCGACCGTCAGGAGGTCGTGGCGGTCCGGCGCCTCAGGCGCCGGCGGCACGCGCCACCCGCTCGGCGATGTCCTGCGCGACCGGGCGGCCGCCCCGCGCCCGGCCGGCGGCGTCCCGCGCGTCCGCCTCCGGCAGGTCGGCGAGCAGCGTGAGGATCTGCCCCGGCAGCGGCTGCCCGGGGTCCAACACCGCCTGCACGGCGCCGGTCTGCACCATGTTGTCGAGGCCCGGCGCGAAGACCGGCGTGTCCTTCGCCATGGCCTCCAGCGTCTCGAGGGGCAGCTTGGTGACGCGGGCGACGGAGGGCAGGTCCATCACGCTCGGGTTGGCGCCCGGCAGACCGACGAGGATCCGCGTCGCGAGCGCCGTCGCGATGAAGGCGCCGGCCGCCGAGTGGCCGTAGATCAGCCCGAGGGTCGGGTGGCCGCTCGCATCGGCGAGCCGCAGGGCCTTGGCGAGGTGGGCGAGGTACTCGTTGAGGCCGAGGAGCTCGTCCCGCCGGCTCATGCGCTGGCTGTCGGAATCGACGAGCACCAGGATCGGCGTCGCGCCGCCCGCCCGGATCACCGCGAGCACGGCCCGCGCGAGGCGGCAGGCTCCGTCGACCCCGAGGGCGGTGTTGCCCGCGACCCCGATCACCGCGACGCGCGCCTCACCCAGCGGCGCGTGCCCCACCACGAGCCCGTCCGCCACCGTCACGGCGTGCCCGTCCGGGAAGAGGCGGCCGAGCAGCGCCTCGATGTCGACGCTAGCGTGCGCCATGGCTCAAGCCTCCGAGGCCGGCAAGGAGGCTCTCGAACGCCTCCGTGGTCAGGGACGGCACAGCGTCCGGATCGTTGACGCCGAGGCGACCCCAGATCTCGGTTCCGTCGCGGCAATCGCCGAAGCGGGCGAGGCGCTCCTCCAGCCGCGCCTGCTCGGCTTCGAGCGTCGCGAGGTCGAAGGCGGGCGCGGCGGCGATCAGCTCCAGGGCTGCCGCCCGGAAGGCGGCCGGGGTGTCGTCCGCGTAGGCGTCGGCGCCCCCGAGGAGACGGCGGTGCTTGCCCCCCATGGTGCGCCAGACGAGCGCCCGGTCGCGGGAATCGAATTCCTCGACGCCCTTGTTGGTCTCGATCACCTCCGGGCCCGAGACCGAGATGCGCCCGCCCTCCGAGACCGCGAGGCCCGAGCAGGTGCCGGCGATGAGGCCGCCGCCGCCGTAGGCGCCGGCCCGGCCGCCGACGAGGCCGACCACCGGCACCCCGGCGGCGCGGCAGTCGCAGATCGCCCGCATCACCTCCGCGATGGCGGTCTCGCCCGCATTCGCCTCCTGCAGGCGCACGCCGCCGGTGTCGAACAGGATCAGCACGGTGGCGGGCCGCACCTTCAGGGCCGCGCGCAGGAGCCCGACGAGCTTCGCCCCGTGCACCTCGCCGAAGGCGCCCCCCATGAAGCGGCCCTCCTGGGCGGCGGCGAGGACCGGCTGCCCGTCGAGGCTTCCCCTCCCGACGACGATGCCGTCGTCGAAGGCCCGCGGCAGGTCGAACAGCGGCAGGTGCGGGCTCATCGCCCGCTCCTGCGGCCCGAGGAACTCGGCGAAGCTGCCGGGGTCGAGCAGCGCGTCGAGGCGGGCGCGGGCGCTCGCCTCGTACCAGCTCATGGCCTCGGCCTGGGGGGCGCTCATCCTCAGCTCTCCATCAGCCTGGCGCCCTGGAGCAGGCGCAGTGCGACGGTGTCGGGGCGGGCGCCGCCGTCGTTGATGCTGATGCGCAGGCCGCCGGGCTGGGCGCGGCCCACGAAGTCGGCCACCACCGCCTCCCAGACGTCGCCGTAGCCGTTGATCGGCGTGGCGATCTCCACCGTGCAGGTGTCGGGGGGCAGCACGCGCTCCAGGAGCACCTCGAGGTTGCCGGAGGCCACGACGCCGGTGATCGCCTGGGACTTGCCGCCTTTCAGGGGCGCGGCCGTGGCGTGGCGGAAGGTGTACGTCTCCATGCGTGGCCTCACCAGTTCCGGAACTTCGCGGGCGGGTCGTAGAGGCCGCCCGACCAGTGCACGAGGTCCTTGATCGACTTCGCCGCGAGGAGCGACCGGTCGGCGTCGAGGGGCTCGATCCCGAGATCCTCCGGGCGGCGGATGATGCCCCGCGCGCGCAGCCGCTCGACCATGGCGCGGTCGCGCCCCCGGCCGACCTCGGTGTAGCCCGCGACCCCCCGGATCGCCTGCTCGCGCTCGTCGGCCGTCCGGCAGAGCAGCAGGTTGGCGATGCCCTCCTCGGTGACGATGTGGGTGACGTCGTCGGCGTAGACCATCACGGGGGCGAGCTCGAGCCCGATCCTGCGGGCGAGCTCCAGCGCGTCGAGACGCTCCACGAAGGTCGGCACCAGCTTGTCGCCGAAGGTCTCGACGAGCTGCACCACGAGCTTGCGCCCGCGCATCAGCATCGGGTCCCCAGCCTCCAGCGCCTCGTGCCCCGCCTTCATCCAGGTGTCGGAGGGGTGGCGCCGCCCGTGCGGGTCCGAGCCCATGTTCGGCGCGCCGCCGAAGCCCGCGACGCGGCCCTGCGTGACCGTGGAGGAGTGCCCCGACAGGTCGATCTGCAGCGTCGAGCCGATGAACAGGTCGCAGGCGTAGAGGCCCGCCGTCTGGCAGAACGCGCGGTTCGAGCGCAGGCTGCCGTCGGCGCCCGTGAAGAAGATGTCCGGCCGCTCGCGGATGTAGCGGTCCATGCCCACTTCCGAGCCGAAGCAGTGGACCTGTTTCACGAAGCCGGACTCGATCGCCGGGATCAGGGTCGGGTGCGGGTTGAGCGCCCAGTGGGTGGCGATCGTCCCGCGAAGCCCGAGACGCTCCGCGTAGGTCGGCAGGATCAGCTCGATCGCCGCCGTGCCGAAGCCGATGCCGTGGTTCAGGCGCCGGATGCCGTACTCGGCGTAGATGCCCTTGATGGCCATCATGGCCATCAGGATCTGCGTCTCCGTCACCGCCGCGGGGTCGCGGGTGAACAGGGGCTCCACGTAGAACGGCCTGTCGGCCGCGACCACGAAGTCGATGCGGTCGCCCGGGATGTCGACGCGGGGCACGCGCTCGACCACCTCGTTCACCTGCGCCACCACCACGCCGTTCTTGAAGGCGGTGGCCTCCACGACCGTCGGCGTGTCCTCGGTGTTGGGGCCCGTGTAGAGGTTGCCCTCCCGGTCCGCCGAGACCCCCGCGATCAGCGCCACGTTCGGCGTCAGGTCCACGAAGTAGCGGGCGAACAGCTCCAGGTAGGTGTGCACCGCCCCGAGCTGGATCTGGCCGCCGTAGAGCATCCGGGCGATGCGCGCGCCCTGCGGGCCCGAATACGAGTAGTCGAGCCGCTTCGCGATGCCCTGCTCGAAGATGTCGAGGTGCTCGGGCAGCACGATGCCGGACTGCACCATGTGCAGGTCGTGGACGCGGTCCGGATCGCACTGGCTGAGTGCCCGGGCCAGCGTGTCGGCCTGCTTCTGGTTGTCGCCTTCGAGGCAGACGCGGTCGCCGGGGCGCAGCACCGCCTCCAGGAGATCGACGGCGCGGGCGGCCGGCACCACCTTGCCGTCGGCGAGCGCCCGGCCCGCCTCGATCCGCGCGTCGCGCGCCGCCCGCTCCCTGCGCCAGTCCGCCATCCGGTCCTCCCGGCCCGTGCGTATGCGGGGCCCTGGGTCTCGGCCGGCTTCATTATGCGAAGCCGCCGATCGATCACATCCTTGTATCCCGAATTGCTAGTCAGTCAATACTCTGTATACTGAAGGCAATCACCGGCCCGTGACCGGATACCCAAGGAAACGCCCGATGCGCCTCGCATATCCCTGGCCCCTCCGCGGGAGGGCGCGGCCATGATCGTCTTCGGCGTCGCGCTGCTGGCGGCCTGCACCCTCGTCGGCGTGTTCCTGGGCGACCTCCTCGGCGTCGCCCTGGGCGTGAAGGCCAACGTCGGCGGCGTCGGCATCGCCATGATCCTGCTCATCGCGATCCGCGTCTGGCTCGTGCGGCAGGACCGGCTGGGGAAGGGCCTGCGCCTCGGGGTCGAGTTCTGGGCCGGCATGTACATCCCCATCGTCGTCGCGATGGCGGCCCAGCAGAACGTGGTGGCGGCCCTGAGCGGCGGGCCCATCGTGGTCATCGCCGCGGTCGTCTCCGTCCTGGTCTGCTTCGCGGCGGTCGCGGTCCTCGGCCGGATCGGCCGGCGGGATCCGGGCAGCGCGTCGGTGGAGGCGGGCGGCGCGGTGATCGAGGGCGACGCGGCTCGGCCGCGCGAGGGCTGAGGGAGGGGGTCGAGCGCCATGCTGCACATGATCGAGCACGTCTTCGTCGAGCAGAGCCTCGTCGCCGCCTTCGCGGTGGTGGGCGCCCTCATGCTCGTCTCGAACCTCGTCGCCCGCCGCCTCACGGGCGGGCGGGTCCACGGCTCGGCCATCGCCATCGTGCTGGGCCTCGTGCTGGCCTACGTGGGCGGCCGCATCACGGGGGGCACCAAGGGCCTCGCCGACATCCCGGCGCTCGGCGGCATCGGCCTGATGGGCGGCGCGATGCTGCGCGACTTCGCCATCGTCGCCACCGCCTTCGAGGTCGACGTGGTGGAGGCGCGCCGCGCGGGCCTCCTCGGCGTCGTGGCCCTCGCCCTCGGCACGGTGCTGCCCTTCGTGGTCGGCGGCCTGACGGCGGTGGCCTTCGGCTACCACGACGCGGTCTCGATCACGACGATCGGGGCCGGGGCGGTCACCTACATCGTCGGGCCGGTCACCGGAGCGGCGCTGGGGGCGGATTCCACCGTGATGGCGCTCTCGATCGCCACGGGCGTCACCAAGGCGGTGATCGTGATGGTCGGCACGCCCCTCGTCGCCCGGCTCATCGGCCTCGACAACCCGCGCTCCGCCATGGCCTTCGGGGGCCTGATGGGCACGGTGAGCGGCGTCGCCGGGGGCCTGGCCGCGACGGACCCGAAGCTCGTGCCCTACGGCGCGCTGACGGCGACCTTCCACACCGGAATCGGCTGCCTCGTCGGCCCGTCGCTGTTCTTCCTGATCGTGCGGGCCATGGTGGGATGAAGGGCCCGGGCACGCACGTTGCCCTTCGGACGGTCGAGCGGGAACCAGGGGCTCCGATGGACGTGCAACTCGCCGAGGGCCGCAGCCTCCTCTCGGACCAGATCCGCAACGCGCTGACCGACGAGATCGCCGCCGGGACGCTCGCGGCCGGCACCGCCCTCGACGAGCAGGACCTCGCCGACCGCTTCGGCGCCTCGCGAACCCCTGTGCGGGAGGCGCTGCGCCAGCTCGCCTTCAACGGCCTCGTCGAGGCCCGCCCCCGCCGCGGCATGGTCGTCACGCGCATGACGCCCGAGCGGATCATGGACATGTTCGAGACGACCGCCGAGTTCGAGGCTTTGTGCGTGCGGCTGGCCGCCTACCGGATGACCCCGCTGGAGCTGAGCGGCCTGATGGCCCTGCACGAGAGCTCCGGCCCGATGGTCGAGGCGGCCGACTACGACGCCTATGACGGGCTCAACCGCGCTTTCCACGAGGCGCTCTACGCGGGCACGCACAACGGCTTCATGGCCGAGCAGGCGCTGGCGCTGCGGTCCCGCCTCTCGGCCTTCCGCCGCACGCAGCTCCGGCAGGGCGAGCGCATCCGCCGCTCGCGAGCCGAGCACGGCGAGATCCTCGCGGCCATCGCGGAGGGCGACGGCGAGGCCGCGGCCCGCCGGATGCGGGCCCACATGCTCAACGCCGCCAGCGCCCTCGGGCGCTACATCGCGGATCATGCCGGCCCATAGGCCGGCTCGGCCGACCACGCCGGCCCATAGGCCGGCGGCGGGCGCCGCTCAGGCGGCGAGCGCCCGCGGCGCGCGGGGGATGCTCGCCTCGGCCGCGAACAGGGTCTGGTAGAGGGCCGCCGGGGTGAAGGCCCGGCCGGCGCGGTCGGTGATCCGCACATCCGCCATTCCCGCGGCGCTGAGGGTCATGCCCTGGTCCAGCGCGCTCAGGAGGGAGCCGTGCTGATAGGTCAACCGGCGCAGGGACGCGCGGGCGCTGACGGTGAAGCTCACGTCGGGAATCCTGGTGCTGCCGCCAATGCCCGGCGCGGGCGACGCGGAACGCGACGAGCCCGGCCCGGCGGCGCCTCCGGCAGTCGAGCTGCGCCGCGACCGGCTCACTGATCGCCTAAAGTGGCCCGAGATTGACGAAACCTCACCGGATCGTGGCATCACGGCGGCGAACCACAGGTTACGCCGCGCGACTGCTCACGCGATAGGCAGAGTCGGCAAAGGATCGCGCCGGGCCCGTCCTGCGATGTCGGGGGAAGCGAAGTGGTGCCGCAAGAGGGATTCGAACCCCCGACCCCCTCATTACGAATGAGGTGCTCTACCAGCTGAGCTATTGCGGCAGGATCCGGCGGCCGTCGGTCGCGGTGGATCGTTGGGGCAGGCTCTTATCCGGCCGGGCGGCGCTTTGCAAGGTCGCGACCCTCGGGCAGGGCCCCGGCCCTTCACCGTCGCGACCCCTGTCCGATGCAGGCGTGCCACGGCCGGGCGGCATCGCGCGGCGGGGGCGTCGCGCAACCTTGACGGTCGGGGTGCGGGGCGGAAGGGTTGGGTCCCGCGCAGCCGCGCGGGTCGTCCGCGAGGCCCCGCATGTCCCTCATCGCCCGCCTGCGGGCCTACGCCGCCGAGGCCTTCGGGGTCGCCGCGCCGGACGGCGCGGTGATCGACGAGGAGCACCTCGCCGCCACCGCGCTCCTCGTCCACGTCGCCCGCGTCGACGGGGTGCTGGCGCCGGCCGAGTCGGCCCGCCTCGCCCGCCTCGTGCAGGGCCGCTACGCGGACGGGCCGGAGGCGGCCGACGCGCTGATCGCGCGGGCCGCCGCCATGGATGCGGAGACCCGCGACGTGGCCATGCTGGTCGAGATGATCGGCCGCGAGACCGGCGAGGGCGAGCGCGCGCGGCTCCTCGCCATGGCCTGGTCGGTGGCGGCCGCGGACGGCACCGTCGACGAGTTCGAGGAGGCCCTGGTCTGGCGCCTCGGCGCGCTGCTCGGCCTCGACGAGGCCGGGATCGCCGCGGCCCGCCGCGACGGCCTCGCGGCGCGCGACGGCGCCGCCCCGTAGAGGCTCCGGATGGTCGCGAGCCTCGGCCTGATCCTGCTGGCGCAACTCCTCGGCGAGGTGCTCGCCCGGGGCAGCGGCTTGCCGGTGCCGGGGCCGGTGATCGGCATGGCCCTGATGCTCGGCTTCCTGGTCCTGCGCGATTCCGGCCCGCCCGCGGTGCCGCGCCTGCTGCCGGGCCCGCTCACGGACGGCACGCTGGAGACGACCGCGCGTGCGCTCCTCGCCAACCTGTCGCTGATGTTCGTGCCGGCCGGCGTCGGCATCGTCGGGCGCCTCGACGTGGTGCGGGCGCAGGGCGCGCGGCTCGCCGTCGTCCTCGTGGTCTCCACCGCCGCGACCCTTGTCGTGACGGTGCTGGTGTTCCTCGCCGTGTCCCGCCTGATGCGCCCGCGGCAGGGCCCATGAGCGGCGAGTTCGCGGTCTGGGTCTACCTCTCGCGCACGCCCCTCCTGTGGCTCACCGTCACCCTCTGCGCCTACCTCGTGGCCGACCGCATCGCGGCGGCGACCGGGCGCAACCCGGCCGCGAACCCGGTGCTCATCGCGACCTGCATCACGGCCGCGATCCTGGCGCTGACGGAGACGCCCTACGCCACCTACTTCGCGGGCGCGCAGTTCGTGCACTTCCTGCTCGGGCCCGCCACCGTGGTGCTGGCGATGCCCCTCTACGAGCACCGCGCCACGGTGATGCGGGCCCTGGTGCCGATGCTGGCGGCGCTCGCCGCGGGCTGCGCGGCCGCCCTCGGCTCGACCATCGGCCTCGCCGCGCTCCTCGGCGTGCCCCACGGCGTGATCGTGTCCCTGGCGCCCCGGTCCGTCACGTCGGGCGTCGCCATGGGCATCGCCGAGGCCCTCGGCGGGGACCCGACGCTCACCGCGGTCCTCGTGATGACCACCGGCATCATCGGCGCCATCCTGGTCACGCCCCTCATGAACCTGATGGGGATCACCGACATGCGCGCCCGCGGCTTCGCCACCGGGCTCGCGGCGCACGGCGTCGGCACCGCCCGGGCCTTCCAGGTCAGCGAGGTCGCCGGGACCTTCGCGGGCATCGCCATGGGGCTCAACGCCTTCCTGACCGCTGTACTGGTTCCGCTGGCGCTCAGCTTCGTCGCACACTGAAAATTGCGGCTCGTCCCAAGGAGATCGCAGGTCGGATCGCCTTTCTGGCGCAGCGGGTTTGACCTAAAACCTTGCATCGTTGCGCGATGGCACTTGAACCCTGAGCAAAACTCGGTTGAAGCTCGCCGAAGGACCGGGTTCGGTCAGAGGCGGGCGGGTGAGCGGGTGATGTGCGGCGAAGGTGGCCCGCTGAGATCAGTCGTCGGGGCGCGGGAGGCCGCGATGTCCACAGACGGCCCGTGCGTCATCCTGTGCGGGCCGCGGATCGACTTCGCCGCGGCCGCGCGTGACGGCGCCGGGGGCCGGCCGTGAGGACGCTCGACGCCCACGATGCCCTGCCGACGGGCGGGGCGTTCGGCCTCGCGAGCGTCCGCGAGGTCGAGGCCGGCGCAGCCCCGACCGTTGCGGTGGACGATGCGGGCCTGCTCTTCCGGGGGCACTACGCCCGGGTGGGGTCCGACCTCATCCTCAGCGACGAGGGGCACCGCCTCGTCGTGCGGGACTACTTCTCCGTCGAGAAGCGCCCGGCCCTCGTCGCCCCCAACGGCGCGAGCCTGCCGGACGCGGTCGTGGCCGGCCTCAGCCTGGCGCCCGGCGGCATCGCCGTGGCGCAGGCCGGCGCGGGCGGGGCGAGCGACGCCTCCGCGGCGATCGGGCGGGTGCAGAAGCTCACCGGCAGCGCCACCGTGATCCGCAACGGCACGGCGGTGACGCTCCACGTCGGCGACCTCGTCTACAAGAGCGACATGGTGCAGACGGAGGGCGCCTCCTCCCTGGCCGTCGCCTTCCTGGACGGCACGGTCTTCAACCTCTCCGCCAACGCGCGGATGATGCTGAACGACATGGTCTACCAGGCCGAGGGCGGCGCGAATGCCTCGCTGTTCAGCCTCGTCCAGGGCACCATCACGTTCGTGGCCGGCAAGGTCGCCAAGACCGGCGACATGAAGGTCGGCACGCCGGTCGCCACCATGGGGATCCGCGGCACCGCCGTGCACGTCCAGATCGACGCGAACGACGGCACCACCCGCTTCTCGGTGATGACGGAGCCGGACGGCACGACGGGGCGCTACGACGTCTTCGACCGCGCCGACCCGACGAAGCTGCTCTTCACCGTCTCCGATCCCGGGCTCGCCCACATCGTGCGGCCGAACGGCCCCTCGGACGTCACCTTCGAGCAGGTCGCCAAGACGCCCTTCGACATTCAGGTGGAGCAGGGCTTCGTCCAGTCGATCTTCCGGACGCAGCAGGAGGCGCCGCGCCTGCCGGTCTACCAGGGGCCCTCGACGGGCGGGGGCGGCGGCTCCAGCACGCCCCCGAACCTGATCCAGCCGCAGCCCGGCCCGCAGCCCGGGGAGGGCCCCGCGCAGCAGCCGGGTCCACAGCCCGGCCCCCAGCCGCCCGGCCTCGGGCCCGGCAACCCCCTCGTGACGCCGCCCCCGACCGAGCCGCAGCCGAGCCACGGCGCCGAGCCGCCGCGGGCCGGCGGCCAGGTTCCGGCGACCGGCCCCGCGACGGGGCCCGCCACCAACCCGAACCCGACGACCAACCCCGCCACGGGGCCGACGACCACGCAGCCCACCACCGGGCCGACCGAGACCACGCCGACCACCGGGCCGACCACCAACCCGACGACGAATCCGACCACCGGGCCGACCACGCAGCCCAACACCCAGAACCCCGCCACCGAGCCGACCCAGAACCCGACGACCAACCCCACCACGGGCCCGACGACGCAGCCGACCACCGAGCCGTCGGGGAACGGCGGCGGCGGCGGGGGAGGGGGCGGCGGAACCACGACCGGCGACCTGCGCCTCGCGCCCCAGACGGCCGCGGTGGCCCAGGGCGGCGTGGCGGCGCAGACCGGCGACGGCAGCGGCGTCCTGGCCCCCGGCACCACGCAAACGACCGAGGGGGCCCGCATCACCGGCGCTCAGGCGGCCGGCCACGCCGAGGCGCCCGTGACGCAAGGGGGTACCGTCCTGACGGGCCGCTACGGCGACCTGACCCTGCGGGCGGACGGCACCTACAGCTACGCGGCCAACAACGCCGCGCCCCTCGCCGAGGGCCAGCAGGACACCGACGTGTTCACCTACCGGGTGGCGGGCCGTGACGGCGCCACCGCGCAGGGCACCCTCACCGTGACGGTGACGGGCCTCAACGACAGGCCGGAGATCGAGGAGGCCTCGGCCGGCAACGCGTCGGGCCGCGTCCACATCGACGCTTCGGTGGCGCAGCCCGACGCGGCGGCCGCCGGCGATGTCCGCCCAGCGGCCGCGGCCGTCGCGCAGCCGGAGGCGACCTCCCCCGGCGGCGGCACGTCGAGCGACCTGCTCAAGCAGACCGTCACCGTGGCCTTCTCGGACCCGGACCGCGGGGACACCCACGCGGCGAGCGCCTCACTGAAGGTCGACTCGGTCGAGTGGCACACGGCCGCCGCGGAGGGGACGAGCGGCTCCGCCCCCGCGCGCGGCACGTTGCCGGCGGACGTGACCGCCACCGTCACGGCCGCGCTGGAGCGGGCGCTCGCCCAGAGCGCGCTGACGGAGCCCGCCGCCGGGGCGGACGGCAAGGCCGTCCTGACCTTCAGCCTGCCGGCCGAGGACGTGGCCTTCCTGGCGAAGGGCGAGAGCCTGACCGCCACCTACGCGGTCCTCGTCACGGACCGGGCCGGCGGGGACGGGGGGACGAGCCGCCCGCTCACCGTCGACGTGACGATCACGGGAACGAACGATGCGCCGGTCATCACCGGGGCGCGGCCGGCCCCGGTCACGATCGAGGCCGCGCCGTCCAACGGCCGCGCGCCCCTCGATGCCACGGCCGCCTCCTACCTGACCACCGGCGGCGGGCTCGTTGCGACCGGGAGCGGCGACGCGCCGTTCGGCGCGCTCGCGCTGGAGCCTGGCGACGACAACTCCTCGGCGCCGATCGACATCACCGCCGTGTTCGGCGCCCAGGGGCTCAACTTCTTCGGCACGGCCTACAGGACGCTCTACATCAACAACAACGGCAACATCACCTTCGCGGGGCCCTCCGGGACCTACACGCCGACGCGGATCGATGCCGGTCAGAACAACCCGATCATCGCGGCCTTCTGGGCGGACGTGGACACCCGCGGCGGCGGGCAGGCCGAGACCCCGGGCGGCCACTCGACGGGTGCGAACCGGGTCTACGTCGATGCCGACGCCGCGCACGGCGTCCTCACCGTCACCTGGGACGATGTCGGCTACTACAACACCCGCACCGACCACCTGAACGCCTTCCAGCTCCAGCTCGTCAGCCTCGGCAACGGCGATTTCGACATCGCCTACCGGTACGAGGCGGTGAACTGGACGACGGGCGAGGTGAGCGGGGGCGCGGCGGCCCGCATCGGCTACGCCTCCGGCACCGGCACCGCCGTCGAGCTGCCGGTCTCCGGCGACGACGCGGCCCTGCGCGCCCTGCCGACGACCTCCGGCAATACCGGCATTCCGGGCCTCTACGTCTACGAGGTCACGAACGGCACCGTCACCGAGGCGCCGGCCCTGCGCAGCAGCGGGACCTTCGCCTTCACGGACCCGGACCTCAGCGACCGGCACGGGGTGACGACCGCCCTGCCGGCGGGCGCCATCCAGTGGCAGAGGGCGAACGGCACCTCGGCGGGCACCGTCGACGACGCGACGCGGGCCGTGCTCGCCTCGGCCTTCGCGGCCGCCATTGACACGGAGAGCGCGGGCCACGGCTCGGTCAAGTGGAGCTTCACCCTCGCCAACGCGTCGGCCGCCTTCCTGGGGGCCGGGGAGCGGCTGACCGCGACCTACACGGCGACCGTCACGGATGCCTGGGGCGGGGCGAGCGAGGCGGTGCCGGTCGCCGTGACGCTCGTCGGGGTCAACGACGCGCCGGTGATCACCGGCAACGCCGCGGGCGACGACCTCCGCCTGTCGGCGGCCTCCGCCGAGGCCACATCTGCCGGAGCCGGCAGCAGCGGCACGGTTGCCTTCTCGGACCCCGACCTCCACGACACCCACACGGTGAGCTACAGCCTCGTCGCCGCGCAGGTCCGCGGGGAGGGCGGCTCCACGGCCGTCACCGGACAGGCGCTGGACGACCTGCGGACACGGCTCGAGACAGCGCACAGCTTCACGGTCGGGACGGTGACCGAATCTGACGGCCAGGGCCGCGCGACCTGGACGTTCCACGCCCCGCCCGCGGGCGATGGCGCCGCGCCGGACGCCTATGATCTGACCTACGCGATCACCGTGAAGGACGCCGGCGGCCTGTCGGCGACGACGACCGTCACGGTCGCGGCGCAGCCGAACCACGCCCCCGTCGCCACCGACCCGACGGCCGTGCTCGATGCCGCGGGCAACGCCGCCGGCACCCTGGCGGCCAGCGACGCGGACGGCGACCCCCTCACCTTCGCGCGCGTCGCCGACGACGCGACGCATCACGGCACGCTGGAGATCGACGCCGCGACCGGCCGCTACACCTACCTGCGCGATGCGGGCTTCGCGGGCTCGGACGCCTTCACGGTCTCGGTCACGGACGGCCGCGGCGGCGCGACGACCGCGATGATCTCGATCCCCGCCGTGGGACCGGCCGCGAACGGCCATGCCCCGGTCGCGGTGGACGGCGACGCCACGGTCGGAGCCGGCGCGACCCTCTACGGCCGGCTCGCCGCGACCGACGAGGATCCGGGCGACCACGTCGCCTTCGATCCGGTGCAGAACCTCGACACGACCTACGGACGCGTCACGATCCGGGATGACGGGACCTACACCTACACGAACCGGTCCGCCCCGAGCGCCTCGGGGGACGCCCACGGCTTCGACGACAGCTTCGATTTCCTGGTGCACGACGACGCGGGGCATACCGACCGCGGCACGGTGACGATCCACGTCACGCCGCCATCGGGGACCGGCCCAGTGGCCGGGGAGGATAGCCCGGGCGGAGGCATGAGCGGACATTCGTCCGACGGACACTCCGAGACCGGGAGCGAGACGCCGGCCGGGGCGGGAACCACGTCGACCGGCGAACAGCCCACCACAAGTCAGTCCTCGACCGGCCAGACTCCCGCGGACGCGGGCACGGAGGCTTCGGGCCCCGGCGGCACCGCGACCCAGGCCAGCGGCGAGGGCTCCGCGACGAACGGGACGGCCCCGCACGCGGCCGCCATCCCCGGCCATGACGGGCTCGACGGTCACGACACCTTCGTGTTCGCGCCCACGCCGGTCTCCACGGCCGAGGTGCCGACCATCAGGGGATTCTCCGCCGCGACGGACGTGCTCTCCCTCGACAGCTTCCACTTCAGCGCCGCGGTGACGGCGGGCGAGCTCGCGGCCGCCGTCTCGGTGCAGGAGAATGCGGCGCACGGCTTCGACCTCGTGGTCCGGGCCGAGGCCGACCAGGAACCGACCGTCCTCGCCCATCTCGAAGGGGCGATCGGCCTCGGCGACGCGGTGGCGCTCGCCTGGGCCGGGCACGTCGCCCACGTGACCGCCACCGGCCACGCCGCCTGATCGGGGGCGCGGGGTGAAGCCCGAAGCGCCGCCGCCGGTCGCCCGGCCCCGCCGCCGGCCCGGGCGGCGCCTCGCCCGCCGCCTCGGCCTCGACCGGGCGCTCGCCCTGGCGCTCCTCGGCCTCCTCGTCGCCGTCCGCCTGTGGGACCCGGCCCCCGTCGAGATCCTGCGGCTGCGCACCTTCGACGCCTTCCAGGTGCTGCACCCGCGGCCCACGAGCTTCCGGCCAGTCGTCATCGTCGACATCGACGAGGAATCGCTGCGCGCCTACGGGCAATGGCCCTGGGCGCGCACGCGGGTCGCCGAGCTGGTGCGGCGGCTGCGCGAGGCGGGCGCGGCGGCCATCGCCTTCGATGCGGTGTTCCCCGAGCCCGACCGGCTCTCGCCCGCCCGGGTCGCCGAGGCCCTGGAGGGGCTCGACCCCGCCGCGAAGGCGGCGCTGGCGCGCCTGCCCGGCAACGACGCGGTGCTGGCAGAGGCGGTGGCCGGCGGCCGGGTGATCCTCGGCCAGACCGCGCTGACGAGCGCCACCGACAACGATGCGGCCCTGCCCCAGACGGGCTTCGCCGCCCTGGGGCCGGACCCCGCGCCCTTCATGGCACAGTTCCCGGGCCTCCTGCGCAACCTGCCCGAGCTGGAGCAGGCGGCGGCGGGTCGGGGCCTCTTCACCATCGTGCCGGAGCGCGACGGCATGGTGCGGCGCGTACCCCTCGTGATGATCGCCGAGGAGCGCATGGTGCCGGCCCTCAGCCTGGAGGTGATCCGCGTCCTCTCCGGGGCCGGCGCCGTCCTGGTGCGCAGCGACGCGGCCGGCGTCACCTCGGTCGCGCTGCAGGGCCTCGACGTGCCGACGGACGCCAGCGGCGCCGTCTGGCTCCACTTCAACCACCACGACCCGGCGCGCTTCGTCTCGGCGCGGAGCGTCCTCGACGGCTCCCTCGACCCCGAGCGGGTGCGCGAGAAGATCGTGTTGATCGGAACCTCGGCGCTGGGCCTCCTCGACAACAAGACCACGCCGGTGGACCGGGTGATCCCCGGCGTCGAGGTGCACGCGCAGGTGCTGGAGAGCGTGCTCTCGGGCGCCACCCTGTCTTACCCGAACTACGCGGTTGTGGTGGAGGTGGCGCTCGCCGTCGCGGTGTCCCTCGGCATCATCGTGCTGGCGCCGGCACTCGGGGCGCTGCGCCTGCTCCTCCTCGGCGCCGTGGTGGCGGTGTCGCTGGCGGCCACCTCGTGGTTCCGCTTCACGCAGCTCGGGATCCTCCTCGATCCGACGTTCCCCCTCGGGGCGAGCTTCTCGGTTTACGCGGTCCTCGTCTTCACGAACTACGCGCGCGAGCAGCTCGGGCGGCAGCGGATCCGCTCGGCCTTCGGCCAGTACCTTTCGCCGGCCCTCGTGGACGAGCTCGCGGCGAACCCCGAGAAGCTGCGCCTCGGCGGCGAGGAGCGGCAATTGTCCATCATGTTCAGCGACGTGCGCGGCTTCACGGCGATCGCCGAGTTCTACAAGGCCGACCCGGCGGGCCTCACCGCGCTGATGAACCGCTTCCTCACGCCCCTCACCAACGCGATCATCGAGCGGCGCGGCACCATCGACAAGTACATGGGCGACGCCATCATGGCGTTCTGGAACGCGCCGCTGGACGATGCCGACCACGAGGCCAACGCCGCCCAGGCCGCCCTCGACATGCTGGAGCGGATGGGCGCCCTTAACGCCCTGCGCAAGGCGGAGGCGGAGGCCGGCGGCTACCCGGTCCTGCCCCTCGACGTCGGCATCGGCATCAACACGGGGCGCTGCGTCGTCGGCAACATGGGCTCCGACCTGCGCTTCGACTACTCGGTGCTCGGCGACACCGTGAACCTCGCCTCGCGCCTCGAGGGCCAGTCGAAGACCTACGGGGTGCGCACGGTCCTCGGCGCCGCCACCGCCGCGGCCCTCGCCGGGCGCTTCGCGCTGATCGAGATCGACCGCATCCGCGTGAAGGGCAAGCGCGAGGCCGAGACCATCTCGACGCTGCTCGGCGATGCGCGCGTGCGCGCCGCGCCGGCCTTCTCGGCGCTTGCCGAGACCCACGGGGCGATGCTCGTCGCCTACCGTGCGCGGGACTTCGCCGCGGCCCGCGGCTACCTCGACGCCGCCGCCGAGGGCTACGCGCGCTTCGGCCTGGAGGGGCTCGCCGCCCTCTACGCAGCCCGCATCGCCGGCTACGAAGCGGACGCGCCGCCGGCGGACTGGGACGGGGTCTACGTCGCTCTGACGAAGTGATCGGGCGCTGACGAAGTGACGGAGGCTCAGGCGGCGAGCCAGCGCCGCCACATGCCCCGGAAGGCCGTTCCGACATCCGCCGCCAGGGCGGCATGGTCCATGAGAGGGGAGGCCGCCATGCGCCCCTGCAGGCCGTCGCGGAGCGCCGCGAGGCGGTCGCGGTCATGCGCGAGGCCGGCCGCGATGGCGACGTACGCCTCCGGCGAGTCCGCCACGAGCTCGGGCAGGCCGGCGGCGCGCAGGATTGCCTGGCCCATCCGGCCCGCGGTGTGGCGCCCTTCGAGGGTCACGAAGGGGACGCCGAGGTAGAGCGTATCGAGGCTCGTGGTGCCACCGTTGTAGGGGAACGGGTCGAGGGCGATGTCGATCCGGTTGTAGAGGACGTAGCGGGTCTTCGGGGTGCGGGCCTCGAGGTCGACCCGCTCGATCGGCAGCCCGGCCCGGGCGAGCCGCTCCAGGGCCCCCGCACGGGTTACGGGATCATGGATCCCGACGATCTCGAACAGGATGCGGGCGTCCGGGACCTGCCGGAGGATGCTGGCCCAGACCGCGAGCGCGTCGTCGCTGACCTTGGTGAAGCGGTTGAAGCACCCGAAGGTGACGTATCCGTTGTCGCGGCAGGGCGGATGGTCGATCACCGGCGGCATCAGGGGATGCGCCTCGTAGCAGCCCGAGACGTGCGGCAGGCGCCACAGCGTCTCCGTGTGCAGGTGGTCCGTCGAGCCCTCGGGCTCGAAGTTCGCGTCGGTGAGGCGGTAATCCATCGCCCGCAGGCCGGTGGTGCCGGGATGCCCGATCCAGGTCACCTGCACCGGCGCGGGCTTGCGCGCGAAGACGAGCAGGCGGTTGCCGGCGCTGTGGCCGGAGAGGTCCACCAGGATGTCGATCCGGTCCCGCTCGATCAGGTCCGCCACCGCGTCGTCGCTGTGGCCGACGATGTTGCGCCAGTGCGCGAACATCCCCTTCAGGCGCAGCGTCGTCGCGTCCTCGGCCTCCGAGTTGGCGTAGGCCACGGTCTCGAACGCCGCGCCGTCGAAGTGGCGCAGGAACGGCTCGAAGAAGTAGGTCACCGCGTGCTCGCGCAGGTCCGCCGAGACGAAGCCGACCCGCAGGCGCCGGTCCGGGTCGCGCGCGTTCGCGAAGGGGCGGGTGCGCAGCGCCGGGTCGCCGAAGCGACGGCCGAACGCGGCGGCGTCGGCGTAGTAGGCCTCGGGCGCCACCTCGGCGGCGTAGAGCTTCGCGAACAGCCGGTTGCTGTGCACGAAGGCGAGGGAGGGATCGAGGCGGAGCGCCTCGTCGAAGGCCGCGATCGCCTCCTCCAGGCGGCCGAGATCCTTCAGGACCACCCCGAGGTTCGAGTGGGCGTTGGCGAAGGTCGGGTCCGCCGCGACCGCCCGGCCAAGGGCTTCGAGCGCCAGGGTGTGCCGACCCTGCCGCTGCAGCACGCCCGCGAGGTTGCTGTGCGTCAGGGCTCGGGTCGGGTCGATGGCGAGGGCCCGCTCGAAGGCCTGCATCGCCGCCGAGAGGTCGCCCTGGCGGGAGAGGATCGAGCCGAGGTTCGAGAAGTAGGCGGCCTGCGCGTCGTCCCGGTGGATCGCGATGCTGACGAGGTCGAAGGCCTGCTGCAGGCGGTTGGTCTGCGCCGCGATGGCGCCGGCGAGGTGGACCGCCTCGGTGCGGCTCGCATCGAGCAGGATCACGGTGTCGAGGAACGGCTCCGCCCGCAGGAACTCCCCCGCCTCGTAGTGGATCTGCGCCTCGGCTTCGAGCGTGTCGCAGAGCTGGGCCCGGATCGGCGCCATCACCGCATCGGAGAAGCCCTGGGCGAGGAAGCGGGCGAGGATCGCGCGGGCGTCGCCGAGGCGGTCGGCGGCGAGCAGCGCGACGATCAGGGCGAGCCAGTGCTGGGGCTCGCCGGGCGCTCCCTTCAGGGCCGCCGCGAGGTGGGGGACGGCCTGCGCGGAATCGTGCCGCGCGCTCGCGATCAGGCCGAGGCGGTAATGGGCGGCGGCGTCGCCGGGACTGACTTCGAGGAAGCGCAGGTACTGCGCCTCTGCGTCGCGCAGGCGTCCCGCCTCGTGGTGGGCGAGGGCCCGCCGGAAGAGCTTGTGGGGGCCCGGCGCGGCTGCGACCGGGCTCGGGTGTCGTGTGTTCCGAAGCATTGGGGCACCCGCCTGGGATCGTCCGAGCCTGACCGCCTCAGGGTTAAGGCGGGGTAAAGCGGCCTGCCCGGCGAATAGCGGCGCGTGGGGGACCGATGTGCGAAGGCCCCGCCGACCGGAGGGTCGACGGGGCCTTCGCGGAGCGCGGCGCGGTGGGGATCAGCGCAGGAGCTGGAGGATGCTCTGCTGGGCCTGGTTCGCCAGCGACAGCGCCGAGATGCCGAGCGACTGGCGGGTCGAGAGCGCCTGCGAGTTCGCGGCCTCCTCGTTCAGGTCCGCGTCGGTGAGGTTCGAGGAGCCCGTCTCGAGGACGTTGATGATCTTCTTGGTGAAGTCCTGGCGGTTCTGAACGACCGAGAGGTTCGAGCCGAAGGTCGAGGACTGCGAGCGCAGGGTGTCGGAGGCGCCGGTGAGGCTGGTCAGCGTCTTCTTGATGTCGGTGTCGAGCAGGAAGTTGCCCTTGCCGTCCGCCGAGCCGGCGCCAACCGTGTCGCCGGTGATCGCCTTGAGGTTCAGGCCCGTCGAGGTGGCATCCACGCCCTGAACGTCGAGGTTCGACGTGTCCTTCTCGTTGAAGGCGATGTGCAGCTTGTTGGTGCTGGCGCTGCTGGAAAGCAGGTTGACGCCGTTGTAGCTCGCATCGCGGGCCAGCTGGTCGATCTGGGTGAGCAGCTGGTTGTACTGGGCGGCGAGCGCCGTGCGCTGGGCCACGCCCGTCACGGCGAGGTCCGAGCTCTGGGTCTGGACCGTGGTCGCGTAGGCGCTCGCGGTGCCGGTGCCGGCCGCGAAGCCGAGCGCCGTCTGGTCGGTGGAGTCCTTGAACTCGACGTCGGCGCTGGCGCTCAGGACGATCTTGGTGCCGGTGGTGTCCTTCGTGAAGGCGCTGCCCGCTCCCTGCGCGCTCACTGCCGAATTGAGCTTGGCGATGGCCTGGTCGATCGTGTCGGTGGAGGCCAGCGTGGTGCTGACGCTGGTTCCGTTGACGTAGAGGTCGACCGTGTTCGCGGCGGCGCTGTACTTGGTCGAGGCGGTACCGCTGGTGGTGATCTGGGTCGACAGCGCTTGGTTGGCGGTGGACTTGGCGGAGTCGACGAGCTTCTGGATCGAGGTGAGGCCCTGGTTGGCCGCCTGGATCGTCTGCACGCCGTTCGAGATCGAATCGAGCAGCGCGCCGAGGTCCGAGGAGCGGTTCGTCAGGGTCTGAGCCGTGAAGAAGTTCACCGGATTGTCGAGGGCCGAGGAGACCTTCTTGCCGGTGGACAGGCGGTTCTGGGTCGTCGCCGTTAGGGCGGCGGTGTCCTGCAGCGAGAGCAGGTTCTGGCGGGTGGCCGCCGACAGCGTGACTTCAGAAGACATGGTCTGCGATCCGTCCGATACGCTACACGATTAAGGTTAATTGACGCTCCTATCCTTGCTTTTCGGTTAACAAATCGCGGCAACAGCGATTTTTATCGTCCTCGCAAGCTTTCGTGGCCGATTCGCGGCCCTTGCGACCTCGATCTGCAACGAAAAGGGGCCGGAGCGCTCGGCTCCGGCCCTTCGAGGATCGCTTGACCGTGCTGCGGCGGAGCCGGGCTCAGCGCAGGAGCTGAAGGATGCTCTGCTGGGCCTGGTTCGCCAGCGACAGCGCCGAGACGCCGAGGGACTGGCGGGTCGAGAGCGCCTGCGAGTTCGCAGCCTCCTCGTTCAGGTCCGCATCCGTCAGCTTCGACGCGCCGGTGTCGAGCACGTTGATGAGCTGCTTGGAGAAGTCCTGACGGTTCTGCACGACCGAGAGGTTCGAGCCGAAGGTCGAGGACTGCGCACGCAGGGTGTCGGAGGCCTTGGTCAGCCCCGTGAGGGTCTTGTTGATGTCGGTGTCGAGCAGGAAGTTGCCCTTGCCGTCCGCCGAGCCGGCGCCGACCGTGTCGCCGGTGATCGCCTTGAGGTTCAGGCCCGTGGAGGTCACGTCCACGCCCTGAACGTCGAGGTTCGACGTGTCCTTCTCGTTGAAGGCGATGTGCAGCTTGTTGGTGCTGGCGCTGCTGGAGAGAAGGTTGACGCCGTTGTAGCTCGCATCGCGGGCCAGCTGGTCGATCTGGGTGAGCAGCTGGTTGTACTGCGTGGCGAGGGCCTTGCGCTGGGACACGCCCGTCACGGCGAGATCCGAGCTCTGGGTCTGGACCGTGGTCGCGTAGGCACTCGCGGTGCCGGTGCCGGCCGCAAAGCCCAGCGCCGTCTGGTCGGTGGAGTCCTTGAACTCGATGTCGGCGCTGGCGCTCAGGACGATCTTGGTGCCGGTAGAGTCCTTCGTGAAGGCGCTGCCCGCACCCTGCGCGCTCACCGCCGTGTTGAGCTTGGCGATGGCTTGGTCGATCGTGTCGGTGGAGGCCAGCGTGGTGTTGACGCTGGTTCCGTTGACGTAGAGGTCGACCGTGTTCGCCGCAGCGCTGTAGGCCGTGGAGGCGGTACCGCTGGTGGTGATCTGGGTCGACAGCGCCTGGTTGGCGGTGGACTTGGCGGAGTCGACGAGCTTCTGGATCGAGGTGAGGCCCTGGTTGGCCGCCTGGATCGTCTGCACGCCGTTCGAGATCGCGTCGAGCAGCGAGCCGAGATCCGTGGAGCGGTTGCTGAGCGACTGCGAGGTGAAGAAGTTCACCGGGTTGTCGAGGGCCGACGAGACCTTCTTGCCGGTGGACAGGCGGTTCTGAGTCGTCGCCGTGAGGCCGGCGGTATCCTGCAGCGAGAGCAGGTTCTGACGGACGGCGGCGGTGAGGGATACGCTGGACATGACGAGGATCCGTATTGGCTGAGATATCGTCGTTCTGACGACGCTCTGAGGAACCACGCTGCGCCCTACCCGTGGCTTAAGCCGAATACTTAAAATGATCTGAAATCCCGGCCTCGCGCGGTTCCGCGGGGTCGGTCTTCAAACAACCTTAAGGCTTTGTGACCATCCTCGGCGGAACCCCGGAACGGAGTCCCGACCATGCCCCTGCGGATCGAGCTGAAGCCGTCGGAGCGGCTGATCATCAACGGCGCCCTGATCCGCAACCTCGACCGGAAGTCGGTCTTCCTGGTCGAGACGCAGTGCAAGTTCCTGCGCGAGAGCGAGATCATCCGCGAGAGCGAGGCCGACACGCTGTGCAAGCAGCTCTGCGTGACGCTGCAGGTGATCTACCTGTCGGACGAGCCCACCGCCGCCGAGGACCTCCTCACCGTGCAGTCGACCCGCATCCTCCAGGCGATGCCGGGGGCGGCCCCCTACCTGATGGCGATCCACGACGACGTGGCCGCCAAGCACTATCACCGCGCGATCAAGTGCGGGCGTCAGCTCATCGCCTACGAGGCGTCCCTCGCGGAGACGTCCGACCCGGCCTGAATCCCGGGCAGCGCCTTTCCCCCGGAAAGGAACCGCCCAGGGATGGCCCGTGCGTGTATGAGGGGGCCCGGGGACAGACCGGGCTCGGGATCGTGGAAGAAGCAGTCTACCGCTGGCTCATCGCCACCGCCGCGATCCGGGCGGACGTCGCCGCGCTCATTGGCACGGGGCTCGCCCTGTTCGTCACGGTCCACGCCCTGTTGCGCAAGCGGCGGGTCAGCGTGGCGGTGGGCTGGATCGGCCTCGCCTGGCTCTCGCCGCTGTTCGGCTCGGCCCTCTACGCGATGTTCGGGGTGAACCGCGTCACCCGGCGGGCCCGGCGGATGCGGCCGCCGCCCTCGGAGGAGGGCGGCGACGCCCACGGGCCGAACGCCGCGGTGCCGGAAGCCTTCACCCAGCTCGACCGCGCCGCGCTCTGGATCACCCGCCTGCCGGCGGTGGGCGGCAACAGCGTCCGGATGTTCCGCAACGGCGACGAGGCCTACCCGGCGATGCTGGAGGCGATCGGGCAGGCGCGGGAGAGCGTGGCCCTGTCGAGCTACATCTTCCGCGACGACGCCACGGGCCGGGCGTTCTGCGCGGCCCTTGCGGCGGCGAAGGCGCGGGGCGCCGAGGTGCGGGTGATCATCGACGGCGTCGGCGGCGGCTGGTTCCGCACGCCGGCCTACCGGCGCCTCGTCCATGCCGGCGTGCCGGCGGGGCTGTTCATGCACTCGGCGCTGCCCTGGCGGATGCCGTTCCTGAACCTGCGCACCCACAAGAAGCTGCTCATCCTCGACGGGCGGGTGGCCTTCACGGGCGGCATCAACATCTCGGACGCGAACCGCGTGGCGGAGGGGCCGCCGCACCCGGTGCGGGACACCCACTTCCGCATCGAGGGGCCGGTGGTCGAGCAGCTCGCCATGGCCTTCGCGCAGGACTGGGCCTTCGTGGCCGGCGCGGAGCTCGAGGGCGCGCGCTGGTTCCCGCCCCTGCCGGCCGTGGGCGACAAGGTCGCCCGCGTCGTCACCTCGGGGCCCGATGCCGACATCGAGAAGATCGAATTCGTGATCCTGCAGGCGCTCACCTGCGCCCGGCGCTCCGTGCGCCTCGTGACGCCCTACTTCCTGCCGAGCGAGGTGATGGTGAGCGCGCTGGGCCTCGCCGCCGTGCGGGGCATCACCGTCGACGTCGTCATCCCGCGCACCAGCGACCACCGCTTCGTGGACTGGGCGACCCGGGCCCACGTAGCCGGGCTCCTGCGCAGCGGCGTGCGGATCTGGCTCGACGAGCCGCCCTTCGACCACTCGAAGGCCCTCGTGGTCGACCGCGAATGGTGCTTCGTCGGCAGCGCCAACTGGGACATGCGCAGCTTCCGCCTGAACTTCGAGATGAACGTCGAGGTCTACGACACCGTCCTGGCGGAAGCCCTCGACGACTTCATGGCCGGCAAGATGGAGACGCCGCTGACGCTCGCGGCGGTCACGGGCCGGAGCCTTCCCGTCCGCCTGCGCGACGCAGCCGTCCGACTGCTGCTGCCATACCTCTGAGCCGGGGCACCCGGGCGGACGTCATGCGGTCGGGCGCCGGCGCGAGGTGGACCACGATCGGCCGGTGGTCCGACGCGCCGCGGGGCAGCACCCCGTGCTCCACGCAGACGAGGCCGCGGGCGAGGCAGCGGTCGAGGCGCAGCGGCACGGCGCGGGCCATCGCGTGGGTCGGGCGCCGGGGGCCGACGTCGCGGAAGCCCGGCAGCAGGGCCGGCCCGACGATGTTGTAGTCGCCGAGCACCGCGGCGCGCTCGGGCAGGTGGGCGACGATGCGCCGGAGCTGGCGCCGGTTGAGCACCTGGCCGTGCGAGAGGTGCACGTTGGCGACGCCGAAGCGGCCGAGGTCGAGCACCTGGCAGACCCGGTCGAACAGGGCGCCGGAGGGCAGCTCGATCACCCTCGGCGGGGTCGCCCACGGTTCGCGGCTCCACAGGGCGAGCCCGTGGATGCGGCCGGGCAGCTGCGCCCAATGGTAGAACCCGCCCACCCGCTCCTGCAGGGCGCCGATCTCCCGGGTCGCCTCCTGCATCAGCATGAGGTCCGGCGCCTCCTGGGCGATCAGCGCGGCGATGTGGTCGACCGCCGCCCCCGTCCGCCGCAGGAGGTTCCAGCTCACGATCTTGCAGGTCTCCGGCTGGAGCGCGGCGCGGCGGAGGGGAGCCCCGCTCGCCGAGCCGTCGGCGAGGGAGGTGCGGTGGCGAGAATCGAGCATCGCGTCCCGTTCGGGCTCCGGCGTGAGGGTCTCGGGGCGACGTCGCCCGCGGCGCGCGTGGAGTTCGACCTTGCGGCGGCGTCCCGGGGGCGGCCCCCGAGACGTCACCCCAAGCCTTGGCCGCCGCTCCTCAACGCGGCACCCCGGCGGCGGCTCCACTATCGCGTCAGCGGCACGGCACCCCGGGCGGGCAACGATGCGGCCCGCCTCCGCCGCCCCCGCCGTGCTGCGCCGGCGGATGCGGGGCCGCTTGCGGATGCGGGGCCATCATCGGGCGCGGCGCCGCCTGCTGGCGCTGCTGCATCACCATCTGCTGACGCTGCATCATCTGCTGCTGGCGCGCGGCTGCCTGCATCTGCTGCGCGCGCTGGGCCGCCTGCACGGCCTGCTGGGCCTGGATCGCCTGATGCGCCCGCGCGGCCTGGGCCTGGGCCGCCGCGCGCTGCGAGTCCTGGGCGGCGCGCATCTGCGCGGCGCGGGCGGCCTGCGCCTCCCGGGCTCCGCGGGCCTCCTGCGCCGCTCGCGCCTCCTGTGCTCCTCGCGACTCTTGGGCGGCCCGCAGGCGCGGATCCGGGCCGGGCGGCGCCGTAGCCGGGCGGGCGAGAGGCTGCGCGCCCGCGCCGGGGCGGGCGGCGAGGTTCTGGGGGCCGGGATTCTGAGAGGGGAAGATCTGGGGCGTCAGGCTCCCCCCGGGCACGGACCGCGCGGCCGCCGCCGGAGGCATCCGCCCGATGGTGCGCGGGTCGGCGGGGCGCCCGGCCTGCGGCGGCAGCGGCTGGCCGCCCGCGCCGGGCAGGGGCTGGCCGAGGCCCGCCCGCACGGCGGGTCCACCCGGCACGCCCTGCGAGCCCGAAAGGCCCGGTGCGCCCGGAACGGTCGCCGGGCGGGCGGCCTGCTGCGGCTGCGCGGTCCCCGGAGGCAGCGGGCCGGGGCCCATCCGCATCGGCACCTGCCCGGGACCGGCGACGGCCGGGCCGGGCATGGCCTGCCCGCCGGGGTTCGGGCCAGGGCCAGCCTGGCCGACCGGAATCTGTCCGGGCCCCGCCCTGCGGGCGAGGGAGGGCGGCAGGGCGACCCGGGTCGCGGCGGCCCCGAGGGCGGCGCCCGCCACCGCCCCCGCGGCGAGGCCGGCGGCAGGGGGGACGCCCGCATTGCGCGCGTTGATGGCGTTGATCACCGTGGTGTTGTGGATGTTCTGGTAGATCACGTTCTCGGGCGGCGCGGCCACGTAGGCCGGGGCGCTCACGTAGGCCGGCACCGGCACGAAGGCGGGCGTCGGCAGGGCGTAGAGCGCGACCGGCGGCGGGGGCGGGGTCAGCTCCACGATGTAGGCCGGGGGGGGCGGCAGGAAGACCACGGGCAGGGGCGGGGGCGCCACGAGCCCGTAGACCGGATCGGCGAAATAGACCGCGGGCCGCTCGACGTAGACGATCTCCTCGGGCGGCGGCGGCCCGAACTCGTAGGCGATGGCCGCGTAGCGCGGCGGCGGCTCCAGCGCCGCGGCGAGGGAGGCGAGGCGCCGGCGCGCGTCGTAGGCGTGCGGCCCCCGCGGGTAGCGCCCGAGATAGGACCAGTAGGCGTCCGGCGTGTCCGCCAGGCGGCTGCGCCGCCAGGTCAGCGCCTCGCGCCGGGCCGCGAGGATCGCGCGCACGCGCCGGGCCATCGGGTCGCTCGGATAGGCCGAAACGAAGTCCTGGTAGCCCTGCAGGGTGTCGCGCTCCAGGCAGACCGCGTAAGCGTCCCGCGCGCCGATATCCTTGAGGGGCCTCTCGGCGAGGCGCGCCGCCTCCTCCGGGCGGGCCAGGGGAGGCGCGCCCGCGGCGCGCTCCAGGAACACGAACGGGGCCTCGATCCGCGCGGCATCCCAGGGCACCTCGGCGCCCTTCGTGGCCGCGTCGACGCGCAGGCGCACCCGGTCGAACAGCGCGGCGGGCGCGAGGCCGCCTTCGCGGATCATCTCCACGAGGGCCTGGGCGTAGGCGCCGTAGGGGCCCGTCTCCTCGGGCCCGACCGTGCCGGGCGCGGCGTTGAAGGCGATGAGGCTGCCGGGCTCGGCTTCCGCGAGGGCGAGGCCGCCCGCGAGCGGCTCCTTCGTCCGGAACGGGCTCCGACGGCCGGCATCGAGCACGACGAAGCGCGCCTTGAGGGGCAGGCTCGCGAGCCGCTTCACGTAGTCCGAGACGCGCAGGGCGGCGACGGGCACGTCGGCGGCGCCGGCGATCCGGGCGTCGACGGGCACGAAGTAGTTCTCGCCCTCGACCTGGAGGCCGTAGCCGGCGAGGTAGACGAAGGCCACGGTGTCGGGCCCCGAGGCCGCGGCCTTCTCCACGAAGTCGCGCAGGGCGTGGCGCAGGGCCTCCTCGTCGAGGTCGCGGGCGCCCGCCACGTCGAAGCCCGCGGCCTGAAGGGTCTGCGCGACGAGGCCGGCATCGTTGGCGGTGGTGGCGAGCGCGCCCTCCGGGTAGGCGGCGTTGCCGATGACCAGTGCGATGCGCTTCTCGGCGGGCTCGGCCCGTGACGGGAGCGGCGCCGGCAGCAGCGCGGCGAGCGCCAGCAGCAGGACCGCGGCTCCGCGCGGGAGCCGGACTGAGAGCATCCGGGCCGACAGCATCCGGACCATGGGCGTCCTCCGACCGTGCCTCTTCTGGGGACGCGATGATCGAGCCCGCGCCCGTGAATTTGACCTGAACGTTGATTGAGGCGATCTCACGTTCGCGCGAGAGGGCGCCTGCGCGGGGAGCCAAGGCGTCCGCGCGAGAACGGCACGGCAGGGCGGCGCGGCACACCACATGGCACCCAACATGGGACGAGCGGCCGGGGGACGGAGGAATCCGGGGCCGGTGCCCCGCCGGGCCGGACGGGCGCGATGAGCCGCTTCACCTTCATCCACGCCGCGGATCTGCACCTCGGCAGCCCGCTCACCGGCCTCGCCCTCAAGGATCCCGACATCGCCCGGCGCTTCGCGCAGGCCGGCCGGCGGGCCTTCGAGGATCTCGTGAGCCTCGCCATCGAGCGCGCGGTCGCCTTCCTGATCGTGGCCGGCGACGTCTACGACGGCGACTGGTCTGACAACACGATCGGCCTGTTCTTCGCCCGCCAGGTGGCCCGCCTCGACCGGGCCGGCATCCCGGTGATCCTCGTGCGCGGCAACCACGACGCCGAGAGCGTGATCACCAAGGCGATCACCCTGCCGGGCTCCGTACGCACCTTCCCGACGGCGCGGGCCGACACGCACCGCCTCGACGCGCTCCGCGTGGCGCTGCACGGGCGCAGCTTCCCGAACCGGGCGGTGGAGGAGAACTACGCCCTGGCCTACCCGCCCGCGGTGCCGGGCTGGTTCAACATCGGCGTCCTGCATACCTCCTGCACGGGGCACGCCGCGCACGCGACCTACGCGCCCTGCACGGTCGCCGACCTCGCGGGGCGCGGCTACGAGTACTGGGCGCTCGGGCACGTCCACGACTACGCCGAGCTGTCCCGGGATCCCTGGATCCTGTTCCCCGGCAACCTGCAGGGGCGCAGCATCCGCGAGTTTGGGGCGAAGGGCGCCGTCGCGGTCAGCGTGGCGGACGGCCGGGTCGCGGGGGTCGAGCGGCTGATCGTCGACCACGCCCGCTTCCACCTCGTGCCGGTCGATCTCTCCGGCGTTCAGACCGAGCAGGCGGCGATCGAGGCCGCGGAGGCGGCGCTGCGGCCCCTGCGGCACGAGGCCGAGGGGCGGCTCGCGGCGGTGCGGGTGCGCCTCCACGGGGAGACCCCCGCCCATGACCGGATCGCGGCCGACCGGAGCGCCATCACGGCCGAGATCCAGGCCGCCGCCCACCGCGTGCACGAGGACATCTGGCTGGAGCGCCTGCGCATCGAGACGACGCGCCCCCGCCGCGAGCCCGGCGGGGTGCAGGCCGGCACGGCCGCGATCGACCCGGCGACGCTCCTCGCCACCATCGACCGGGACCCCGAGTTCCGCGAGCGGGCCCGCGCGGCACTCGCCGAGATCACGGCCAAGATGCCCGGCGGCCTCGGTTCGGAAGCCGACCTCGCGGGTGACCTCGACGCCCTCTGCGCCGAGGCCGAGGCGGTGATCCTCGGACGCCTCGGCGGACGGAGCTGCTAGAGCCCGGACATGCGTCTCCTCAGCCTGAACCTCGAGCGCTACGGCGCCTTCACGGACCGCGTCGTCGCCTTCCGGGCGGAGGCGCGGCTGCACGTCGTGCTCGGCCCGAACGAGGCCGGCAAGAGCTCGGCGCTCGCCGCCGTCACGGACCTCCTGTTCGGCATCGAGGCGCGCACCCGCTACGCCTTCCGGCACGACATGCCCCTGATGCGGATCGGCGCCGAGATCGCCGCCGCGGACGGGCGCCGCCTCGCCGTGCGCCGCCGCAAAGGACTGCGCAACACCCTCGTCGACGCGGCCGACGCGCCGCTGCCTGAGGACGCGCTCGCGCCCTTCCTCGGCGGTCTGACCCGGGACGTCTTCTGCCGGGCCTTCGGCCTCGACGCCCGGGCGCTCCGGGCCGGCGGCGAGGAGATGATGGACGCGAGCGGCGAGGTCGGCGCGAGCCTGCTCGCCGCCTCCTCGGGCCTGCGAGGCTACACCGGCCTGCAGCGAGACCTGGAGACCGAGGCCGCGGACATCTTCATGCCCCGCGCCGCCCAGCACCGGACCTTCTACCAGGCGCTCGGCCGCTACGACGAGGCCCGCAAGGCGATCCGCCAGGGCGAGCTGCGGGCGGGCGACTGGCGCGACCTCAACGAGGAGATCGAGGAGGCGGGCCGGCGCCTCGACGCGATCCGCGCCGAGCGCGGCCGCATCGCCCGCGAGCGCACGCGCCTGGAGCGCCTGAAGCGCGTGGCCCCACTCATCGCCGCGATCGACGCGGCGCGGGAGCGGGCCGAGGCCGATGCCGGGCTGATCGAGGCCGGGGCCGGCGCGCTCGCGCGCCTCGGCGGGGGCCTCGCGGACCTGGAGGCCGCCGCTGCGGAGGCCGCGCAGGCGCGCGCCGCCCTCGCGGAGGCCGAGCGCGAGCTCGCCGCGGTCCCGGCCGCGGACGGCCTCGCGGCGGCGGCGGACGCGATCCTCGACGCCTTCCGGGGCATCGACCGGTTCGAGAAGGACGGCACCGACCTGCAGCGCATCCAGGGGGCAGCCGAGGCCTCGGCGGTCGAGCTCGCCCACCTCGCCCGGCGCGTCGGGCTCGCCGACGCGGACGCCCTGCGGGACCGGTTGCCCTCGGACGCTGCCCGCACCCGCATCGAGGCCCTGATCCGCCGGGGCCGCGAGGCAGAGGCCGCCCGCGCCCGCCTCGTGCGGGACCGGGCAGCGCGGGCCGAGGAGCGGGCGCGCCTCGCCGCGAGCCAGGGCGAGGGGCCGCCCATCGATCCCGGGCCGCTGCGCCGCGACCTCCAGAGCTTCTTGGGGCTGCGGGCCGAGATCCTCCGGAGCGAAGGACTCGACGCGGCCTTGAGGCGCGCGACGACGCTCCTCGCGCTCCAGGGGGCGCGCCTCTCGCCCCCCGTCGCCGACATGGCCGCGCTGATGCGCACGGGCCTGCCGAGTGTCGGCGCCATCCAGCGCTTCCGGCAGCGGGCGGAGGGCCTGGAGCGCGAGCGCGTCCGCGCCGCCGACCGGCGGGAGGCGGCCCGCCGGGCGGTGGCCGACCGCGAGGACGGGCTGCGCCGGCGCGAGGCCGGCCGGCCGATCCCGACGAGGGCCGAGCTCGACGCCCTGCGGGTCGCCCGCGACGGCCTGATTGCCCGCCTGGGCGCCCGCGAGGCCGCCGACGTTCCCGCGCTCGCGCGGGCCGTCGCGGCGGCGGACCAAGCGGCCGACGCGCTCGTGGCCGACGCGGCCCGGGCGGCCGAGCAGGCCGCCGACCTGCAGCGCCTCGCGGTGGAGCGCGCCGCCGCCGAAGCCGTGGAAGCTGCCCTCGCCGATATCGTCGCGGAGGGCGAGGCCGCCGACGAGGCGTGGCGCGGGGCCTGGGCGCCGGCCGGCATCGACCCCCACCCGCCGGGCGAGATGGCCGCCTGGCGGACCGAGGTGGAGGCCCTCGTCGAGAGCGGCGAGGGGCTGGAGACGCAGCGCATCGAGCACGCCCACGCGAGCGCCCGCATCGAGGCGGCCCGGGCGCCCCTGGCCGAGCTCGGCCTTCGCGCCGGCCTCACCGACCTGCCGGGCCTCGACGCGGCGCGGCTCCTCGAACGGCTGGAGGAGCACCTCGCCGACCTCACGGCGCGCTGGGAGCGGGCGCGCGAGGTGCGCCTGCGCCTGCGCGCGGCCGACGAGGAGATCGCCCGGCTCGATGCCGGGCTTGCCGAGGCGGCCGGCGAGGCCGCGCGCTGGGGGGAGGCGTGGCAGGCGGGTCTCCGCGCCTTCGGGCTCGACGGCGTCGCCGGGCTGGAAGAGGCGGAGGCCGCCCTCGACGCCTGGCGCATGGTCCCCGCGTCCTTACGCGAGCGCGAGGACCGCCTCGGGCGCGTGGCGGGCATGCGGCGGGACATGGAGGCCTATCGGGACGCCGTGGCGACCTTGTGCGCGGCGCACGCGCCGGAGCTCGCCGACCTCGCCCCCGGCGCGGCCATGAAGGCGCTGCACGTCCGCCTGCAGGCGGCGCTGGGCCACGAGACCCGCCGCGCCGAGCTGGTGCGCCGGCGCGACGCTGCCGCGCGCCGCCACGCGTCCGCGGCGCAGGCCTCCGCGGAGGCCGAGGCGGCGCTTGCCGAGCGCCTCGCCGAGCTGTGCCCCGGGGCAGCGCCGGACCCGGCCGTCGCCCGGGCGCTGCACGGGCGCCTCAGTGCCCGCGCGGCCCTGCGGGCGGAGCTTGCCGAGCGCCGCTCGGAACTCGCCCGCGCCGCGGACGGCCTCGCCGAGGACGCCCTGCGGGCCGAACTCGCCGAGACCTCCGCGGAGGCGATCGAGGCGGTCCTGAGCGGCTTCGTCCTGGAGGAGGAGGACCTCGACCAGCGCGGCAAGGTCGCGTTCGCGGATCGCGACCGGGGCGAGCGCCGCCGCGTGGAGCTTGAGGGCGGGACCGGGGCGGAGCTGGCGCTCGCCCAACGCAAGGCGGCGGAGGCCGAGCTGCAGGGCACCGCGCGGCAATGGGCGGTGCTGCGGCTCGCCGGTCTCCTCCTCGGCTCGGCGGTCGCGCGTCACCGGGCCGGCCAGCAGGACCCGCTGCTGACCCGCGCGGGCGGCCTGTTCGCCGGGCTGACCGGGGGCGCCTTCGCGGGGCTGGCGCAGGATTACGACGAGGCGGACGCGGCGCGGATCGCGGGTCGGCGCGCCTCGGGCGAACTCGTGCCGGTGACGGGCCTCAGCGAGGGCACGCGGGACCAGCTCTACCTGGCGCTTCGCCTCGCCTACCTGGAGGACTACGCCGGCCGGGCGGAGCCGGCCCCCTTCGTCGGCGACGACCTCTTTCTCACCTTCGATGACGCCCGCACCGCCCACGGCCTCGAGGCGCTCGCGGCGGTGGGCGAGCGCCTGCAGCCGATTCTCTTCACCCACCACGCCCACGTCGCCGAGATCGCCCGGGCACGCCTCGGCGACGCGGTGGACGTGGTGAATCTGTAGGAGGAATCAGGGGGCCGCTCCCGGCCCGGGCCTACCCGGCTCCGCCCACGAGCCTCGCGACGACGCCGACGATCTCACCCAGCTGAACCGGCTTCTGGAGCCGCTCGACGCTCTCGAACTCGGGCGGGATCACCTCCAGATCGTAGCCGGTGGTGAACAAGAACGGGATGCCCCTGTCCTTGAGCGTCGCGGCGAGCTTGAAGGAGGGTCCCCGCCCGAGGTTGATGTCCACCACGGCCGCGTCGGGGCGCTGCTGTTCCAGCGCGTCGTGGGCCGCCTCCTCGCTCGGGTACGGTCCCAGGATCTCGGCGCCGGCACCGCGCAGGGCACGGGCCGCATCCTTGGCGAGGTAGAAGTCGTCCTCGATCACGAGCACGCGCCGGCCGCTCAGATCGAACTCACCCGCCATGTCGAGTGCCCCTCCGAAGACCGTCGCCCGCTGGGGTGCGTCCGTTTCCAGGATGCTGTCGCCATCCTCCAGGGGAAACTCCAGGCGGCAGCGGGCCCCGCCGGGCTCGATGACAACCTTGCCGTGGCCGCCGAGTTCGTAGGGAACGCGCTCCTCGATCAGCTCGCTGCCGAAGCCGCGCCGCGGCGGCACGGGCGGGTCGGCCCGAGGCGCCCCGTCCTCCGTCCAGTCGAAGCCGAGCCAGGTCGCTCCGCGCCGCTCGAACGTCGCCCAGCGCACCGTGACACGCCCGTGCGGTGCGGCGAGCGCGCCGAATTTCAGGGCGTTGGTCGTCAGTTCGTGGACGGCGAGCGTCAGCACCTCGGCGGCCTTCGGCGAGAGGACGAGGTCGGGTCCATCGACGCGGTACTGGCTCTCGTGCCGCGCCTTGGCGCTGAGTTCGTCTCGCACGACCTCCGTGACGCCGACGCCGACATTCGCCGCACGGGTCAGCAGCGCCTGGACCCGGGCGAGCGTCATCAGGCGTCCCACCAGCCTCTGCGCGTAGTCCGGCACGGTCTCGGCCCGTTCGGCCGTGCTCTCCGTGATGGCGCGGATGACAGCCATGATGTTGCGGACCCGGTGCTGCAACTCGGCGAGCAGCACGCCCGCATGCTCGGTGGCGAGCCTCGCCTCTGTCACGTCCTGTGCGATGCCGCCGATGCGCTGCACGCGGCCGTGCGGGTCGTGCAACGGAAAGTCCGTGTTCCTGATCCAGCGGAACGCGCCGTCCGAGGGGCGCTGGATGCGGAACGCGTGCACGACCGCCTCGCCCGTCCGCGCGCGCCGCAGATGCTCCAGGGCCAGATCCCGGTCCTCCGGCACGACGAGGGCGGCCCAGTGCTCCACGCCGCCGAGCAGCGCCTCGGGCGGCACGCCGTAGATCGTCCTTATGGCCGGGCTGACGTACTCCATCGTCAGCGTCTCGCCGTCCCGGATCCAGAGGGCGTCGGCCGAAGAGGCGGCGAACTGGGAGAACCGCTCCTCGCTGTCGCGCAGGGCCGCCTCCGCCCGGGCACGCTCGATGGCCGACCAGATGCGCTCGCCCACCTCGCGCAGGAGTTCGATCTCCTCGGCGCCCCACGCGCGCGGCCACGAGGTGGTGACGCAGAGCGCACCGACCAGCCCGTCCGCCTTGATCAGCGGGGCCCCCGCGCACGCGATGATCCGGAGCGCTGCCAGCGCGGCCCTGTCGGCCTCCGGGATCAGCGCGGAGGTCCGCGTATCGGCCACGACGTGGCACTCGCCCCGGCGCAGGATATCGACCGACCAGGAGAAGCTCGCGACGGGATGCTCGCCGACGAGCGAAGGGGCATCCTCGGAGACGTAGTCCCGCGCCACGGAGGCGATGCCGCGCGCCTCGTCGACCTCGACGTAGTAGGCGCGCTCGACCTGCAGGCGCTCGGCGATCAGGCGGCAGGCCGCGTCCTGGATCGCGACGGCGTCGGCGAGCGAGCGCAGCGCGTCGCTGAGCCTGAGCAGGAACGCCTGCCGCTCCTCGCTCGCGCGCAGCGCCGTCTCCGCGGCCTTGCGGGCGGTCACGTCGCTCGCGGTGCCGAACCACTCGCGGATCTCGCCGGCCTCGTCCAGCAGCGGAACGGCGCGGGACTGGGTCCAGCCCAGGCTGCCGTCCTGGCGCCGCACGCGGTGCTCGAGCTCGAACGTCGCCCGGGTGCGGATCGCCTCCTGGATCACCGCCGTGACCCGCGGCTGGTCGGCCGGGTCGATGTACGCGCCGAGCCAGCTGCCGCTCGGGCTCCGCGTGTCGGTGAGGAAGCCGCGCCCGTTGAGTTCGCGCATCTCGGACCAGTCCGGGCTCATGCGATAGATCGCGTCCGAACTCGCGGTCACGAAGGCCCGCAGCCGCGCCTCGCTCTCCCGCGTCTTCTCCTCGGCGCGCTTGCGCGCCAGGACGTCCATGAACAGGACGGCCACCTGCCGCCGCTCGGGCGCCCCGACGGGGAAGGCGAAGACGTCGTACCAGCGCCCGAGGGCCTCGGCCCGGTCCTCGAAGCGTTCGGGGCGCCCGGTGCGGGCGATCCGACCGTAGGTCTCGAACCAGTGAGCCTCCAAGTCGGGAACGAGGTCACTGACCCGCCGTCCGACAGGATCGACGAGCCCCGTCTGCTGCGCAAAGGCGGCGTTCACACTGAGCAGGCGGTAGTCGACCGGTCGCTGCGCTTCGTCGAACAGAACCTCGATGGTGCAGAAGCCCTCGTCGATGGCGTCGAACAGGTATCGGTACTCGGCCGCGGCCGCGCGCAGCCGCTCCTCGGCGCGCTGACGCATGCCGATCTCTGAGCCGGTCATGTGGACGTAGGCGACCCGCCCGTCCGCCTCGTGCACGGGCGTGAGGAGGGCGTCGAAGACATCGTCCATCGCGCCTTTGTCCCGCGTGTCCAGGGGCTCGCCCGTGACGCGGACCGTCTCGCCTCTGAACGCGCGGGCGTAGTAGGGCGCCACGGTCTCCCACCCGGCCGGGAACGCCTCCGCGAGGGGGCGTCCGAGGGCCTCTGGGTGGCGGTCGCCGTAGAGCGCGGCCGCGGCATCGTTGTAGATCAGCACGCACTCGGGCCCGCAGGCGAGGCTCGACACGAGCGGGCTGGCGAGCACCAGCTCGACCATCAGCCTGAGGCGGTCGGACCATCCCGCGATCGGGCCGAGCGCGGTCGCAGCCCAGTCGAAGCCGCGGATCCGCGCGGCCGCGTCACCGCCGCTACGCGGCCAATCGGGTTCGGCATGTCGCTCCTGCATCGGCGGACGATGCCCGCCGGGCCCCGTCAGGACAACATTTCGCCGGCCTGCCAGGCGTGTATCGACGCCGATCTGGCGAGGGACTTCGGGCTCGATCTGCTGCGGCGAAGCCCCGAGCGGGTCAGGCCGCCTCCGTTCCCAGGTACCGCGCCTCGAGGTGCGCCAGGAACGCCTCCGTTCCGAGCGGCCGGCCGGTGGCGGCCTCGAGCAGTGCATCTGTGCTCATCAGGCTGCCCTGGGCGTGGACGTGGCGGCGCAGCCAGCCGCGCAGGGGCGCGAAGTCGCCGCGGGCGAGGCCCGCCACGAGGTCGGGCTCTGCGGCGCGGGCCGCCCGGAAGAGCTGGGCGGCCGCCAGGGCGCCGAGGGTGTAGGTCGGGAAGTAGCCGAAGCTGCCGCCGGGCCAGTGGATGTCCTGCAGGCAGCCGAGGCTGTCGTTCGGCACGGTGAGGCCGAGGAGCGCGTGGACGCGCTCGTCGAAGGCGCCGGGCAGGTCGGCCACGGCGAGGTCACCCGCGATCATCGCGGTCTCCAGCTCGTAGCGCACGAGGATGTGGGCCGGGTAGGTCGCCTCGTCGGCGTCGACCCGGATGAAGCCCGGCTCAACCCGGGTGTAGAGCGCGTGCAGGTTTCCCGGCGTCCAGGCCGGGCCCTCGCCCCCGAAGGCGTCGCGCAGGAGGGGCGCCAGGTAGGCGCAGAACGCCGCCGAGCGGCAGGCCTGCATCTCGACGATGAGGGACTGGCTCTCGTGCAGGCTCATGCCCCGGGCCTCGCCCACGGGCTGGCGCCGCCACGCCGCGGGCCGGCCCTGCTCGTAGAGGGCGTGGCCGGTCTCGTGCAGCACGCCCATCAGGGCCCGCGTCGCGTCGGCCTCGTCGTAGCGGGTGGTGATGCGCACGTCGTCGGTGGCGCCGCCGCAGAACGGGTGGAGCGAGACGTCGAGGCGCCCGCGGGCGAAGTCGAAGCCCACCGCGCGCATCAGCACGAGGCCGAGGTCGCGCTGGCGCTCCACGGGAAAAGGGCCGGGCAGGGGCAACGGCGCCGGCTCCGCCGCCTGCCGCGCGCGGGCCTCCGCCACGAGGCTCGGCAGGCGGGCGCGAAGCGCGGCGAACAGCGGATCGATGGTGGCCCGCCGCATGCCGGGATCGTAGCCGTCGAGGAGGGCGTCGTAGGCCGTGAGCCCGAGCGCCGCACCCTTGGCGGCGCCGATCTCGCGCTGCAGGCGCAGCACCTCGGCGAGGTGAGGCCGCAGGAGCGCGAAGTCGCCGGTGCGGCGCGCCTCGCGCCACGTCATCTCGCTGCGGGAGACCGCCCGGGAACTCGCCTCCACGAGGTCGCCGGGCACCGCCGCGGCGTGGACGAAGCCGCGGCGCATCTCGCGCAGGTTCGCAGCCTCCCAGGGCCCGAGCGCCCCTGCCACGTCCTCGGCGGCCGCCAGCAGGTCCGCGGTTTCCGGACCCGTCAGGATCTCGTGGGCGAGGCCGCGCAGCACCGCGAGCTGGTCGGCCCGCCCGTCCGCCGCCCCGTCCGGCATCAGGGTCTGGGAATCCCAGCCGAGGATACCGGCCGCGCCCCCGAGGGCGTCGAGGCGGCTGAAGCGGGCTTCGAGGGTGCGGTAGGCTTCCATGCGGTCCTCGCGTTCTGTCTCACGCGGCGCAGCATAGCCGGCGCCGGATCGCCGCGCGCCGCAATCCGTCCGAATACCATCGTGGCAGCGACGTCTGTAAATTGAATGCAAAATGTGCGGCCGTCGCCGGTCCTAGTCCGTAGGCAACCGTCGGTTGCCGCGGACGCGGCGAAGCTGACGGCTCGCTGGACGCGTGATCGGGTGTGCTCAATCCTCGCGGTGGGCTGGGTCGGGCGAGGGCTCCGTTTCCTGGTGGGCGGCTGCGCGCTGCTTGTTGCGGAGGTGGCGGAACAGGATGTCGCTCAGCGCGGCGCCGGCCCGCCGGCGCAGGGCGTCCAGGATCTCCTCGTGCTCCCGCATGGCCTCGCCCCAGCGGTCGCGCTGCGCGTCGAGGTTGGCCGAGTAGCGCACGCGCCGCACCTGCCCGGCCAGGATGTCGTAGCTGGCGCGCAGCGTCCTGTTGCCGGCCGCCTCGACGATCTTCTCATGGATGGCCTGGTTGCACCGGAAGTATCCATGCAGGTCGCGCCGAAGGTAGAACACGTACATCTCGTGGTGCAGGCGCTCGATCTCGGCGAACATCGGCTCGGTGATCCGCTCGCAGGCGAGCCGGCCGGCGAGGGCTTCGAGACCGCCCATGACGTCGAAGAGCTCGACGAGCTCCTCGCCCTCGATCTGCCTCACCCGGGCGCCGCGATTGGGCAGCAGGTCGATCAGGCCCTCGGAGGCCAGCACCTTCAGGGCCTCGCGCAGGGGCGTTCGCGAGATCCCGAAGGTCTCGCACAGCTGCCGCTCCGGCACCCGGGCGCCGGCGGGAAGGTTGCCCTCGACGATGAAGTCGCGCAGCCGCTTCAGGACCTCGTCGTACACCGTCTTGCCGGACGCCGGGACGGCGTCCGGCGCCGTGTCCGCCCGGTGTCCGTTCAGGTGTCCGGGCATGGGCTGATCGGTGTCCGGCGGGCTCGGTGACGTCCTCATGGAGCGTTTGTAGCACCTCGCTCCCCGCTAGGCGACGCGCCGGGATGCGGATGCGCGGCGGGCAGACGCTCCGATCGAATGCATACGGTCTGCGCTCGATGTCCGGTCGGGACGGATCCACGCCTTGCATCCTCTAAAAATGAATGCAAAATTATGAATGACAGAACAGATTCGGGGCGATCCTGCGCTCCCGAGTTGACGGGAGAACGCCATGACCTCGCGCACCGGGCGCCATTTCCTCCAGATTCCGGGCCCGAGCCCGGTCCCCGAGCGCGTGCTGCGCGCCATGGACATGCCGGTGATCGATCACCGCGGGCCGGAGTTCGGGCGGCTCGGCCGCGAGGTCCTCGACGGGGCCCGCAAGGTCTTCCAGACCGAGGGACCCGTCGTGATCTTCCCGTCCTCCGGGACGGGGGCGTGGGAGGCGACCATCGTCAACACGCTCTCGGCGGGCGACAAGGTCCTGATGTTCGAGACGGGCCACTTCGCCACCCTGTGGCGGCAGATGGCGGCGCGCTGGGGCATCGAGGTCGAGTTCGTGCCGGGCGACTGGCGTCGCGGCGTCGATCCCGAGATCGTCGAAGCCAAGCTCGCCGAGGATCGCGCACGCGCGATCAAGGCCGTCATGGTCGTGCACAACGAGACCTCCACGGGGGTGACGAGCCGGGTCGGGGCGATCCGGCGCGCGATCGACCGGGCCGGCCACCCGGCGCTCCTCCTCGTCGACACGATCTCCTCGCTCGGCTCCGCGGACTTCCGGCACGACGAGTGGGGCGTCGACGTGACGGTGAGCTGCTCGCAGAAGGGGCTGATGCTCCCGCCGGGCCTCGGCTTCACCGCCATCTCCGAGAAGGCGCTCGCCGCGTCCCGGTCGAACACGCTGCCCCGGTCCTACTGGGACTGGGCGGAGATGCTGAAGCCGAACGCCAACGGGTTCTTCCCCTACACGCCCGCCACCAACCTGCTCTACGGCCTGCGCGAGGCCATCGCGATGCTGCTGGAGGAGGGCCTGCCGGAGGTCTTCGCGCGCCACCAGCGGCTCGCCGCCGCGACCCGCGCCGCGGTGCAGGGCTGGGGCCTCGAAGTGCTCTGCCAGGAGCCCGAGGAACATTCGCCGGTGCTCACCGCGGTCCTCATGCCGGAGGGCCACGATGCCGACGCCTTCCGCAAGGTCGTACTCGACCGGTTCGACATGTCGCTGGGCGCCGGCCTGAGCAAGCTGGCCGGCAAGGTCTTCCGCATCGGCCATCTCGGCGAGACCAACGCGCTGACGCTGATGGGCGCCCTGTCGGGCGTCGAGATGGGTCTCGCGGCCGCCGGCGTGCCGCACCAGGGCGGCGGCGTCGTCGCGGCCATGCACAAGCTCCGCAAGCCCCTCGACCGCTGAGGTCGGGCGCCGCCGGCCTGCAGGCCTCACAGCTTCGCGGTCCGCCCCCGGCGGCGGGCCGCCGCACCCCACGCCCGACCCGAGCCGGTCCGGCGGATGCCCACCGCCGGGCCAACCGGCGGCTCCAGCGACCGAGCCCGGCAGACAAGACCGGGCCATCGCATCGATCTCACCGGAGGACGCCCCATGATCGCGATACCGAGGCGCGTGACAGCGCCGGGCATGGTCTTGTTCCTGCTCTGCCTGATGTACTTCATCACCTACGTCGACCGGGTGAACGTCGGCACGGCCGCGCCCGCCATCAAGGCCGAGCTGGGCCTGACGAACACCCAGCTCGGGTTGATCTTCTCCGCCTTCGCCTACCCCTACGCCGCGTTCCAGATCATCGGCGGCGCCATGGCCGACAAGTGGGGCGCGCGGCGCACGCTGTTCATCTGCGGCCTGATCTGGGCCGCCTCGACGATCGCCACGGGCTTCGTCGGCGGCGTGGTCTCGCTGTTCCTCGTCCGCTTCATCCTCGGCTTCGGCGAGGGCGCGACCTTTCCGACGGCGACGCGGGCGATGCAATCGTGGGTGCCGTCCGACCAGCGCGGCTTCGCGCAGGGCATCACCCATTCCTTCGCCCGGTTCGGCAACGCCGTCACGCCGCCCCTTGTCGTCCTACTGATGGCATTCATGGGCTGGCGCGGCGCCTTCGTGCTGCTCGGCATCGCCAGCTTCGCCTGGGTCGCGATCTGGTACGTCTATTACCGGGACGACCCGCGCGAGCATAAGGCCATCACCGCGGAGGACTTGGAGCGCCTGGCGATCCACGGCCGCAAGGCCGCCGCCCCGAAGCCCCCCGTGCCGTGGCGCCGCCTCATCCCGCGGATGGCCCCGGTGACACTGACCTACTTCTGCTACGGCTGGTCGCTCTGGCTCTACCTCAACTGGCTGCCGTCCTTCTTCAAGGACGGATACGGCCTCGACATCAAGAACTCGGCGCTGTTCGCATCCGGCGTGTTCTTCGCCGGCGTCGTCGGCGACACGCTCGGCGGCGTCATCAGCGACCGCATCCTGCGCAAGACGGGCGACCTGCAGAAGGCGCGCCGCAACGTGATCTGCATCGGGATGCTGGGCGCCGCGGCCTGCCTCGCGGGCGTGTTCTTCACCAAGGAGCTGACCATCATCGCGCTGCTGCTGAGCGGCGGGTTCTTCTTCCTCGAACTCGTGATCGGCCCGATCTGGTCGGTGCCCATGGACATCGCGCCCCAGTATGCCGGCACGGCGAGCGGGTTGATGAACTTCGGCTCGGCCTTCGCGGCCATCGTCTCGCCGCTCACCTTCGGCTGGATCGTCGACGTGACGGGCAACTGGATCCTGCCCTTCGCGGGCTCGGTCGGCCTCCTCGTCCTCGGCGCGGCGCTCGCCTTCACGATGCATCCCGAGCGCCCGTTCGAGGCGCTGCCCCCGCCGCTGCCCCAGCCCGCGCCCGCCGAGTGAGCGCGGGAGAGGCCTCCGCCGCGCCCTGACGGCGCGGCCCGCAGGCCGGATGCGGGGCGTTGCGTCCCCGCATCCGCGCACCTGCATCGGCCGGTCAGGCCGGCCCATCCGCTGTCCCCTTCCCATTCCGTCCCCCGGGCCGTTCGCCGCGGGACGCCGGGCCCTATCGGCACCGCGGTCCGCTATGATCGGCGGCGCGGGCCGTGAGACCGCGCGCCCGGCGGGGCACGCCCGACGCCCGGAATAGGGCTGACACATGACCGTGAGCTGGATTGCATTTTAAATACAAAATCCATATCCAGGGAAAAATCGCGGGTGGGAGGTTTCGATGGCGCAAGCCGCGCTCAGGCACGAACCGGTCGCCGACCGGGCGCTCTTCCCCGACGCAGGCCGCGCCCGCCTGGCCCGGGCGCTCGCCGGCGAGGTGCGCTTCGACGCCTTCACGCGGGGCCGCTACGCCACGGACGCATCGATCTACCAGATCGTGCCGGCCGGCGTCGTCCTGCCGCGCAGCGCCGCCGACATCGTCGCCACCCTGAAGATCGCCGCCGAGCACGACGTGCCGGTGATCCTGCGCGGGGGCGGCACCTCGCAGAACGGCCAGCCGATCGGCCGCGGCCTCGTGGTGGACTGCTCGCGCCACTTCAACGGCGTGCTGGCCTACGACCGCGAGGCGGGCGTCGTCACGGTCGAGCCCGGCATGGTGCTGGAGCGCCTGAACGCCCGGCTGAAGGCGGACGGCTGGTTCTTCCCCGTCGAGCCCTCCACGGCGAGCCGCTGCACCATCGGCGGCATGGCGGGCAACAATTCCTGCGGCGCCCGCTCGCTCCGCTTCGGCAAGATGAGCGACAACGTGCTGGGCCTGGAGGCGCTGTTCCACGACGGCGAGCCCTTCGGCTTCGGGCTCACCGGCAACGAGGCGTCCGGCGTCACGGGCTCCGAGCGGGCCGAGGACCTGGCGCGGCGGATGCTCGACCTCGCGCACGCCAACCGCGACGAGATCGAGCGCATGTACCCGCGGGTGCAGCGGCGGGTCGGCGGCTACAACCTGGATTCGCTGATCGAGCCGCGCCCGAACCTCGCCCACCTCCTCGTCGGCTCGGAGGGGACGCTCGCCGCGACGACGAGCGTGACCCTCAAGCTGTCGCGCCTGCCCACCCACCGGGTGATGGGCGTGTGCCACTTCCCGTCGTTCCGGGCCGCCATGGAGACCACCAAGGCGATCGTCGACCTGAACCCGGTGGCGGTCGAGCTCGTCGACAACAACGTGCTGGTGCTCGGCGCCGACATCCCGCTCTTTCGCACGACGCTCGCCGACATCACCCGCGGCCGGCCGAACTGCCTGCTGCTCGCCGAGTTCGCGGGCGAGGACCGCGACGCGCTGATGCGCGACCTGAAGCGCCTCGACGCCTGCATGAGCGACCACGGCTTCCCGGATGCGGTGGTCGAGGTGCCCGAGCCCGCGCGCCAGAAGCCGGTCTGGGAGGTCCGCGAGGCCTGCCTCAACATCATGATGTCGATGAAGGGCGACGCGAAGCCCGTCTCCTTCATCGAGGATTGCGCGGTGCCGCTGGAGCACCTCGCCGACTACACCGACGCGGTGACGGAGGTGTTCACGAAGCACGGCACCCGCGGCACCTGGTACGCCCACGCCTCGGTCGGCTGCCTGCACGTGCGCCCGATCCTGAACATGAAGGAGGGCGGCGACGTCGCGAAGATGCGCGCCATCGCGGAGGAGACCGCGGAGCTGGTGCGCCGGCACAAGGGCTCCTACTCGGGCGAGCACGGCGACGGCATCTCGCGCTCGGAGTTCGTGGAGCCGCTGTTCGGCGCGCGCCTGACCCGCGCCTTCGAGACCGTGAAGGACGGGTTCGACCCGGACAACCGGCTCAACCCCGGCAAGATCGTGCGGCCCCTGCGCATGGACGACCGCGACCTGATGCGGTTCCGGCCCGACTACGCGGTGACGGAGCCCGCCAAGCCGGCGCTCGACTGGTCGGACTGGGGCGGCTTCGGCGGCGCCGTCGAGATGTGCAACAACAATGGCACCTGCCGGAAGCTCGCGGGCGGGGCGATGTGCCCGTCCTACCGGGCGACCCGCGAGGAGCAGCACCTCACCCGCGGCCGGGCCAACTCCCTGCGGCTCGCGATCTCCGGGCAGCTCGGGCCCGAGGCCCTGACGAGCCCCGAGATGAAGCGCACGATGGACCTGTGCGTGTCCTGCAAGGCCTGCCGGCGGGAATGCCCCACGGGCGTCGACATGGCCCGGATGAAGGTCGAGTTCCTGCACCACTACCACGCCCGCCACGGGCTGCCCCTGAAGGAGCGGCTGGTGGGCGAGCTGCCCCGCTACGCCGGCCTCGCCGCGCGCCTCGCGCCGCTCCTCAACCTGCGCGACCGGGTGCCCGCGCTCGCGCGGCTCTCGGAGCGCCTGGCCGGGCTCTCCGCGCGGCGCAGCCTGCCGCGCTGGCGCAGGCCCTGGCGGGAATCCGGCGAGGTCGCCCACCCGTCCGACGTGTCGGGCGCCTTCCGGGACGTCATCCTGTTCGGCGACACCTTCAACCGGGCCTTCGAGCGCGAGAACCTGGAGGCGGCCGAGCGCGTGCTGACGGCGGCCGGATACCGCCTGCACCGGGTCGCCCCCGCCCGCGGCAACCGCCCGCTCTGCTGCGGGCGCACCTACCTGGCCTCGGGCCAGACCGACCGCGCCCGCGCCGAGGCCCGCCGAACCCTCGACGCGCTCCTGCCCTTCGTGCGGGCGGGCGCCCGGGTGGTCGGCCTCGAACCGTCCTGCCTCCTGACCTTCCGGGACGAGTTCGGCGCCCTGCTGCCCGGCCCCGACGCGGCGCTCCTCGCCCGCAGCAGCCTGCTCTTCGAGGAGCTCCTGGCCACCGACCTCGCGGCGGGGCGCATCGCCCTGCCGCTCGCCGACCAGGGGGGGCGGGTGGCGCACCTGCACGGGCATTGCCACCAGAAGTCGTTCGGCGCCTTCACGCCGGTGGAGACCGTGCTGCGGCAGGTGCCTGGGCTCGACGTGCGGGTGATCGAATCGAGCTGCTGCGGCATGGCGGGCGCCTTCGGCTACGGCGCGGAGACGATCGACGTGTCCTTCGCGATGGCGGAGCTGTCCCTGTTCCCAGCCCTCCGGGGCGCCGCGCCCGGCGACCTCGTGGTCGCGGACGGCACGAGCTGCCGCCACCAGATTCACGATGGCCTGGGATTGCACGCGGAACATGTGGCCCGCGTGCTGGATCGCGCCCTGATCTCTCGACACTGATTTCAAGCACGCCTAAACGTAACAGGACACGAGGCCCACGCTTTTCCCAGTCGTTGCTATATGAACAAAATCGAGACCGGCCTCGGCATCAACCGCCGCTACCTCCACGACGAGGTGGCGGACCGGATGCGCGACCTGATCCAATCCGGCGAGATGGAACCCCGGGCGCGGATCAACGAGGCCGAGCTGACCGAGCGCTTCGGCATCTCGCGCACGCCGCTGCGCGAGGCCATCAAGATCCTGGCGACGGAGGGGCTGCTCGAGCTCCTGCCGAACCGCGGCGCCCGCGTCGCCAGCATCTCGCAGGTCGAGATCGAGGAGATGCTGGAGGTGATCGCCGGCCTGGAGGCCACCGCCGCCGACATCGCCTGCCGGACGATCACGGACGGCGAGATCGCGCACATCCAGGCGGAGCACGACGCCATGGTGACGGCTTGGCGGGCGGGCGACGAGGCCGAGTACTTCCGCCTCAACCGCAACATCCACGAGGCGATCATGGCCGCGAGCCGCAACGGCACGCTGGCGGCGATCTACACGAGCCTGTCCGGGCGCATCCAGCGCTCGCGCTACTCCGCCCACCAGACCGCGGAGCAGTGGGCGCAGGCGGTCTCCGAGCACGAGCAGATGGTCGCGTTCCTGCGCGTCCGCGACGGCGCCGCCCTCTCGCCGCTGATGCGCCAGCACATCCGCGGCAAGAAGCCGGTGATCGCGGCGAACTACGGGCCGGGCGAGGGGCCCTGAGGGGCGCTCCGGCTTCCGCGCGATTCCTAGAGGCCTGCTTCGAGGCCCCACGCCTCCGCGAGGAGCGCGTAGGAGCGCCGCCGCGCCGCCTGGTCGTGGACGGCCGTGAACACCATGACCTCGTCGGCCTGCGTCGCGGCCGCGAGCTCTGACAGGATCCCGCGTAGCGTCGCGGGCGCGCCGACGTGGAGCCGTGCCCGGCCGCGGGCGATCCGGGCCCGCTCGGCCTCGCCGTACGGGTAGGCTTCCGCCTCCGCGAGGCTCGGCAGCGGCGCGTACTCGCCCCGCTCCCGGCGCAGCGTCGCGAGCTGGCTGCTCCGCGCGAGCCGCTCGGCCTCCGCATCCGTCTCCGCGCAGACCGCCGCCACGGCGAGGATCGCGTGCGGCCGCTCGCGCCAGCGCGAGGGCCGGAACCCGTGGCGGTAGGCCAGCATCGCGTCGGCCGCGTCGTGGGCCGCGAAGTGCTGCGCGAAGGCGAAGCCGAGGCCGACCTGCGCGGAGAGCTGCGCGCTGTAGTCGGACGAGCCGAGCAGGTGGATCGGCGGCAGGGCGACGCCGTCCGGCATCACCGCGATCTGCCCGAACGGGTGCCCGGCCGGGAAGCCGCCGCTCCCGAACAGCATCAGCTCCTGCAGGCGCTCCAGGAAGTCGTCGCCGCCGCGCGGCGCGTCCCGGCGGCGCAGCGCCTGGGCGGTGACGCCGTCGGTGCCGGGCGCCCGGCCGAGGCCGAGGTCGATCCGCCCCGGGAAAAGGGCCTCCAGCACCCGGAAGCGCTCGGCCACCATCAGGGGCGCGTGGTTCGGCAGCATGATCCCGCCCGAGCCGACCCGCAGATGGCGCGTCGCCGCCGCGATCTGCCCGATCATGATCTCGGGCGCGGGGCTCGCCACCGAGGGCAGCGCGTGGTGCTCGGCGAGCCAGTAGCGGGTGTAGCCGAGCCCGTCGACGTGGGCGGCGAGCGCCAGCGAATCGTGCAGGGCGTCCGCGGCGCTCGCGCCCACGTTGACGAAGGACAGGTCGAGGACGGAGAGCGGCAGCATCGGCCTCAGATGGGGAGCTGCCCCCGGCCGCGCGCGCCCCGTCCATGCGCTGCGGGAAACTGAGCCATGCATCCGGCAGGGCTGCACATCCGCGCCGGGAATCGCCCGCATCCGCGCTTGCCCGGCTCAGGACCCGCGACTAGGGTCCGCGCCGCGAACGACCCGGCCCGCGCGTGCCCGCACGCCCCGCCCGTTCGGCGCCGGCCGTGCCCCTGCGAGGCGGCCGCCATCACGTCCTGACGAACCGGAGTTACAGCCATGGGCTTTCTGGCCGACGCCCTCTCCCGCGTGAAGCCGTCCGCGACCATCGCGATGACGCAGAAGGCGCGCGAGCTGAAAGCCGGCGGCATGGACGTGATCAGCCTGTCGGTCGGCGAGCCCGACTTCGACACGCCGGACCACATCAAGGAAGCCGCCATCGAGGCGATCCGGCGCGGCGAGACCAAGTACCCGCCGGTCTCCGGCATCACGCCGCTGCGCGAGGCCATCGTCAAGAAGTTCAAGCGCGAGAACGGGCTCGACTACAAGGTCTCGCAGACCATCGTCGGCACGGGCGGCAAGCACGTCATCTACAACGCGCTGCTCGCCACCCTGAACCCCGGCGACGAGGTGGTGATCCCGCGGCCCTACTGGGTCTCGTACCCGGAGATGGTCGTGCTGTGCGGCGCCACCCCGGTCTTCGCCGAGACCGACATGGCGCACGACTTCAAGCTGCAGCCGGAGGAGCTGGAGCGGGTCATCACGCCGAAGACCAAGTGGATCATCCTCAACTCCCCCTCGAACCCCTCGGGCGCCGCCTACACGCGGGAGGAGCTGAAGAAGATCACCGACGTGCTGATGCGCCACCCGCAGGTCTGGGTGCTCACCGACGACATGTACGAGCACCTCACCTACGGCGAATTCGAGTTCGTGACGCCGGCCCAGGTCGAGCCCGGCCTCTACGAGCGCACGCTCACCATGAACGGCGTCTCCAAGGCCTACGCGATGACCGGCTGGCGCATCGGCTACGCGGCCGGGCCCGAGCAGCTCATCAAGGCGATGGACTTCGTGCAGGGCCAGCAGACCTCGGGCGCGTCCTCCATCTCGCAATGGGCGGCGGTGGCCGCCCTCGACGGCACGCAGGAGCACCTCAAGCGCTTCAAGGCGGCCTTCCAGGAGCGGCGCGACCTCGTGGTCTCGATGCTGAACCAGACCAAGGGGCTGAAGTGCCCGGTTCCGGAGGGCGCCTTCTACGTCTACCCGTCCTGCGCGGAGACGATCGGGCGCAAGGCCCCCTCGGGCAAGACCATCGAGACCGACGAGGACTTCGTGACGGAGCTCCTCCAGGCGGAGGGCGTCGCCTCGGTGCACGGTTCGGCCTTCGGCCTCGGCCCGAACCTGCGCATCTCCTACGCGACCTCGACGAAGACCCTCGAGGAAGCCTGCACCCGCATCCAGCGCTTCTGCGGCGCGCTGCGCTGATCCGCCCGGCCTGACCGGGGCCCCACCGAACGCCCGGCACCCCGTGCCGGGCGTTCCGCGTTCAGGCGGATCGTCACAGACCCGCCGAACGGCCGAGGTGCCGGTTGCGGCCAAGCCCTGCGCCGCCTACATCGGCGGTCCCCGCGGCCGATGCGCCTGAAGGTTTCGCGAGCCCGCTCGGGCCTGCATGGCCGTGGGGCCGGTAGTGACGGGACGGCCCGGACCAGTTCTCTGGGGCGCACCTGTGAGGCTCAGTGGGCCGAGTCGCTGCAGGCGTGTCGGGAGCGCGGGGAACAGGAACCGCGGACCTTGGCGCATGGCCCACCTGCTTTCCTGCCCCCTTCCGGGACGGGGCCCGGCGCCTCCCGCAAGGCTTCCTTCACCCTCCGCGCAGAGGATGGCGACGGGCCGGTGAACCGGCCGCGTCTCACCGCGTTCTCTCGGGCCTGACCACCATGCGACGCCTCCTCACGGGTGGCATCAAGGCGATCCTGGCGATTGCCGCCCTCTCCACCGCGGCCCACTGGGCCATGCGCGTCCAGCGCGAGCCCGCGCCGCGGGCCGTCGCGGCGATCCCCGACCCGGCGACGACGGGCTCGATCGAGGCCCGCCCGGCCGAGCGCGGGGCGCTCAGTGCGGTCCCCCGGCCGCCCGAGGTGACGAGGCCGTCCGAGGTCGCCCGCGGCTACGATCAGGACCACCTCGCGGCCCTGATCGCCCGCAGCGGCGCTGGGGGCGAGAAGCCCCGCGTGAAGGCCGCAGCCAAGCGCTGAGGCCCGCCGCCGTCACGCCAGCGTCAAAGGGCTCTGCTTCGGTCGCCGGCCCGAACCGTTGCCGGAGGCGCCGTGACCGACCGCCCGAACCTCACCCGCCGCCAGGCCGTCGCCGCAGCCGCGGCCCTCTCGCTGGCCGCCGGCACCGGGGCCGGCGCGCAGGCGGCGCCCGAGGCCACCGGCATCGTCTACGAGGCGTCGACGCCGGGCGCGGCCCGCTCCGAGGGCAGCCGCGGCATCCCCGACGTGCTCGTCTCGAACGGGCGCGAGATCGCCCGCACCGACGCCGAGGGGCGCTACCGGCTGCCGATGCCGGGCGACGGCATCGTCTTCGTGATCAAGCCCGCCGGCTGGGCGCTGCCCCTCGGGCCCGACAACGTCCCGCGCTTCTCCTACATCCACCAGCCGGACGGCACGCCGCCGGCGCTGAAGCTCCGCTATCGCGGCATCGAGCCCACCGGGCCGCTCCCGGCCTCGGTCGATTTCGGGCTGACCCGGGCGGAGGAGCCCGACGCCTTCGAGGCCATCCTGTTCACCGACCCGCAGCCCGAGAGCCCGACCGAGCTCGGGCACGTCCGCGACACGGCCGTGGCGCGGGTGCTCGGGATGCCGGCGGCCTTCGGGCTGACCGCCGGCGACATCCTGTTCGACGACCTCTCCCTCTACGGGCGCTCGAACCGCATCCTCGGCACCGTCGGGATCCCGTGGTTCAGCCTCGGGGGCAACCACGACCTCAACTTCGAGGCGCCGGACGCGCGCCACAGCCGCGAGACCTACAAGCGCGTCTTCGGCGCGCCGAGCTACGCCTTCCACCACGGGCGCGCGCTGTTCATCATGCTCGACAACGTGCGCTGGCTCGGGCCGGATGCCGCCAAGGGCAACGGCAACTACGAGGGCCGGATCGGCGAGCGCAACCTCGCCTTCGTGCGCAACCTCCTGGCGGTCACGCCGCAGGACCGGCTGATCGTGCTGGCGACGCACATCCCCCTCGTCACCGACGTGGCGGACGATGCCCGCCAGCGCACGGTGGACCGCGATGCGCTCCTCGACCTCCTCGACGGACGTCAGGTCCTGAGCCTCGCCGGGCACACCCATACCACCGAGCACCATTACCCGCGGCCCGGCCACCATCACCACGTGCTCACCGCCGTCTCGGGCTCGTGGTGGAGCGGGCCGAGCACGCGCACCGGCATCCCGTCCGCCGACAGCCGCGACGGCACGCCGAACGGCTTCCACGTGCTCTCGGTCTCCGGCACCGACTACGCGACCCGCTACCACCCGGCGCAGAGCGAGACGGACGGCACGATGCGGATCGTGCTGGAGAGCCAGCTGCGCGGGGGCGCCCCGGAGGTGCTGCGCAACCACCGGCCGATGCAGACCCTGCGCTCGCCGGTGCCCTTCGAGAGCCTCGGCGCCACGGACCTCGTGGTGAACGTGTTCGACGGCGGCCCGCGCACCCGCCTGCGCTATCGCCTCGACGGCGGCGCACCGGCGGACCTCGTCCGCACGCGCCGGCCGGACCCCTTCGTGGCCGAGCTCTTCACCCGCTACCCGGAGACCACGAAGAGCTGGGTCCGGGCGGAGCCGTCGAGCCACGTCTTCACGGCCCGCCTGCCGGCTGGCGCGGCCCGCCCCGGCGCCCACCGCATCACCGTCGAGGGCACCGACGAGTACGGCCGCCCGATCCGCGGCAGCCTCGTGCTCGAGGTGACGGGGGAGGGGTGACGGGCGAGGTGGGCCCACGACGTCCGCGGGGGCCTGCCGATGCAGGGCCCGTTTCGATCGAGCGGATCACCCACCACCCCCGTCATTCCGGGGCGCCGGAGGCGCGCCCGGAATCCAGGGCCGCCGACTTGTCTCGTCCTGCCGCCTCGGCAGGTCTGGATCCCGGGCTCCGCTGCGCGGCCCCGGGATGACGGAGGTGGGTGGGGGTGGTGCGGATCGTCCCCTCGTCCGGGTGGAACCCCCGTGCGCGCGACCTCGTTGACCCGCCACATCCCCACAATCCGAAGGACGCTTCGCATGGCCAATCCCGGCCTTCCGACTCCCGATCCCACGCCCGGCGACCTGCCGGTGCCGCCCTCGCCGGACGAGCAGCCCGATATCGGCCCGACCGGCCCGCGCACGCCCTATCCGGTCAACGACCCCGGCATCGACGAGCCGACCGGCCCGGGCTCCGAGCCTGACTACCTGCCCGGTGGGCCGACCGACCCCGGCGTCCGGATGTAGAACGCGAGGGCCGCGGCTCAGTGGCCGCCGTGCGACGCGCGCACGTCGCGCGGCGCGTTGAGGATCTCGGAGAGGCTCGTCGCGACGTGGCGGGCCTCTTCGTCCGTCAGGCGGAGCTGGAACGGCGGCAGGGCGCCCGCCTGCAGGGCGACGACGGCCTGACCCTGATCGTCGGTGCCGACCTCGATCGCCGAGGAGGTGACCTCCAGCATGGCGACTTCCTCGTCGCCGAGTTCCTCCGCCAGATCGGCATCCTCGGGCTCGTCGATCGCGGTCAGAAGCTGGCCCACGGCGCGCACCAGGGCGCGGGCGGCCCGCGCATCCATCACGACCGCCGTCGCCTGGTCGTCCTTCTGGAAGGAAAGCTGGATGTTCGCGCCTTCCAACGAAACCGAGATGCCCGCCATGAATCGCCTAACTGCCTGGATCTGAATTCTTATATGCACCCTGGGCCGCGGAAATTACAGGGCGCGGCCGACCCTTCCCATGCGCCCGCAGCCTAGCACGGGCGCGCCGTCCGGCACCCTCCGCGGCGACCGATTGCAGGGGACGCCTTGTTACGGACGCACGGGGCGACTACATAGGAGATCGGGGGGCTACCCTTGAGACCGACGCTTCAGAGGGTCTTGCGTCTCACGCCCCGCCGCTCCGTCTAGACTACGGAAGAGGTCATACCGCTTGCGTCGATGAGACGTGAGATGATGACCAATGGACGATACGAGGTTCTATACGTGAATACCGGCACTGTTAAGTGGTTCAACGAGACCAAGGGCTACGGCTTCATTCAGCCTGATGACGGCGGCAAGGATGTGTTCGTTCACATCTCGGCAGTCGAGCGGGCTGGCCTGCGCAATCTCATCGAGGGTCAGAAGGTCTCCTACGAGATCCTGACCGACAAGCGCAGCGGCAAGGACGCGGCCGGCAACCTCCAGGCGGCCTGAGGCTGCCTCGGCCGGCCCGCACGGGCCGGCCTCCCGACCGGATCGCCCGGCCCAGCCACCGCGCGCCATCCGACACCTTCCGACGCCGCCCGCTCGACACGGGTGCGGTTGCGCCGGACGGGACATCAAGGCTTCACAAGAATCAGAAACGACGTCGAGGCGACCTATTGGGTCGGATATCGACGGTTTGAGATAGAAGAACAAAAAACAATGCAGTTCGAGTATACCCGGCGCCGTAGCGCCCATTCGCCCGTCACCGACGCGGCGACCTTCCGGGTGAGCGGCCTCAAGCGGGCCACGACCGCCGCACAGGCGACCGTCGACCTCACCCACATGATCGACAAGTCCTACAGGTACCATTCGCCGCGCGAGCTGCGCTGGCATCTCGCCGAGCGCTTCGGGCTGTCGCCCGCCGCGGTGAACCTGCGGGAAGCCGCCCACGCCTGAGGGCGTGCCGGCATCGATCCCCAAAAGGCGGCGCTTCGGCGCTGCCGTTCGGTCCCAAGGCGGCGCCCCGGCGCCGCCGTTCCCGTTTTCAGGGGCCCGTGATCAGGCCGTGCCGGACAGGCCGGCCATCACCGCGTCCCGCAGGCCCAGGGGCACCGCGACGAGCTCGCCGTGCACCGGGTCCGGCCGGTTGTAGGCGGTGGGGCGGCCCGAGAGGTCGCACACCGTTCCGCCGGCCTCGCGCAGGATGAGGTCGGCCGCCGCGAGGTCCCAGTCGCGGGCGTCCGACGAGACCAGTCCCACATCGATCGACCCCTCCGCGACCCGGGCGACCCGGAGCGCGAGGGACGGGACGCGCTCGACGCGCACGAAGTCCGCCGCCGCCCCGTCCACGGCGACGCCCCGGGCGAGCCGGTCGAAGAGCGGCTTCGGGCCGGTGACCCGGGCGCCCGGCAGGACGTCGCGGGCCGAGGCCGTGATCGCCTCGCCGTTGCGGGTCGCCCCCCGGCCGGCCACCGCCTCGTAGGAGGTCTCGCCGGCCGGCGCGTGGACGAAGCCGATCAGCGGCTCGCCGGCCGACAGCAGCGCCACCGCGATCGACCAGTCCGGGTGGCCCGACAGGAAGGCCCGGGTGCCGTCGATCGGGTCGACGATCCAGACGAGGTCGTGACCGAGCCGCACGGGATCGTCGCGCGTCTCCTCCGACAGCCACGCGGCCTGCGGCACGATCTCGCTGAGGCGGATCTTCAGGAAGGTGTCGACGGCCACGTCCGCCTCCGTCACCGGCGAGCCCCCCGCCTTGGACCAGATTCGCGCGCCCGTCTGGCGGCCCTCCCGGAAGTGCGGGAGCGCGAGGGACGCCGCCTCGCGGATCGCCGCCCGCAGCGGCGGCATCAGGGCCAGGGCGGCCTCGGCGGTCATCGGTTGGGGCATGGCGTTCCGGTTCGGGTTCCGCTGCGGGAACCCGGTGGAGGGATGGCGCGCGGCTCTGGGGAGGGCACTCTTGCGCCCGCGTCCTCACGTTGTACGGCCTGGGCCGGGGGGCCACAAGGATCGGCCGATCCCCCGCGGGCTCCGGGGGGCGATTCGGATGCGGGCCGATTGCCGCAATCACGGCAAGGAAGCATTGAGCATTCCGAGCGTCAAACCCGCATCCACCTTCGCTTAACGCTCGCTCTTAAGCTGGTCTGAGGAGATCAGGCGCAATTTTGCTTGCATAACGGACGGCCCACGCAGGCCGCCACTTGCAACAGGGCGTCAGGCAGATGAACACTGATCGGACCATGACCGTGCAGACCCACGATCATCTTCATCAGGACGGAATCGCCGCGGAGTGCCGCCCGTTCCGGGCCTCTCCGCTGCCGGTCCTCGGCGGCCGCGCCGAGGCCGGCACCCGGCTCGCCGGCGTCGCCCTGGCCTTCGCCGACGCGGACGAGGCGGGCGAGCGCTTCGCGCTCCTCCTCGTCGATGCCGAGGGCGAGGTGGCGAGCCGCCTCGGCCCCTTCGAGGAGGAGGACGTGGTGGCGCTCTGGCGCGACCTCGCCGCGAAGTCGGGCCTGCCCCGCATGGTCCTGCGGGAGGACGGCGTGCTGGCCCCCGTGGGCCAGCAGATCGGCCGGGTCGCCCTCGGCCGCACCCGGATCCGGCGCCGCCACGGCCTGCTCGGCGACCGGCGCCCGCGCTTCCTCGTCCGCCGCAAGACCGGCCGCCTGCCGGTGCGCCCGCTGATCCACCGGGGCGAGAAGGAGATCATCGCCCGCTCGTGAGCGCTCAGCCGCCCCAGCCCTGACGGATCGTGTCGAGGGCGAGACCCGCGAACAGGATCAGGCCCGCATCGCGGTTCGACCGGAACAGGCGCAGGGCGCCCTGCCCGTCGCGCTCGCGCAGGACGAGGACCTGGCGCGCCAGATGGGCGCCGAACAGCCCCACCCCCAGGAAGCCGACGAGGCCCGCCCCCGCCGCATGGGCCGCGAGCCCCACGAGCAGCGCCGCGAGCCCGTAGCAGAGCGCCACCGCCAGGCGCAGGCCGCCGCCGAACAGCCGCGCCGAGGAACGGATGCCGGCGATCTCGTCGTCCTCGATGTCCTGCACCGCGTAGATCGTGTCGTAGCCGATCACCCAGGCGACCGCGCCGGCGTAGAGCAGGAGCGCCGGCGCGCCGAGGCTGCCGAACACCGCCACCCACCCCATCAGCGCGCCCCACGCGAAGGCGAGGCCGAGCACCGCCTGCGGCATCGGCATCACCCGCTTCATGAAGGGGTAGATCGCCACCGGCAGGAGCGAGGCCACCCCGACGCCGATCGCCACGGTGTTGAACTGCAGCAGCACGGCGAGCCCGACCAGGGCCTGCGCCACCAGGAACAGCGCGGCGGCCTTCGAGCTCACCTGCCCGGAGGGCAGGGGCCGCGAGCGCGTCCGCTCCACCTGGGCGTCGAGGTCGCGGTCGGCGATGTCGTTGTAGGTCGAGCCGGCGCCGCGCATCGCCACCGCCCCGATCAGGAACAGCGCGAGGTGCCACGGGTCCGGCCAGGGCCGCCCGGCCGCCGTGGTGGCGAGCGCCGCCGACCACCAGCACGGCAGCAGCAGCAGCCACCAGCCGATCGGCCGGTCGATGCGCGCGAGCCGCAGGTAGGGCCGCGCGCGCCGGGGCGCCAGGCGGTCCACCCAGTGCCCCGCCACCGCATCGGCGACGCGACGGTCCTGCGCCTCACCGCTCACGGAGGGGGGCCGGGGGTGCGAGGCGAGGGGCGGGGAGGGGCATGCCGCGGGCGTGGGGAGGAGGGCGAACGAGCAAGGCCGACCCCATAGTCGGGATCGGCCTGGTTTTCCAACGCGCATCGGCCCGCGCGAGGCGCAGCGACCGCGAATCCGCCCGGGCCGGACCCGGGCCTGCCTGCGCGTCTTAGAGCGCGCCCTGCGGCATCTTGAACGAGCCGGTCAGGCCGGGGCCGCCGAGGAGACCGCCGCCGCCGCCGTTCTGCGCCTGGGCGCGCGCCTGCGCCTCCATCTTCGAGGCCTGGGCCGCGACGCCGCAGATCTTCGTGCGGATGCCGCTGACCTTCACGTGGTCGGCCTTGAAGCCCTCGGCGAAGGAATCCGGGATCTGGCACCATTCCTTGTTGGCGCCGATCCACTTTACGGCCTCGGCGCCGTTCGCCTGGAGCTTGCCGAACAGCGAGCACGCCTCCTGCGGCGTCATCTTCTGCTTCGAGGTCGAGGCCGCGTTGGCCTTCGCCACGAGGGCCTTGCGGGCCTCCAGCGTCTTCTGGATCTCGCCGCACTCGACGCTCTGCGCGAGGGCCGCGGCCCCGAACAGGAGGCTGCCGGCGAGCGCGCCGGCAACCGTCGCGATGATCTTCGATTGCATTGCCTCGGTTCCCTTCTCGCCCGGTTGCCGCACCGGTCCGTCGTCCCTCGTACCCGTCAGGCCGTTCTGCACGAGAATGTGGCGGCTCTTCGGAGGGCAGCCCCCGGGCCGCCCCCGGCGGTGGGCAAGACGCGGAAAAGACGTCTCCGTAACTTTTCTGCAACGATCGGGCGGGCCGCCGCCGCGTTGACAGGGCCGGGGAGCCGGGTGACGAGCGCGGCCGAAGGACGTCCCACGGCAGCTCACGCATGGCGGCTTACGATTTCACCGCGCCCCGGCTCTACGTCGAGGCCGACCTCGCGATGGGCGCGCGCCTGCCCCTCGACCGGGCGCAGGCGAACTACCTCCTCAACGTGCTGCGCCGCGGGCCCGACGATCCGGTGCTGCTGTTCAACGGCCGCGACGGCGAGTGGCGGGCGACGCTGGCCCCCACGGGCCGCAAGAGCGCCGACCTCGTGGTCGGCGCCCGCACCCGGGCCCAGCCCGCGCCGGCCGACCTGCACTACCTGTTTGCCCCCCTGAAGAGCGCGCGCCTCGACTACCTCGCCCAGAAGGCCGTCGAGATGGGCGCCGGCGCCATCCGGCCGGTCTTCACGCGCTACACGCAAGGGGAGCGCATCAAGGCGGAGCGCCTGCGCGCCAACGCCATCGAGGCCGCCGAGCAGTGCGGCATCCTGGCGATCCCCGAACTGCCGGAGCCGGCGCGCCTGCCGGAGGCGCTGGCCGACCTCGCGCCGGACCGCCTCCTGGTGTTCTGCGACGAGGACGCGCCCGTCACCGATCCGGTCGCGGCGCTGCGGGCGGCGGCGGACCCGGGCGCGCCGCCGCCCCTCGCCGTGCTGATCGGGCCCGAGGGCGGCTTCGCCCCCGAGGAGCGCGCGCTGATCGCGCAGCGCCCGAACACCGTCGCGCTCTCGCTGGGCCCCCGGATCCTGCGGGCCGACACCGCGGCGGTGGCGGCCCTCACCCTGGTCCAGGCCGTGCTGGGGGACGCCCGCTAGCGCGCCGGAGCCGTCCCTGCGGGCGACGACGGGTGCGCCGCCGCACACCGGCAGGCGTCCCCGGTGATCGTCCGGGATGGCGGAGAGCCTGCCGCCCGTACCCGCCGCGTTGTCCGCCCTTGCGGCCTGCATTAAGGACACGACATCCCGATCGAGGAACCGGCCTGCGCGACGGACGCGCGCGGCCAAGCCTCCATCTCACCAACGGTTCCGGCACGGCGAGGCAGCGCATGGCGCGCGACAGCTCCGACACGACCCCGCTCACCTCGCGCACAGAGCTGATCGCCTGGTTCGCGGCCGGCGAGAAGCCGCGCGACAGCTTCGCGATCGGCACCGAGCACGAGAAGATCCCGTTCTACCGCGCCGACCACGGGCCGGTGCCCTACGAGGGCGAGCGCGGCATCCGCGCGCTCCTCGAAGGGCTCGGCCGCGAGACGGGCTGGGAGCCGATCGTCGATGCCGGCAACGTCATCGGGCTCGCGGGCGGGGAGGGCGGGGCCATCTCCATCGAGCCCGGCGGGCAGTTCGAGCTGTCGGGAGCACCGCTTCCGGACGTGCACGCGACGGCGGCCGAGCTGCGCGAGCACCTCGCCGCGACGGCGCGGGCCGCCGAGCCCCTCGGCATCGACTTCCTCACCCTCGGGATGAGCCCGAAGTGGCGGCGGGAGGAGACCCCCGTCATGCCCAAGAGCCGCTACCGCATCATGGCGAGCTACATGCCCAAGGTCGGCAAGCTCGGCCTCGACATGATGCTGCGCACCGCCACCGTGCAGGTGAATGTCGATTTCGCCTCCGAGGCCGACATGGTGCGCAAGATGCGCGCCTCGCTCGCCCTGCAGCCCGTCGCCACCGCCCTCTTCGCCAACTCGCCCTTCACGGACGGGCGGCCCAACGGATACCTCTCGCGCCGCTCCGAGATCTGGCGGGACACAGACGGCGACCGCACCGGCATGCTGCCCGAGGCCTTCGAGGCGGGCTTCGGCTACGAGACCTACGTGGACTGGCTCCTCGACGTGCCGATGTATTTCGTGAAGCGGGGCGACACCTACCACGACGTCGCGGGCGCCTCCTTCCGGGACCTGATGGCCGGGCGCCTGCCCCAGCTCCCGGGCGAGCGCGCCACCGTCTCGGATTGGGCGAACCACGCCTCCACCGCCTTCCCGGAGGTGCGCCTCAAGCGCTTCCTGGAGATGCGCGGCGCCGATGTGGGCGGCCCCGAGATGATCGCCGCCCAGTCGGCCTTCTGGGTGGGCCTCCTCTACGACGAGGGGGCCCTCGATGCCGCCCTCGACCTCGTGAAGGGCTGGAGCGCCGCCGAGCGCGAGGCCGTGCGGGCGACCGTGCCGCGCCTCGGCCTCACCACGCCGATCGCCGGCCGCAGCCTCGGCGCCGTCGCGGCGGAAGCCCTCGCCATCGCACGCAGCGGCCTGCAGGCGCGGGCGCGGCGCGATTCCTGTGGACGGGACGAGACCCTCCACCTGCAGCCCCTCGAGGCCATCGTCGCGGCCGGCCGCTCCCGCGCCGACGACCGCCTCGCGGATTACGAGGGCGCCTGGCAGCGCTCGGTCGAGCCCGCCTTCACCGACTGCGTGTTCTGACCCTTCGACGCAGGACGGAAATCCTGCGAGCGTTCCGCATCGGGCCCGCCCGAAGCCGTCCGCGACGCGCCGCCCGGGCGTTCCGCGGCCGCTTCCGGCTGCGCGCCGGACGGTTCACCGCAGGAGTCTCGCCATGCATCGCCTCGACATGCCTCGCCTCATCATGCCTCGCCTCAACAGCCTCGTTCCCGCCGCCTTCCTCGCCGCGACGGTCGCCGGCCTGTCCCCCGCCGCCGCCGCGCCGCTGCCGGCCCTCACCGCCGCGCAGGTCGGCGGCCCCGCGGACGCGCTGACCCAGGTCGGCTGGTACGGCCGCGGCTACGGTCACGGCGGCTATGGCCGCGCCTACGGCTACGGCCGCGGCTACGGCTATGCGGGGTACGGCCGGGGATACGGACGCGGCTACGGCGGGGGCCTAGCGGGTGCCGCGATCGCCGGCACGGCCCTCGGCCTGATCGGGGGCGGCCTCGCGGCGGCCGCGGCGCCGAGCTACTACGGGGGCTACGGCGGGTACGGCTACGGCGGCGGCTACTACGATGCCGGTTACGCCGGATATTCCTATCCGTCCTACGGCTACCCGTCTTACGGTTACGGGTACGGCTGCGGCTGCTGAGGGCGCCGGGCCGGCGCCCCGCATGGGGTCCCAGCCCCGTCGCACGGCCCGTCGCACGGCCCCGGCGCGTGCGGGGGCGCGCGCAATCATGTGCGCCCTCGCACGCGCGGAGCGGAACGGTTTCGGGGCCATGCTCGTTGCACGGGCAACACTCATCAGGAGACCTGCGCGCATGTCCCGCATCCTCAGCCTCGCCCTCGCCGGCACCGCTGCCCTCAGCCTGTCGGCCACCAGCTTCACCGCGGCCCAGGCGGCGCCGCTCCCGGCCGTCAGCTCCGCCCAGGTCGGCGGCGCGAAGGCGGCGGGTGTCGAGAACGTCGGCTGGCGTCGCGGCTACTACGGCGGCGGCTACCGGCACTACGGCTATCGTCGCGGCGGCGTCGGCGGCGCCCTCGCGGCCGGTGCCGCGCTCGGCATCATCGGCGGTGCCCTCGCGGCGAGCGCCGCCCCGCGCTACGGCTACTACGACGGCTATTACGGCGCCGGCTACGGCGGCGGTTACGGCTACCCGGCCTACGGCTACAGCTACCCGGCCTACGGTTACGGCGGCGGCTACGGCTACCCGGCCTACGGCTACGGCTGGTAAGTCCCGCGGGTCCCGCCTGACAGGCGGGGTCGCCCCGGTCTAGAGATCCCGTCGGCGCAACCCGCGCCGGCGGGATTTTCGTTGATGGAGCGTGCGGGGCATCGCGTGGACCTCGACCTCAGCGGCCTGAAATGCCCGCTTCCCGTGCTGCGCACCCGCAAGGCGCTGCGGGGCCTGCCCGCCGGCGCGCGGCTCGTCGTGACGACGACCGATCCGCTGGCCGGCCTCGACATCCCCAACCTCGTTCGCGAGGAGGGCGACCGGCTCGAGGCGCAGGAGCAACTTCCCGCGCCGGCGCACGCGCCGGCCGCGCTCCGCTTCACCATCCTGCGCACCTGACCCAAGCGACCGAGCTTTACCGCGCCCCGCCTCATTCGTGCGCCAACTCCGTTTTAGGAGGCCAAACCGATCGCGGGCGCAGGCCCGCCCGGGACGGGGAGGGTCCTTTCGCATGGCAGCGAGCATCCGCGGCACGCGCATCCTGCACGATGGCTGGACACGCTTCCTGGTGGCCGAGGTGGAACTGGCCGACGGGACGCGCCTGAAGCGCGAGGTTGAGGATCACGGGCGCGCCGTCGCCGTCCTGCCCTACGACCCGGAGCGCCGGGTCGCGATCCTGATCTCGCAGTTCCGCGCGCCGCCCTTCTTCGCGGACGGCACGGACGCGCTGCTGGAAGTGCCGGCCGGCCTTCTCGACGAATCCGACCCCGAGGAGGGCGCGCGCCGCGAGGCCTTCGAGGAGACGGGCCTGCGCCTCGGCGCGCTGGAGCCGGTGACCCGGGCCTGGACGATGCCGGGCATCTCCACGGAGCAGATGGACTTCTTCCTCGCGCCCTTCACGGCCGACGACCGGGCGGGGCCGGGCGGCGGCCTCGCCGAGGAGAACGAGGCGATCACCGTGCACGAGGTGCCGCTCGGCGAGCTCGCGGCCCTGAGCGAGCGCGGCGGCATCACCGACGTGAAGACGCTGCTCCTCGTCTACGCCCTGCGCCTGCGCCGGCCAGACCTGTTCGCCTGAGCGGCCGGCCACTCGCCGGCCCGCCCTGTTCTGCTTTGGGGCCGGCCACTCGCCGGCCCGCCCTGTTCCCCTTTGGGGCCGGCTACTCGCCGGCCCTTGCCGACGCGTCGAGGGCGGCGGGCTCGTCGAGGGCGCCGAGGAGCAGGGCCGGCGCGGGCATCGCGTCGCCGAGGTTCCGGTCCGACGCGGCGAGCAGCAGGAAGCGCCAGGAACGCACGAAGTAGCGGCGGAACATGCGCCGCGGCGCCAGCGCGAAGCGGAACAGCCATTCGAGCCCGGCCCGCTGCATCCGCAGCGGCGCGCGGGGCACGAGCCCCGAGGCGACGCTCAGCGCCTCCCCGACCGACAGGACGAGCGGCGCGCCGACGAGGGCGGCGTGCCGGTCGATCCAGATCTCCGATTTCGGCGCGCCCACCCCCATCACCAGCAGCGTCGTACCGTGGCTCCGCACGCGCTCGGCCAGGGCGAGGCCGTAGGCGGCGTCGGCCTCGAAGCCGAAGGGCGGCACCTCGGTCACCACGGCATCGCCTGGGAGCCCGGTCTGCACGAAGCGGTGGTGCATCCGCTCCGCGACGTCGCGGTTCGCGCAGACCAGGAAGATCCGGGTGCCCGGTGCCGGCACGCGGGTCAGGACGTGGCCCAGCAGGTCGTGGCCGGTGACCCGGCGTGCGCCGGGCGAGCCCCGCAGGCGGGCGAGCCAGACCAGGGGCATCCCGTCGAGGGTGCGCACGGCCGCGCCCGCATACGCCTTCCGGAAGGCTCCGCTTTCGGCCAGGATGACGATGTGGTCGACGTTGGCGGTGACGACGAGGCGGGGCCGCACGGCCGGCAGCGCCTCGGCGGCGGCGACGATCGCGGCGGGGCCGGCGGTGGAGAACGCGGTGCCGAACAGGTGCAGGCTCGCCCGCCGCTCCGAGGGAACCGCATATTTAGGGTTGTGTGTGTCTCTGGCCGTGTGGGCCGTTCGGCCGTCCGTGCGATGAGGTCTGGAATGGACGGCGCCGACGTCGAGCAGGGATGGTCCGAGGGGCGCAACAGGAAGTTGTGGCGCCTCCTCGCTCGCGCGACGCCCACCGGCCGGGTCGGCCTCAGGGGCGGGCAGGCCGTCGCGACGCTCACCTTCGACGACGTCCCGGCCTCGGCCGCCGCGGTCGGCGCCCCGGTGCTGGAGCGCCACGGCCTCGCCGGCACCTTCTACGTGGCCGCCGCCCTGTGCGGGCGGCAGGACCGCCACTGGCGCACCGCCGATCGTCCCGCCGTCCGGGCCCTCGCCGAGGCCGGCCACGAGATCGGCTGCCACACCGCCCGCCACGTCAACGTGCAGTCCCTCGACGCGCGGGCGCTCGCCCGCGAGTGCGACCGCAGCCGGGATCTCATCGCGGAGATCTGCGGGCGGGTGCCGCAGCACTTCTGCTACCCGTTCGGCGATGTCGGCCTGCGCCAGAAGCGGGTGCTCGCCCGGCGCTTCGCCACCTGCCGCTCGATCTACGAGCAGGTGAATGCCGGCCGCGTCGACCCGGCGCTCCTCGGCGCGATCGGCCTCTTCGACGCGACGCTTCCCCGCGACCGCCTCGTGCGCCTCGTCCGGACGGCGCAGGCCACCAGGGGCTGGCTGATCTTCTACACGCACGATGTCGATCCCGATCCGACCCCGATGGGCGTCTCGCCCGCCCTGCTGACGGAGACCCTGGCGGTGCTCGCCGACCACGGCGTGCCCGTCCTGACGATGACCGAGGCCGCCCGCCATCACGGCCTGCCGGTCCCGGCCTAGTCCGCCGCCCTCAGGCATCGGCGGCCCGAAAGCTGCGGGCGCCCTCGCCGCGCGTCGCCGCGGTGGGGTTCCTGGCCGCGGGGCGCCGGGTCCGGTCGCGGTCCGCGCCGAGCGACAGCGCGATGCCGGCGCCGAGCAGCATCCCGAGCAGCAGCGCGACGGGCAGCACCACCTTGGGGGAGGGCGGCCAGGTGCGCAGGCGCGCGGGCGTCGCGGGCGAGATGATGCGCACGTTCGTGCTGTTCAGCCGCTCCTGCTCGCTCGCCTCCCGCGAGCGGCGCAGGAAGGCCTCGTAGACGCCGCGGCGGGACTCGACCGCCCGCTCCAGCTCGCGCAGGCCGACATTCGCCCGGTCGCTCGCCGCGTTCTCGGTCTTCACCCGGTCCAGGCTCTTGCGGATCGCCGCCTCGCTGGCGGCCGCCCGGTCGAAATCCTTCTGGGTGGTCTCGATGATGCGCTCCTTCTCGCGCTGGATCATGCGCTGCAGGTCGCGCTGCTGGGCGTACTGCTCGGCCATGGCGGGGTGGCGCTCGCCGAGGCGGGTCGCGAGCTCGGCGGTGTTGCGCGACAGCGTCGCGAACTGCTGGCGGAGCGCCTGCATCTCCAGGGACTGCAGCATCTCGGGCAGCGCCGTGCCCGCATCCCCGACCTTCATCTTGCGCGCCTGGTCGAGGCGCGCGCGCGCCTCCGCGGCCTTGATCGAGGCGGTGACGAGCTGCTGGTTGAGGTCGCCGAGCTGCTGGTCCGTGAGGAGCCGGCCGCTCGAGGCCACGAGGTGGTTGTCCTCGCGGTACTTCACGACCCGGCTCTCGGCCTCCTCGACGTCGAGCCGCAGGCTCGCGAGCCGGCCCGAGAGGGCGTCGGAGGCGCGCCGCGCCGCCTCGGTGCGGGCGCCGGCCTCCTCCGCGAAGTAGGCCTCGCCGATCGCGTTGGCGATGCGGGCCGCCTTCTCGGGATCGCGCGACTGGACCGCCGCCTCGATCACGAAGGTGCGCTCGGCCCGGCGCACGGCGAGCTTGGTGCGCAGGGTGTCGAGCGCGATGTTGACGGGGTCGCGGCTCGCCGCGGGCGGAACCATGCCGAGCGCCCGCTTGATCGCCTCGAGGGTGGCGTTGTCGCCGTCCGGCCGCACGAACTCGTCGTCCGCGTCGAGGTGCAGCTTGGTGACCACCCGGCGCAGCACGTTGTCGGACTGGATCACCCGCACCTGGCTCTCGGCGATGGAGACGCCGCTGTCGGCCTGGGGCGTGCGGGCGCTCACCTCGTTCTCGACGACGCGCAGGTCGGAGGGGTCGATCAGCACCTGGATGCTCGAGGTGTAGCTCGGGGTCAGCAGCCCGAGCAGCGCCACCGCGCAGGCCACCATGAACAGGCCGCCGAGGACGATGAAGCCGCCGCCCCGCCAGAGCCGGCGGGTGATGACGCGGGCGCTCGGACGCTCGGCCTCCCGGCGCGGCAGGACCACGTCGATCGGCTCGCCGCGGAGGGGTGTCGAGAAGTCGAACATCTGCCAGTTCCTGACCGCTTGGTCGCCGGGAGGTCCGGCCCGTTCATCCCATCCTGCTGCGCCTCTGTGCCGTTCCGGTACGAGGCGCCAGCGATGGCGTTACGGATCGCGTAAGTTTCGCAAGCTTCGTACCCGGAAAATAGTGCGGTGTTCTGCGCATACGCGCGTGTCCATCGCTATAAACCGGTGCACATGCCAAAAGGGGCTAAAGTTCTGCCATTCATCATTAATGGCGGCGCGCTCGCCCGAGCTTGGCGCCCGTCCGCGAGAACTCTGCGGGCCGTGCGATCCTAGGCTTGGGGCCGGGTCGCATCGGTCGCGGCGGGGACGAGGCCGCCGGCCGCGTAGGCCGCGGGACCGCGCGCGAGGAAGTCGCGGAAGCGGGCCGCATCGGCCGCCGCCAGGTCGTTCCAGCGCCCGACATTCGGGCGCGCCCGCGCGGCGGCCTCCTGCAGGCCTCCGGCAGCGACCCACTCCGCCAGCGCCGCGGCCGCGCCTGCCGGATCGGTCGGTTGGATCAGCAGGGCGGATGCGCCGAGCACCTCGTGGAAGACCGCGTCCTCGGGCGCCACCACCGGCAGGCCGCCGTGCTGGACCTCGAGGAGCGGCAGCCCGAGCCCCTCGGCCTTGGAGGTGGAGAGGAGGAGGTGGCTCTCCGCCACGAGGCGCCGGAGGCCGGCATCGTCCACGTAGCCGTGGAGGCGCAGCCAGGGCGGGGGATCGGCGAGGAAATCGTGCCGGCCCCAGCCGACCCGCCCGACGATGTGCAGCTCGGCCGGGATCCCGCCCCGGTTCAGCGCGGCGGCGAGCGCCACCGCCGCCCCGTAATCCTTGCGGGGCTCGATGGTGCCGATGGCGAGCATCCGCAGGGGCTCCCCGGCCGGCCTGCCGGCGCGGGCGCCGAGGTCCGCGAGACCGAAGACGTCGCGCACGGCCGGCCGCAGGAGGGCGACCTGCGCCTCCGGGCGGCAGAGCTCGCGCAGGGCGGCGCCGGTCGCCTGCGAGTTCACCAGGAATCGGCGGCCCCAGCGCATGGCGAGGCGGAAGCTCGGCGCCATGTAGAGGCGGCTCTTCAGGCTGAGATCCGCGCTCCGCGTGACCAGGAAGGTGTCGTGGACGTAGACGAGGCAGCGCTCCGCGAAGGGCGCGCAGAGGGGCGGCGGCGGGAAGCCGGGGAACACGAACAGGGCGGCGGGGTCGGCCAGCGCCCGCGCGGGCAGGCCGAGCTGCTGGGCGGCGATCATGTGCGCGAGGCCGCGGCTCTCCAGGATCCGCACCGTGTGGGGCGCGAGGCGCTCCGGGGCGAACAGGTCGATCGCCACGCGCTCGATCCCCGTGACGTGCCCGCGCACGTGGGTCCGGTCGACGTAGATCCGCCGGCTCATCGGCCCAGCCGCAGGTGGGCGCGCAGGCGAGCGGCGCCGTAGAGGCCGCGGCGGAGCCAGAGCGGGAGGGTGCGGCCGAGAACCGCCTGCTTGGCGCGCCGCAGCGTCCGCACCAGCGGGGGCGCGGGGGAAGCCGCTGCGCCGACTTCGCCCGGCCGGCGTGCCCGCGCCATTGCGAAGGTGGCGAGCATCTCGGGCGCGAAGCGGGACGGCGCGCCCCGCGGCGCCAGGCCGAGCCCTTCCAGCGCCGCCTGGAGCGAGAGCGCGGCGGCGGCGTGGCTGAAGCGCGATTCGAGGGCGATCCGCGCGAAGGCGCCGAGGCGGGCGAGGGCGGCGCGATCCGCCACGAGCGCTTCGAGCGCTTGGGCGAGCGCCCCGGGCTCGACGGGCACGAGGCGCCCGCTGACGCCGTCGATGACCGAGGTCGTCAGGCCGGCGGTGCGGTAGGCGAGGGTCGGCACCCCGCAGAGACCGGCCTCGATCGGGGTCTGGCCGAGGGTCTCCAGGCGGCTCGCGGTGACGTGGAGGTCGCAGGCGCCGTACCAGGCGGCGAGGCGCGCCTCGTCGTGGATCAGGCCGGGCACGAACAGGTTCGGCAGGCCGAGCCGGCCCGGATCGTCGAGGCGGCCCACCGCCACGAAGCCGATGCCGGGCCCCGCCACCCGCAGGAGCGCCGCGCGCAGATCCGAAAAACCCTTGTCGGGCCCGTCGACGATGACGGACGAGACGAGGATCAGGAGATCATCCGCCGGCAGGCCGAGCTCGCGGCGCAGGGCCTGCCGGTCCCGGGGCCGGAAAACGCCGGTCGGGAAGGCGAGGGTGAGCGGGGCGACCCGCGCGCCGTCCGGTGCGAGCGCGCGGGCCTGCTCCGCGGTCCAGGCGGAGTTGGCGAGGAGCAGGGGGCCGCCGGGGGCGCCCAGCACTGCGCGCTTGCGGGCGAGCGCCGGGGCGATGCGCCGGGGCGCGAGCTGCGGGTACTCGTCCGGGCTCGGGCATTCGGCGTCGCAGCCCGTGGCGATGCGCAGGCAGCCCCGCGGATGGGCGCAGCGCCCCGTCAGGGCGAACAGGTCGTGCAGGACGGAAGCGACGGGCAGGGCGGTGCCGAGGCGCCCGAGGATGTCGAGGCTGCGCGTCGCCCCGTGCAGGTTGCCGGCGAGCACGAGGTCGTGCCCGCCGCCGCGGATCGCGGCCTCGGTCCGGGGGAAATGGTCGGTCCACTCGGCCGCTGCGGCCGGCGACTCGTCGGTCAGCGCGTAGGCCGCCACCCGGTGCCCCGACAGGCGCAGGGCCTCGGCGAGGCGGCGGTGGGCGATGCCCGCGCCGCCGGCATAGCCGGTGCCCGTGAGGGCGGCGACCGAGAGGCCGGGCGTCAGAGCGTGGCCGGTCTCTCGCCCGGGTGCACGGTGGAGAAGGACCGGGCGTCCGATCCGGGCGAGGGGGGCGCCCGCGCGGGCGAGCGCCGCCCAGGCGGCGGCCGCGTCGAGGCCGCGGGCGGTCCCTGCCAGGGCCTCGCGCCCGAACAGGATGCCGCCATCGAGGGAAGCGGGCTTCGCGCCGTCGAGGGCCGGCACGTCGAGGGCGAGCACGTCGAGGCCCAGCACCTGCCGGTCGAACAGGACCCGCAGGCCCGCCACCGCGTCGGCGCCGGCGAGCGCGCGTTCGAGGGCGAGCGCCTGCAGCGCGCCGGGGGCGAGGAGGTCGCCGGCGCGCAGGAGCAGCACGGCCGCGACCGTCTCCTCCGCGAGGATGCCGGCGAGCGCCGCCTCCGCCGCGGCCGCGGGCACGAGGTCGTGGCGCAGCTCCGGGTAGTCCTGGCGGGCGACGCTCGCGACGCTGGCGGATGCCAGGTCCGGCGCGTCGGCCGGCACGGCGGTCAGGACGCGGATGCGCGGCCAGGGGCGCCCGTCCGGCAGGGTGGCCGGCCGTGGCAGCGGCGCGTCCGGCGTGCCGAAGGGCCAGTCCGCCACCCCATGGGGCTCCGGCTCCGGCCGCTCTCCGGCGCCCGGCGTCACGGCGCGGTCTCGGCGATCTGGGTCATGCGCGGCATCCTGGCGTCAGAAGGTGAAGATCGTCTTCCCCCCTTCGCGGGACATGAGCTGCGGGACACCCCATATCACGGCTCCGCACGAGCCCACGGACGCGACCCATGGCCGACACCGCCCGCCGCTTCATCCCCCTCTCGATCGCCGTGCTGACGGTCTCCGACACCCGCACGCCCGGGGACGACCGCTCGGGCGACACGCTGGAGCAGCGCCTCACCGAGGCCGGTCACCGGCTCGCGGCGCGCGCCATCGTGCCGGACGAGGTCGTCGCGATCCGGGCCCGGGTCGAGGGCTGGGCCCGCGACCCCGGCATCGACGTGGTGATCAGCACGGGCGGCACCGGCTTCACCGGCCGCGACGTGACGCCCGAGGCGCTGGAGCCCCTGTTCGAGAAGCGCATGGACGGCTTCTCGGCGGTGTTCCACCGGATCTCCTACGACAAGATCGGCACCTCGACCCTGCAGTCGCGGGCGACCGCGGGGGTGCTGCACGCCACCTACGTGTTCGTGCTCCCGGGTTCGCCGGGCGCCTGCAAGGACGCCTGGGACGGCATCCTCGCCCAGCAGCTCGACTACCGGCACCGCCCCTGCAACTTCGTGGAGATCATGCCGCGCCTCGACGAGCACCTGCGCCGGGGCGCGTCGGTCGCCGTCTGATCAGGCCCTGTCGAGGCGCGCCAGGAGCAGCTTCGGCTTGAGGCGCGGGCGGAAGGCGGGGCCGGCGGCCAGGCGCTCGCGGCGCACGAGGTCGCCCGGCCGCGCCCGCGCGACGCCGATCACGCCCTCGCCGCGGGCGGCGAGGCGGACCGGCAGGTTCGCGTGCGTCCGGCGCAGCCGCGCCAGGGCGACCTCCGGCCGGGCGGTCTCCACGAAGCGGTCGAGGATGCGGATCCAGCCCGTCGCCGGCACGTCGCCGGCCTCCAGGCAGAGCACCCAGTCGCGGCGCGCCGCCCGCGCCCCGACGCACCAGGGGCTCGCGCCCGGCGGCCGCACCACGAGGGTCGCGCCGGTCGCCTCCGCCACGGTCTCGATGCCGGCATGGCCCGCGGCCGCGACGATCACGGCATCGCCGACGAGGCCCGCGGCAACGCCCGCCACGAGGGCGCTCAGGGTGTCGGCGAGGCGGTCGACCGAATCCGGGTCGGCCGGCCGCGCCACGTAGGTCAGGGCCGAGATCATGCGCGCCCATAGACCATTTTTCGCGAGGGAGACCAGCGTCTTGCGCCGCCTTTGCCCAGGCGCCGCCGATTCGCTCCGCCCAGCGCCGAATTGCCCGCAAATGAGGCGGATCGCCGGCCCTTCGTTCGTGTTATGTTCCGGTCACGCAACGATCGGAGCCGGAACGCCATGGACCCGGACAGCCCCGCCGGCCCGGACCGGCGGCTCGGCCACGCGAGCTCGCCGCCGGAGGCCCGGCGCGGGCGCGGCGCCACCGCCAACCCGACCGGGCGCTTCGAGGCGGCGCGGCGCGAGGCCTTCGACGACGGCTGGACCGCGGACGCGCCCGCCCGCCTGCGCACGCAGGTGACCCTGGAGCGGGCCCGGGGCATCATCACCCGCAACGACTCGCCCGACATTCCCTTCGACCGGTCGATCAACCCGTACCGGGGCTGCGAGCACGGCTGCGTCTACTGCTTCGCCCGCCCGAACCACGCCTACGTCGGCCTCTCGCCCGGGCTCGACTTCGAGACGCGCCTCTTCGCCAAGGCCGATGCGCCGCGCCTCCTCGAACGCGAGCTGTCGGCCCCGGGCTACCGGCCGCTGACGATCGCCCTCGGCACCGCCACGGACCCCTACCAGCCGATCGAGCGCGAGCACCGCCTCACGCGCGGGCTGCTCGACGTGCTGGCCCGCTTCCGGCACCCGGTCGGGATCGTCACGAAATCCGACCTCGTGACCCGCGACCTCGACATCCTGGCGCCGATGGCGGCGCAGGGGCTCGTCAAGGTGGCGGTTTCGGTCACCACCCTCGATCCCGGGCTCGCCCGCCGCCTGGATCCGCGGGCGCCCCACCCGGCCAAGCGCCTCGCGGCGATCCGGGCGCTGAGCGAGGCAGGCGTCCCCGTGATGGTGATCGTCGCCCCCGTGATCCCGGCGCTGAACGACCACGAGATCGAGGCGATCCTCGCCGAGGCGCGGGCCTGCGGCGCGCGCGAGGCGAACCACGTGCTGCTGCGGCTGCCGCACGAGCTGCACGACCTCGTGGCCGACTGGCTGGCCGAGCATTATCCGGGGCGGCGCGCGCACGTCCTGTCCCTGGTCCGGCAGGCGCGGGGCGGGCGCGCCTACGACGCCGCCTTCGGCCGGCGCATGACCGGAGCGGGCCCCTACGCCGAGCTGATCGGCCGCCGGATGCGCCTCGCCAAGGCGCGGCTCGGCTATGCCCGCGAGCGGATCACCCTCGATTCGGGCGCGTTCGCGGTGCCGGGCGGGCAGCTCACCCTGCTGTGAAGCCCCGGGTGAAGCTGACCCGGTGGTGGGGCGTGCGCCCGAGGCGGGCGAGCCCCGCGAGGTGGACGGCGGTGCCGTAGCCGACGTTGCGCTCCCAGCCGTAATCCGGGTAGCGCCCGGCGAGGCGCCGCATCAGGCCGTCCCGCACCGTCTTGGCGACGATGGAGGCCGCGGCGATCTGGGGCACGAGGCGGTCGCCGCCGACGACCGCGCGGCAGGGCTGAGCGAGGCCGGGCACGACGTCGCGCCCGTCGACGAGGACCGTCGCGTCGAGGCGCAGGGCCAGCACGGCCCGGCGCATGGCGTCGAGGGTCGCGCCGCGCACGTTCACCCGGTCCACGAGGGCGCGCGAGCCCGCCGCGACGGCGACGCGGCCGTGCGCGCGGATCAGCGGCGTCAGCACTGCCCGCACGGCCTCCTTCACGCGCTTGCTGTCGTCGAGCCGGGCGAGGAGGTCGGCGGGGATCCGGGCGGGGTCGAACCACACGGCCGCGACCACCACCGGCCCGCACAGCGCGCCGCGCCCGACCTCGTCGCAGCCGATCACGGCGGGGTACGCCGCGGCGCTCGCGGCATCGAAGGGGGGCATGGCGGGTCCCGGGCTCGTCCGGGCGATCTCTGCGCGCCGGCGGCGGCGGGGTCAAACCGTCAGCCGATCCCCACGGTCTCGGGCGGAGCGGCCGTGGCGCGGCGGCGCGGCGCCGGGCCCCGGGCGTGCGCGACGGCGATGTTGCCGAAGAACTGCCGCGCGCTCTCGGCCCAGGTGTAGCGGAGCGCCTCCGCCCGGCAGCGTTCCCGCGGGACCGCGAGAGCGGCGAGGGCGGCCGCGCGCAGGTCCGCGTCGAGGACGCCCGCGCCCGTGCCGGCGATCACGTCGAGGGGGCCGGTCACGGGATAGGCCGCCACCGGCAGGCCGCAGGCGAGGGCCTCGAGCAGCACGATCCCGAAGGTGTCGGTGAGGCTCGGGAACACGAAGGCGTCGCAGGCGCCGTAGAGCGCGGCGAGCCCCGCGCCGGTGCGGGTGCCGAGGAAGCGGGCCGCCGGATAGAGACGCTCCAGGCGCGCGCGGTCCGGCCCGTCGCCGATCACGACCTTGGTGCCCGGCAGGTCGAGGCCGAGGAACGCCCCGACGTTCTTCTCCACCGCGAGGCGGCCGACGAACAGGAAGAGCGGGCGCGGCAGGCCCGCGAGCTCCGCCGGCGCCGAGGCTCCGGGCGCGGCCGGCCGGAACAGCTCCGTGTCGACGCCGCGGGTCCAGCGCATCAGGTTCGCGAAGCCGCGGCCCGCGAGGTCGCGCTCGAGGGAGGGCGTGCTCACCATGGTGCCGCTCGCCGCCCCGTGGAAGCGGCGCAGCCAGGCGTAGCTCCAGGATTCCGGCACGGGCGCGCGGGCCGCGAGGTACTCGGGGAAGCGCGTGTGGTAGCTCGTCGTGAAGGGCCGGCCGGAGGCCAGGCAGTGGCGGCGCGTCGCGAAGCCCACCGTGCCCTCGGTGGCGATGTGGACGTGGGTCGGCGCGAGGGCGGACCAGCGCCCCGCCACCTTCCGGCGGGTGGCGTGGGCGAGGCGGATCTCGGGATAGCCCGGCAGCGGCAGCGAGCGGAAGTCGCGGTGGCTGAGGATCACGGTCTCCCAGCCGAGCGCCGCGCCCGCCGCCGCCATGTGCTCCAGCGAGCGCACGACCCCGTTCACCTGCGGGTGCCAGGCATCCGTGGCGATGAGGAGCCTCACGCGACTGCCCGCCGGCCCGGCTCGGGCGCCGCCTCGGCGCGGCGCGCGGCCTCGCCCTCCGAGGCCGCTTCCGCGGCCGCGCGGGCGCGCAGGACGCTCGGGTAGTGGAGCACCTCCAGGGTGCCGTCGTAGTGCTCGACGACCGCCGTGCAGGATTCCACCCAGTCCCCGGTGTTGATGTAGCGCAGGCCCTCGATCTCGCGGTTGGCCGCGTGGTGGATGTGGCCGCAGATCACCCCGTCCGCCCCGACGCGCCGGGCCTCGGCGGCCAGGAACTCCTCGAACTTGCCGATGAAGTTGACGGCGTTCTTCACCTTCAGCTTGGCCCAGGCCGAGAGCGACCAGTAGGCGAGGCCGAGGCGGCGCCGGACCCGGTTGAGGACGGTGTTGACCGAGAGCGCGAGGGTGTAGGCGCCGTCGCCCAGGTAGGCGAGCCAGCGGGCATGGCGCACCACCATGTCGAACTGGTCGCCGTGGATCACGAGGTAGCGGCGGCCGTCCGCGGCGGTGTGGATGCAGCTCTCGGCGATCTCGACGCCCCCGAAGGTGGTGCCGATGTAGTCGCGCAAGAACTCGTCGTGGTTGCCCGGGATGTAGATCAGCCGCGAGCCCTTGCGGACCTTGCGCAGGAGCTTCTGCACCACGTCGTTGTGGGCCTGCGGCCAGTACCAGCCCGAGCGCAGCTGCCAGCCGTCCACGATGTCGCCGACGAGGTAGATCTCGTCCGCGTCGTAGTCCTTGAGGAAGCCCAGCAGGAGGGTCGCCTGGCAGCCCTTCGTGCCGAGGTGCATGTCGGACAGGAACAGGGTCCGGACCCGAACGGCCTCGTCAGTGTCATCGGCCACGAGCGTCTCCGGGCGGCGTCTGTCGCCGTCAGGCAAACCGCAAACGCGTCTCAGTTTGATGACACGGCCGGGACCCGCCCGCGGATGCTGCAATGCCGTTAGATTTGCGCACTGCAGCATGAATTCCTTGCGGCGCGAGACAAATTTTTTGAATTCCGCCCAAGTTTTTTCGGTTTTCCTTCCGCGGGCAAGATTGTCATACTTGTGGCCAAGGAGACCCCCGGGCACGTCCCGGGGCCGGCAGCGGCCAACGGGATCGCCGACGACGGGACGGTTCAAGCATCCAAGGCAAGCATCCAAGGAAGGTGTCGATGGCCGGCGGAGCGCGCTTGCATGCGCGGCCCGGCCGACGCAAGGAAGACGACGCGAGTAAGACTCGGCAATTCGGAGGCGACCGGCCCGCTCAGCGGGCCGCGACCGCGAGCGGCACCCCGCCGCCCTGCCGCTCCGCATCGCTCCCTGGTTCGATCAGCGGGCGGACGACGCGCGGAACGGAAGAGCCGGCAGCCATGCCGCCCCACCCCGACCGCGACGGCCCCGGCCCCGGTCTGCCAGCCCGCAGAGACCAGCCCCGGATCACGGCTCGCCGCGCGACGCCGGTTCAGGATCATCAGCACGCCGATGCGCCGGCACGGGAGCCGGCCATCGCACCAGGACAATCGGAGGATACACATCATGGCGGCAACGAAACGGCCGGGTCGCAACCACCTCTTCGTGCCGGGCCCCACCAACATCCCGGACCGCGTGCTGCGGGCGATGATGGTGCAGTCCGAGGACCACCGCTCGGTCGACTTCCCGTCGCTGACGAAGCCCCTGTTCGAGGACACCAAGAAGGTGTTCGGCTCGACCGAGGGCACCATCTTCCTGTTCCCCGCCTCCGGCACCGGCATCTGGGAATCGGCGCTCTGCAACACGCTCGCGCGCGGCGACAAGGTGCTGTCCTCGCGCTTCGGCCAGTTCAGCCACCTCTGGATCGACATGGCCCAGCGGCTCGGCCTCGACGTGATCGTGCAGGAGGAGGCCTGGGGCACCGGCGCCAACCCGGACCGGATCGAGGAGGCGCTGCGCGCCGACAAGAACCATGAGATCAAGGCCGTCATGGTGGTCCACAACGAGACCGCCACGGGCGTCACGAGCGACATCGGCGCCGTGCGCAAGGCGATCGACGCCGCCGGCCACCCGGCGCTGCTCTTCGTCGACGGCGTGTCCTCGATCGGCTCGCTGCCCTTCAAGGCGGACGAGTGGAAGGTCGACGCGGCGATCGCCGGCTCGCAGAAGGGCCTGATGCTGCCGGCCGGCCTCGGCGTTGCCTGCATCAGCCCGAAGGGCCTGAAGGCCGCCGAGAGCCAGGCGGGCAAGAACGACCGCCTCGCCAAGGTCTACTTCGACTACGCCGACCAGCTGAAGGCGAACCCGGGCGGCTACTTCCCCTACACGCCGCCGCTGCCGCTCCTCTACGGCCTGCGCGAGGCCCTGGCCTGCCTGTTCGAGGAGGGGCTCGAGAACGTCTACCACCGCCACCACGTCCTCGGCGAGGCGACCCGCCAGGCCGTGGCCGCCTGGGGCCTGAAGACCTGCGCCAAGGAGCCCAAGTGGAACTCCGATACCGTCACGACGATCGTCGTGCCGGAGGGCGTCGATGCCGCCAAGATCATCAAGCACGCCTACGTCCGCTACAACCTCGCCCTCGGCGCGGGCCTGTCGGAAGTTGCCGGCAAGGTGTTCCGCATCGGCCACGTCGGCGACCTGAACGAGCTGTCGCTCCTCGGCGCCATCGCGGGCGCGGAGATGTCGATGCTCGACAACGGCGTGCAGGTCACCCCCGGCTCCGGCGTCGCCGCGGCCTCGAGCTACCTGCGCGAGAACCCGCTCTCGAAGTCCTGAGCGGATCGGGGCCGGCCCGCCCGGGCCGGCCCCGCACCCCGCCGAGGCCGGCGGGGAGCCCCGACACCACGCGTCCATCACAGGCCGGATCGGCGAAGAGGGTCTCCATGACGAAGAAGATCGTGTTCCTCGACCGGGAATCGCTCGACGCGAAGGTGCGCGAATTCAACTTCCCGCACGAGTACGTGGAGTACGAGTCGACCTGGACGCCCGAGGAGATCGTCGAGCGCCTGAAGGGCGCCGAGATCGCGCTCATCAACAAGGTCCCGATGCGGGCCGACACCCTGGCGAAGCTCCCCGACCTGAAGCTGATCGCGGTGGCCGCCACCGGCACGGACGTGGTCGACAAGGCCGCCGCCAAGGCGCAGGGCATCACGGTCGTCAACATCCGCAACTATGCCTTCAACACCGTGCCCGAGCACGTGGTCGGGCTGATGTTCGCCCTGCGGCGGGCGATCGTGCCCTACGCGAACTCGGTGCGCCGGGGCGATTGGAACAAGTCCACGCAGTTCTGCTACTTCGACTACCCGATCTACGACATCGCCGGCTCGACGCTGGGCATCGTCGGCTACGGGGCGCTCGGCAAGTCGATCGCCAAGCGCGCGGAGGCGCTGGGCATGAAGGTGCTGGCCTTCGACGTCTTCCCGCAGGACGGCCTCGTGGACTTCGAGACGGTGCTGACCCAGTCGGACGTGATCACGCTGCACGTTCCCCTGACGCCCGACACCAAGAACATGATCGGCCGCGACGAGCTGAAGCGGATGAAGAGCTCCGCCATCCTGATCAACACCGCCCGCGGCGGCCTCGTGGACGAGGCGGCGCTGCTCGAGGCGCTCAAGGACGGCACCATCGCCGGCGCCGGCTTCGACGTGGTCGCCCAGGAGCCGCCGAAGAACGGCAACATCCTGTGCGACGCCGACCTGCCGAACCTGATCGTGACCCCGCACGTGGCCTGGGCGAGCAAGGAGGCGATGCAGATCCTCGCCGACCAGCTCGTCGACAACGTCGAGGCCTACGTGGCGGGCAAGCCCCAGAACGTCGTCGAGGGCTGAAGGCCCCGGCCGGCTCCCGCGGCGGGAACCCGCCCGGGGTTGGCGCATCGAGAGACCGGGAGGCGGGCGCCCGAGGCGGGCCCCGTCCGAGGAAACGCGAAACCGCGCCCGACGCGCGGACGGAAGGTGACTCCATGAAGAAGCTGCTGTTCCTCTTCGACACGGATCCGGTGCCGAGCGTGTTCGACACCGTCGTCGGCTACGACGGCGGCGCCGACCACATCACCGGCTACGGCAACGTGACGCCCGAGAACGTCGGCGCCCTCGTCGACGGCACGATCTACACCCGCGGCGGCTCGGAAAAGAAGTCGACCGCGATCTTCGTCGGCGGCGGCAACATGGCGGCGGGCGAGGCCGTGCTGGCGGCGGTCAAGAAGCGCTTCTTCGGGCCCTTCCGGGTCTCGACCATGCTCGACTCGAACGGCTCGAACACCACCGCGGCCGCGGGCGTCGCCCTGGTCGCGAAGGCCGCGGGCTCGCTCCAGGGCAAGAAGGCCGTGGTGCTGGCCGGCACGGGCCCGGTCGGCATGCGCTCGGCCGCGCTCCTCGCCGGCGAGGGCGCCGAGGTCATCCTCGCCGCCCGCCAGCAGGACCGCGCGCAGGCCGCGGCTGACGCCGTGAACAAGCGCTTCAAGGTGAACGTCAAGGCCGCCGCGACCCCCGACGCCCCCTCGCGGGCCGCCCTCGTGAAGGGCCAGAACCTGATCTTCTCCGCCGGCGCCATCGGCATCGAGCTCCTCTCCGAGGACGCCTGGAAGAACGAGCCGAGCATCGAGTTCATCGCCGACTACAACGCCCAGCCGCCCCTCGGCTTCGGCGGCATCGAGGCGATGGACAAGGGCAAGGAGCGGCACGGCAAGCACGTGTTCGGGGCCCTCGGCATCGGCGGCCTGAAGCTGAAGCTGCACCGCGCCTGCGTCGGCCAGCTCTTCGACAACACCGAGCAGGTGCTCGACGCCGAGGAGATCTACGCCCTCGCGAAGAAGATGGCCTGAGGAGGACCCACATGGCCGAGACCGAGACCATCAAGGCGTTCCTCGACGGGCTCGCGAGCGCGGCCCCGACCCCCGGCGGCGGCGGTGCCGCCGCCATCTCGGGCGCCATGGGCGCCGCGCTGGTGTCGATGGTGTGCAACCTCACCATCGGCAAGAAGAAGTACGTCGAGGTCGAGGGCGAGCTGAAGGAGATCCTCGCCAAGTCCGAGGACCTGCGCCACCAGCTCACGGGCATGATCGCCGACGACGTCGCGGCCTTCGACGCGGTGATGGGCGCCTACGGCCTGCCCAAGGCGAACGACGACGAGAAGGCCGTGCGGGCGGAGCGCATCCAGACCGCCCTCAGGACGGCCACCGACGTGCCGCTCGCCTGCTGCCGGGCCTGCCGGGCGGTGATCGACCTCGCCGAGGTGGTGGCCGACAAGGGCAACCTCAACGTCATCTCGGATGCCGGCGTCGCCGTGCTCTCGGCCCATGCGGGCCTGCGCAGCGCGGCGCTGAACGTCTACGTCAACGCCAAGGGCCTCGACGACCGCGCCTTCGCGGACGAGCGCCTGAGGGAGCTCGAGACGCTCCTGGGCGATGCGGGCCCGCTGAACGAGAAGACCTACGAGGTCGTGAAGGCCAAGGTGACCTGAGCGATCGTGAATCCGGAGCCCGCTGCGCCCGCGCGGCGTGGATCCGACCCACGACCTCATCCTGAGGCGACCGCGCCCGCGGCCCTCGAAGGAGGCCTCCAGATCGAGCGCGGTCCCTGGAGCCCTCCTTCGAGGCTGCTCCGCAGCACCTCAGGATGAGATCGAGGACGGGTGGATCGCCCGAGACGGCCGCCGCTCGCCGGGCTTTGTCCAGGCGATGCCGCCGCGTCCTCGCAGCAACCGCAAGTCCAGCCCGTCTGTATTGATAATAATGCTGCGGCGCACAATACGACGTCACAATGCATTCCCCGCCCTCAAGGCGAACTCAACGAGAATGCAAAAAAATATGAACGGCGCCGCGTCTCCCGAGAACTAAATTTTGGGAGTAGACCAATCGGGGAAACGCCAAGGAGGTCTCAGATGGACGTTCACGAGTATCAAGCCAAAGAGCTGCTCGCGAGCTTCGGCGTCGCCGTGCCGAAGGGCGCCGTCGCCTTCAGCCCCGACCAGGCGGTCTACGCCGCCACCGAGCTCGGCGGCTCGTTCTGGGCCGTGAAGGCGCAGATCCACGCGGGCGCCCGCGGCAAGGCCGGCGGGATCAAGCTCTGCCGCACCTACAACGAGGTACGCGACGCCGCCAAGGACCTCCTCGGCAAGCGCCTCGTCACGATCCAGACCGGCGCCGACGGCAAGCCCGTCCAGCGGGTCTACGTCGAGACCGCCGACCCGTTCGAGCGGGAATTGTACCTCGGCTACGTCCTCGACCGGAAGGCCGAGCGCGTCCGCGTCATCGCGAGCCAGCGCGGCGGCATGGACATCGAGGAGATCGCCGCGAGCGAGCCCGAGGCCCTGATCCAGGTGGTGGTGGAGCCGGCGGTCGGCCTGCAGCAGTTCCAGGCCCGCGAGATCGCCTTCCAGCTCGGCCTCAACATCAAGCAGGTCTCGGCCGCCGTGAAGACGATCATGAACGCCTACCGGGCGTTCCGCGACTGCGACGGCACCATGCTGGAGATCAACCCCCTCGTCGTCACCAAGGACGACCGGGTGCTGGCGCTCGACGCCAAGATGAGCTTCGACGACAACGCCATGTTCCGTCGCCGCAACATCGCGGACATGCACGACCCCTCCCAGGGGGACCCCCGCGAGGCCCAGGCCGCCGAGCACAACCTCAGCTACATTGGCCTCGAGGGCGAGATCGGCTGCATCGTCAACGGCGCCGGCCTCGCCATGGCGACCATGGACATGATCAAGCACGCGGGCGGCGAGCCGGCGAACTTCCTCGACGTCGGCGGCGGCGCCTCGCCGGACCGGGTCGCCACCGCCTTCCGGCTGGTGCTCTCCGACCGCAACGTGAAGGCGATCCTCGTCAACATCTTCGCGGGCATCAACCGCTGCGACTGGGTGGCCGAGGGCGTCGTGAAGGCGGCGCGCGAGGTGGAGATCGACGTGCCGCTGGTGGTGCGCCTCGCCGGCACGAACGTGGAGGCCGGGCAGAAGATCCTCTCCGAGAGCGGGCTCGACCTCATCACGGCCGAGACCCTGTCGGAGGCCGCGCGCAAGGCCGTCGAGGCCTGCGACGGCGCCAAGGCCCACAGCTGAGATCCGGGGAGAGACGCGTCATGAGCATTCTGATCGACGAGAAGACCCCGATCATCGTCCAGGGCATCACGGGCGATAAGGGCACCTTCCACGCCAAGGAGATGATCGCCTACGGCTCGAACGTCGTCGGCGGCGTCACCCCCGGCAAGGGCGGCAAGACCCACGTGGGCGTGCCGGTGTTCAACACCGTGAAGGACGCGGTGCGCGAGACCGGCGCCACCACCTCGATCACCTTCGTGGCCCCGCCCTTCGCGGCGGACGCCATCATGGAGGCGGCCGATGCCGGGCTGCGGCTGATCTGCTCCATCACCGACGGCATCCCGGCCCAGGACATGATGCGGGTGAAGCGCTACCTGATGCGCTACCCCAAGGACCGCCGCTCGATGGTGGTCGGCCCGAACTGCGCCGGCATCATCTCGCCCGGCAAGTCGATGCTCGGGATCATGCCCGGCCACATCTACCTCAAGGGCAATGTCGGCGTGATCTCGCGCTCCGGGACGCTCGGCTACGAGGCCGCCTCGCAGATGAAGGCCCACGGCATCGGCATCTCGACCTCGGTCGGCATCGGCGGCGACCCGATCAACGGCTCGTCCTTCCTCGACCACCTCACCCTGTTCGAGCAGGACCCCGACACGCACGCGGTGCTGATGATCGGCGAGATCGGCGGCCCGCAGGAGGCCGAGGCCTCGGCCTGGATCAAGGAGAACATGACGAAGCCCGTCATCGGCTTCGTGGCCGGGCTGACCGCCCCGAAGGGCCGCCGCATGGGCCATGCCGGCGCCATCATCTCCGCCACCGGCGACAGCGCCGCCGAGAAGGCCGAGATCATGCGCTCCTACGGGCTCACCGTGGCGCCGGATCCGGGCTCCTTCGGCGACACCGTCGCCGAGGTGCTGAAGCGCGCGGCCTGAGCCGCCTCGACCCGTCCGTCCCCTCTCGCCCGAGAGGGGGCCCGGGGCGCTGCCGGCGGGTTCGCCGCCCTCCCGCCGCCGCCGCCTCCTGCCTCCTCCCCGCAACGGGGAGGGGGGTCCCGTCGCGCCATGTCGCGGGAGCCGTTCGATGACCCTGACCCTACACGCCTCGCCGGGCCACGCCGCCGACACCGCCTTCGCGCCGCCGGTCATCACCGGCACCTCGGCCGCGGAGGCCCTCGACATCCTGTTCCACGCCCTGCTCGACGTCGCCCGCCGGCACGAGCCGGAGCTGGAGGCCGTGCTGCACGGCCGCGCCAACATCTCGGACTTCACCCCCGAGATGCTCGCCCGCGCCCTGCAGGTGCAGGGCATCTGGTTCCAGCTCCTCTCGATCGCCGAGCAGAACGCCGCCATGCGCCGCCGCCGGCACATCGAGCGCACGGAGGGGCGCGCGGCGCTCGGCGGCTCCTTCGCCAAGGTCCTGTCCGAGGCGGTGGAGAGCGGCATCAAGGCGCCGCAGATCCACGCCCTGCTGAAGGACCTGCGCATCCGCCCGACCATCACGGCCCACCCCACCGAGGGCAAGCGCGTGACGGTGCTGGAGAAGTTCCGGCGCATCTACCTCGTGCTGCGCGAGCTCGAGATGCCGCGCTGGACCGAGCGCGAGCGCAACGGCCTGATGAACGAGCTGCGCGACCAGATCGAGCTCGTCTGGATGACGGGCGAGCTGCACCTCGAGAAGGCAACCGTCGAGCGCGAGGTCGCCTGGGGCCTGCACTTCTTCGACGAGACCCTGTTCGAGATGCTGCCCGAGGTGCTGTACTCGCTGGAGGAGAGCCTCGCGCAGTACTTCCCCGACGAGACCTTCGAGGTGCCGCCCTTCTTCCAGTTCGGCTCATGGATCGGCGGCGACCGCGACGGCAACCCCTACGTCACCGCGAGCGTCACCCGCGAGACCCTGCAGCGCAACGCCCTCGCGTCGCTGCGCCGCTACCGGGAGGGCGTGACCAACCTCGGCCGCACCCTCTCGCTCACGGAGCGCTCGCTGCCGGTGCCCGAGAGTTTCCGGACCGCGCTCGCGCACCTGCTGGCCGAGAGCGGCGACGGCCGCGCCATCGCGGGCCGCAACCCCGGCGAGGCCTACCGCCAGTTCCTCACCTGCATCCTGCGGAAGCTCGACGCGACGATCCTGCGCAACGAGGGCGGGCGCCCGACGGGCCCGGACTACCCGAGCGCGGACGGGCTCATCAACGACCTGCGCACGCTGGAGAAGGGCCTCGCCGACGCGAAGTGCGGCTCCCTCGCCACGGACCTCGTGCGCCCGGTCCGCCGGATGGTCGAGATCTTCCGCTTCTCCACGGTGCGGCTCGACCTGCGCGAGAACACGACCCGCACCACCCAGACCCTGCAGGCGCTCTGGCGCCAGCAGAACGGGGCGAACCGGGAGCCGCCGGCCGTCGACGCCCCGGCCTGGAAGGACTGGCTGCTGGCCGAGCTCGCCCGGCCCCGCGACCCGGACCGCAGCTTCGACGACCTTCCGGACGAGGCACGCGAGACCCTCGACACCTTTGCGCTGGTCGGCGAGATGCGCGACACCCTGGACCGCGAGGCGTTCGGGGCCTTCATCCTGTCCATGACCCGCTCGGTCGCGGACGTGCTCGGCGCCTACCTCCTCGCCAAGGAGGCCGGCATCTACCTCGACAGCGCCGGCACCGAGATCTGCCCGCTGCCGATCGTGCCCCTGTTCGAGACGATCGACGACCTGCGCGCCGCGCCCCTCATCATGAAGGAGCTGATCGCGATCCCGGTGGTGCGCCGCTCCACCCGCTGGCAGGGCGGCGTGCAGGAGGTGATGATCGGCTACTCGGATTCGAACAAGGACGGCGGCTTCGTCGCCTCGAACTGGGAGCTCTACAAGGCGCAGGCGAAGCTCACGACGCTCGGCAAGCACGCGGGCGTGCCGATCGCCTTCTTCCACGGGCGCGGCGGCTCGGTGAGCCGCGGCGGCGTGCCGACGAACCGGGGCATCGCGGCCCAGCCGCCGGGCTCCATCAACGGGCGCTTCCGCACGACCGAGCAGGGCGAGGTCGTGTCGTTCAAGTACGCCAACCGGGGCACCGCCGCCTACCAGATGGAGCTCCTCGCCGCCTCGGTCTTCGACCACGCGCTCCAGAGCGAGCAGCAGACGCAAGGCCTGCCCCGCAACGAGTTCGACGACGCACTGGAGGCCCTGTCGGGCGCCTCGCGGGCGGCCTACGTCAACCTGATCCAGCGCGACGGGCTCGTCACCTATTTCCAGGCCGCGAGCCCGCTCGACGAGATCGCGCTCCTCAACATCGGCTCGCGTCCGGCCCGCCGCTTCGGCGCGCGCTCGCTCAGCGACCTGCGGGCGATCCCGTGGGTGTTCGCCTGGTCGCAGAACCGGCACGTCATCACTGGGTGGTACGGGGTCGGCTCCGGCCTGCAGAGCTTCCTGGAGGTGCGCGGCGAGGCCGGCGAGGCGCTGCTCCGGCGCATGTTCCGGGATTGCCGGGTCTTCCGCCTGATCATCGACGAGGTCGAGAAGACCCTGCTCATGGTCGACCTCGAGATCGCCCGCGACTACGCGGGCCTCGTGGCCGACGAGGCGGTGCGGCAGGACATCTTCGGGATGATCGAGGCGGAGTACGCGCTCACCCGCGAGATGGTGCTGCGGGTGAGCGGCGGCGCCGAGCTCGGCGAGCGGGCGCCGCTGTTCCGCGACCGGCTGCAGGGGCGGCTCCCCACCATCAACCAGGTGAGCCGCGAGCAGGTGGAGCTCCTGCGCCGCTACCGCGGGGAGACCGACGAGGACCGGCGCGAGGCCGTGAAGTCGGCCCTCCTCCTGTCGATCAACTGCATCGCCGTCGGCTTCGGCGCGACGGGGTGACCGAGACGAACCGCCGGCCCTGTCTCGCGGGGCCTGCGGGGGCACGTTGTAACGGGTCCACCCCGCGGACTAGCTGCCGCGGGGCGCACCCATAGATACGGTCGCGACGACCGCAGAGGAAGGAACGCGCATGAGCTTCACCCTGATCCAGCAGGCCAAGGCCCGCCTGCATCGCTCGGAACTGGCGGTTCCGGGCTCGAACCCGACCTTCATGGAGAAGGCCACGAGCTCGGCCGCCGACGTCATCTTCCTCGACCTCGAGGACGCGGTGGCGCCCGACGACAAGGAGAAGGCCCGCACCAACATCATCCAGGCGCTCAACGACCTGGATTGGGGCAGCAAGACCATGATGATCCGCATCAATGGTCTCGACACCCACTACATGTACCGCGACGTGGTCGACATCGTCGAAGCCTGTCCGCGCCTCGACATGATCCTGATCCCCAAGGTCGGCGTGCCGCAGGACGTCTACGCCATCGACGTGCTGGTGACGCAGATCGAGCAGGCCAAGAAGCGCGACAAGGCGCTGGGCTTCGAGGTGCTGATCGAGACGGCGCTCGGCATGGCCAACGTCGAGGCGATCGCCCAGTCCTCCAAGCGCCTGGAGGCTATGTCCTTCGGCGTCGCCGACTACGCGGCCTCGACGCGCGCCCGCTCGACGGTGATCGGCGGCGTGAACGCCGACTACAGCGTGCTCACCGACAAGGACGAGTCCGGCGGCCGCCAGACCCACTGGCAGGACCCGTGGCTGTTCGCCCAGAACCGCATGCTGGTGGCCTGCCGCGCCTACGGCCTGCGCCCGATCGACGGCCCGTTCGGCGACTTCTCGGATCCGGACGGCTACGTCTCGGCCGCCAAGCGCTGCGCGGCGCTCGGCTTCGAGGGCAAGTGGGCGATCCACCCGAGCCAGATCGACCTTGCGAACCAGGTCTTCACCCCCTCCGAGGCCGAGGTCACCAAGGCCCGCCGCATCCTCGAGGCGATGGAGGAGGCCGCCAAGGCCGGCCGTGGCGCCGTCTCCCTCGACGGCCGCCTCATCGACATCGCCTCGATCCGCATGGCCGAGGCGCTGATCGAGAAGGCCGACGCGATGTCGGCCAAGTAGGACGCTGCCGAGTAGGACGCTGCCAAGTAGGACGCGGCCAAGCAGGACCTCACCCCGCCCCCGGCCCGTTGCGGCCCGGGGGCGGCCCGGCGCATGCTCTCGGCTCGTCGCCGCCGCACCCTGGGCCGCCGCACCCCCGGCCGCCGCCCGCGGGCGGCCTGCCCGGGAGCCGCCCATGACGTTCACAGCCGTCGATCCCCTCGTCGCCGCCGGCGTCCTCGTGGCGACCGGCGTCACCGACGCGGCCTACGTGTTCTTCAATGCGGCGGTGGGCGCGCGCCAGCGCGTGCGGGCCGCGAACTGGAGCGCGATCTGGTACCTGCTCTCGGCCTTCGCCGTCATCAGCTACACGCAGAACGCCCTCTACGTGATGTTCGCGGCGCTCGGGTCCTGGCTCGGCGCCTACGCCTCCGTCACCTGGCTCGCCCGCGGCCCCGAGGCCGGAACCGGCCGCCATCCCTAGCCCTTCCATCCCCGTCGCGCTGGTGCGACGCAGAAGTTCGAGGAGTCCTGCCATGCACGTCACGATCGAAGATGCGCACAAGGCCATCGAGGCGGCCCGCGCCAAAGCGGTCGAACTCGACACGCAGATGTGCATCGCAGTGGTCGATTCCGGCGGCAATCTGAAGGCGTTCTATCGGATGGACGATGCCTGGGTCGGCTCCATCGACATCGCCCAGAAGAAGGCCAAGACCTCCGTGTTCTTCGGCATGATGACCGGCCAGATCGGCAAGCTCTCGCAGCCCGGCGGCTCGCTCTACGGCATCGAGCACTCGAACGACGGCCTGATCACCTTCCCGGGCGGCATCCCGATCGTCGACGCGGACGGCGTGATGTCCGGGGCCATTGGGGTCAGCGGCTCGACGGTCGAGAACGACCACGCGGTGGCGGAGGCCGGCGCCCGGGCGATCGGCACCACCGAGCTGCCCGCGCATCCCTGGCGCACCTGATTCCCGGCTCGTCCCGGCGCCGGGAGAACGGAGGGCGGACAACCGATGGTTAAGCATCCCGGCCTATCACGGCGGGGTGAGGCATCGAGGCCTGCCAGGGGAGCGCCGATGAACCGGGAACAACTCGCCGACGCGCTGCGCCGCCTCGTCGCCACCCAGGTCGAGGACATCGAGCGGGCGGTGAGGGACGGCCACAAGACCATCGCGCTGAACGAGCTGGCGGACCTCAACCGCCAGCTCAAGGCCTTCGCGGCAGCGCTCAAGAAGGCGCCGGCCCGGGCCTGAGCCGGGCCGAGCCGGCGGGGCGAGCCGCTACCAGCGCGGGCCCTCCCAGTGCCGGCGGGGCGGCACGTCCTCCGGCGGGAGCGGCGGCCCGAAGTGATCGGCGAAGTGACCGCGGCGGAAGCGCGGGCCGTCCCCGAAGCCCGGATGCTCGTCGCAGACGCGGACGCGCCGAACCACCTCCTCGCCGTCGATATCGATCCGCCGCTTCACGAACGTCCGGCAGGCGTCCGGCGGCGCCTCGAAGCGGGGCCCCGCGGTGAAGCGGGGCGGATAGGCCGGCTCGGGCGGGGGCGGGGGCGGGGGGCGCTCGTCGAACGCCTCGACGTCCGGTCGCGGCGGATAGGAACCGTCGAAGTCGGCGGCGCTCGCCGGGACGGCGAGGAACGCCAGCCCCGCGACGGCGGCGAGACGGAGGATGAGGGGCACGGCCGGCACCTTGTCGCTCTCGCGCAGCCGGCGGGATGCGCGGCTGCGGATCGGCGGGAAGACTGCGCCACCGATCCTGAACCGCGGCAGCCGCCGCGCGTCGGCCGGCGTTCATGCGGACGGCGGTCCGGGACCCGGCTGGCTGGGGACATGTCTGCTGCAACCTGACGAACCCTTGACCGAACCATCGCGACCGTGGCGTGTTCATGCTTTGTTCGAAAGCAGGACGAGTCATGCCTCCGCAGCCCAGCGCCGCCGCGTCGCACGCCCCGATGGTCGAGGCGATCGCGGCCGCCTACCTGGAGGCGGCGGCCGGCGATCCGCGGCTCGCGATGCGGCGGATCATCGAGGACGCCCTGACGGACCTCTGCGAGGCCGAGCGGCGCACCCTGCGGCGCGACCGCCTGATCTCCCACGGCTACGTGCGCGGCTCGCCGGAGCGGGCGGCGGAGCCCTGAAGCGCCGGTTCAGTCCCGCGCCTCGCCTTCCATGTCCTTGTTCTCCATGTCCTTGTTCTCCTCGACCTGCGGGGCGACCTGGCCGAAGTTCAGGACCGCCACCAGGGTGACGCCGCCGAAGACGTTGCCGAGGAGCGTCGGCAGGAAGAAGCGCAGCATGTAGTCCGCGAGCGTCGCAGCGCCGGTGGCCACGAGGTAGAACCCCTCCACCGAGCCGGCGATGACGTGGGCGAGGCCGCACATCGAGACGAGCCAGGTCATCAGGATGATGACGAAGCTCGCGGCCTGGCCGGTGGCCGGCAGGATCCAGACCATGAGGGCGATGATCCAGCCCGCGAAGATCGCCTTCACGAACGTCGTCCAGAACGGGAAGGCGATGGCGTGGTGGCTGATCTCCGCGAAGGCGGCCTTCACGCCCGGCTCGAACGCCTCCGAGCGCGCGAGCACGAGGGCGATGGCGGCGGTGGCCAGCACGTTCCCGGCGAGCACGATCAGCCACAGCCGCAGCACCCGCAGGCCGGTCTTCACCGAGCGGTCGTGCAGCAGCGGCAGGATCGGCGTGATGGTGTTCTCGGTGAAGAGCTGCTGGCGCCCCATCACGACGACGAGGAAGCCCACCGCGTAGCCCATGCTGACGACGAGCTTCGCCCACTCGGTGTCGGGCAGGTGCGCCTTCAGCACGCCCGGCACGATCAGCGAGAGGGCGATGGAGAGGCCGGCCGAGAGCGCCGACAGGAACAGCGCGCCGCCGTGCCGGCGCAACTCCACGTCGCCGTCGTGGCGGATGACCTCGTGCAGGATGTAGGCGTCCGGCCGCCGGATGTCGTCGATGGCCTCGACGAGCTCGTCGTGCTCCGACCGCCGGTCGGCCTCGTTCTTCTGCGCCATTGATGTCCGCCTCAGGCCCGCAGGCGCGCGACCAGGGCCTCGACCTCGGCGCGGGCCGCATCGACCGCCGCCCCGTCCTTGCCCCGCACCACGATGCGGTTGCGGAAGCCCTCCTGCGTCATCGAGGGGTAGGAGCCGATCGACACGGAGGCGTGCCGGCCGGCGATCGCGGAGAGGTCCGCGGCGTAGTTGCCCTCCGGCACGTTGCCGGCCTCGACGGTCTCCGAGAGCATCTTCGCCCCGGTGGCGAGGCCCGGCCCGATCGCGTCGAGCATGGCCTGCATGATCGCCGGCACACCGGCCATGACGAAGACGTTGCCGATGCGGAAGCCCGGCGCCTTCGAGATCGGGTTGGGGATCAGGTCGGCCCCGTCCGGGATCCGGGCCATGCGCAGGCGGGCCGCGTTGAGGTCCTCGGGCTTGTGGCGCTCGAGCAGCATCGCCTTCGCGCGCGGGTCGACGTCGATGCCGACCCCGAAGGCCTCGGCCACGCAATCCGCCGTGATGTCGTCGTGAGTCGGCCCGATGCCGCCGGTGGTGAACAGGTAGGTGTTGCGGGCCCGCAGGGCGTTCACGGCCTCGACGATGGCGGGCGCCTCGTCGGGCACGATCCGGACCTCCTTGAGGTCGATGCCGACCGCCGTGAGGTAGTCCGCGATGGTGCCGATGTTCCGGTCCTTGGTCCGCCCGGAGAGGATCTCGTCCCCGATGACGAGGACGGCGGCGGTGACGGGCTCTGTGCTCATGGGGATCCGGATCGGGGGGTGTCGCTGGAAGGTAGGGCGCGCGCCCCGCCGCGCCACCGCCGTCCCTCTGGCGGACGCCGCCGGCGCGGCCTATGGCGGGCGGTCCGCGACCGCTCAAGCCCGGTGCCCCATGCAGCTCGCCGCGCCCCTCGTCGAGGGGCGACTCCTGCGCCGCTACAAGCGTTTCCTCGCCGACGTCGCCCTGGCGGACGGCAGCGAGGTCACGGCCCATTGCGCGAATCCCGGGGCGATGATGGGCCTCCTCGCCCCGGGGAGCCGGGTCCTCCTGTCCCGCGCGGCGAGCCCGACGCGCAAGCTCCCCTATTCCTGGGAGTTCGTGGAGGCCGAGCTGCCCGGCGGCCCGCAATGGGTCGGCATCAACACGATGCGGCCGAACGCCCTCGTGGCCGAGGCCTTTCGCGAAGGCCGCCTCTCCCCGCTCGCGGGCTACGAGAGCCTGCGGCCGGAGGTGGCCTACGGCCGGGCGAGCCGGGTCGATTTCCTCGCGACGGGCGGGGGCCTGCCGCCCTGCCACGTCGAGGTCAAGAACTGCCACCTGCTGCGCCGCGTGGCGCTCGCCGAGTTCCCCGACTGCACCGCGGCGCGCAGCGCCCGCCACATGGACGAGCTCGCCCGGGTCGTGGCCGAGGGCGGCCGCGCCGTGCTGATCGTGGTGATCCAGATGCGGGCCGAGGCCTTCGACGTCGCCCGCGACATCGACCCGGCCTTCGACCGGGCTTTCCAGGCGGCCCGCGCCGCGGGCGTCGCGGTCCACGCCTACCGCTGCCGGATCGACCCGGCGGCCGGCACGGTGGCGATCGACGATGCCGTGCCGGTCCTCGGCGCGCCGGCTTGAGAGACCTGCGCGCTCGGCCGATCAGGCGTTCCGCTCGAACACGAGGTTGAGGCGCGAGCGGGCGATCTCGCGGTAGCCGTGGGTCGCGAGGAGGCCCGGCAGGTCGAGCTGCCACTGGTCGGTGCCGTTCTCGACGAGCAGCAGCCGCGGCAGCAGGGAGGCGGGGGCCTCGCGCAGGAAGGGCTCGAGGATCAGGTCCTCGGCGCCCTCCACGTCGAGCTTGACCGCGTCGATGCGCTCGATCCCCTCGCTCGTGCAGAGCTGCAGCAGGGTGACGGCCGGGACCTTGATCCGCGCGCCCTCGTTGGTGCCGACGATCTTCAGGCTCGATTCGCCCCGGTTGCGGGGATCGATGAACAGGGTCAGCTCGCCCGCCTTGTCGGCCACCGCGCAGGCCAGGGCCTTGACGGTGTGGAACGGGTTCTGGGCGATGTTGTAGGTCAGGCGGTCGAACACGTCGGGCTGCGGCTCCACCGCCAGCACCCGGGCGCGGGGCCCCGCGAAGGCCGCGACGAACAGCGCGTAGGCGCCGATATTGGCCCCGATGTCGAGGAACACGCTCTCGGGCCCGAGCTTGCCGCGCAGCAGCGCGCGCTCCTCGGGGTCGAAGAACTGCGGGGTGAAGAGCACCTTCTTCTCGCAGTTGTTGTTGTAGGGGTGCAGCCGCATCCGCGCGCCGTAGCGCTCCACGTCGAGGGGGCGGCCGCGCAGGAGCGAGATCGCGATCCGGCGCAGGAACAGGGCGAGGCGCCGGCCGCGCCAGCTGCCGGCCGGGATCCGCCCCGTGCGCTCGGTGATGCGCGCGACGAGGCCGGTGGGGGCGTAGGTGCCGAAGGGGCGTGAATCCGTCATCGCGCGGCGTGATGCCAGCCAAGCCCTTCCGCCGCAAGCATTCCGGCACTATGCGGGGTCAATCCAGGGACTGACCGGGGCGACGACGGGATGCAGAGCTTCGATTCGGACGGCGTGCGCATCGCCTACATCGACGTGCCGGCGAAGGCGGGCGGCGGCGATCCGGTGCTGCTCATCCACGGCTTCGCCTCGAACCACGCGGTCAACTGGGTCAACACCACCTGGGTCCGCACGCTGACGGAGGCCGGCTACCGCGCGATCGCCCTCGACAACCGCGGCCACGGCGAGAGCGAGAAGCTCTATGACCCCGCCGCCTACTCCTCCGAGGCGATGGCGGGCGACGCGGTCCGCCTCCTCGACCATCTCGGCATCGGGCGGGCCGACGTGATGGGCTACTCGATGGGCGCGCGCATCAGCGCGTTCATCGCCCTCGATCACCCGGAGCGGGTGCGCTCGGTCCTCATCGGCGGCCTCGGCATGCACCTCGTGGAGGGCCGCGGCCTGCCGGCCGGCATCGCGGAGGCGCTGGAGGCGCCCGCCGGCACCCCCGCCCCGAACCCGACCGCGGCGGCCTTCCGCACCTTCGCGGAGCAGACCCGCAGCGACCTGCGGGCGCTCGCCGCCTGCATGCGGGGCTCGCGCCAGACCCTCTCGCGGGCGGAGGTCTCGCAGATCGAGGCGCCGACGCTCGTCTCGGTGGGCACCCTCGACACGGTGGCGGGCTCCGGCCCGGCGCTGGCGGCCCTGATGCCCGACGCCCGCGCCCTCGAGATCGAGGGCCGCGACCACAGCACCGCGGTCGGCGCCCGGCCGCACCGGGAGGGCGTGCTGGCCTTCCTCGCCGCGCGGGCCTGAAGCCCCCACGGCCGCCCCCAGGCCGGGACGGCCCGCCTCAGCTCTTCAGCCGGTAGCCCGTGCGGAAGATCCAGGTGACGAGGCCGAGGCAGATCGCCAGGAACAGGCCCGTCATGGCGAGGCTGACGCCGAGGCTCACGTCGGCCGTCCCGAAGAAGCTCCAGCGGAAGCCGCTGATCAGGTAGACGACCGGGTTCGCGAGGCTCACCGTGCGCCAGAACGGCGGCAGCATCTCGATGGCGTAGAAGCTGCCGCCCAGGAAGGTGAGCGGCGTGACGATGAGGAGCGGCACGAGCTGCAGCTTCTCGAACCCGTCCGCCCACAGCCCGATGACGAAGCCGAACAGGCTGAAGGTCACGGCGGTGAGCAAGAGGAAGGCGATCATCCAGACCGGGTGCTCGATGCGCAGCGGCACGAACAGCGCCGAGGTCGCCAGGATGATCAGCCCGATCAGGATCGACTTCGAGGCCGCCGCGCCGACGTAGCCGAGCACTACCTCCACGGGCGAGATCGGCGCCGAGAGGATCTCGTAGATCGTGCCGGCGAAGCGCGGGAAGTAGATGCCGAAGGAGGCGTTGGCGATGCTCTGCGTCAGCAGCGAGAGCATGATCAGCCCCGGCACGATGAACAGGCCGTAGGGCACCCCGTCGACCGCGGTCACGCGCGAGCCGATCGCGGCGCCGAAGACGACGAAGTACAGGGAGGTGGAGATGACCGGCGCGAGGATGCTCTGCATCGCCGTGCGCCAGAAGCGGGCCATCTCGAAGCCGTAGATGGCGCGGATCGCGGGCCAGTTCATGGGTCGGCTCATGGGTCGGCGCGCTCCCGCACGAGGTCGACGAAGATGTCCTCCAGCGAGCTCTGGCGGGTGCTGAGGTCGCTGAAGCGGATGCCGGCGGCGGACAGGTCCGTGAGGAGCCGGGTGATGCCGGTGCGCGCGGCGCGGGTGTCGTAGGTGTAGGTCAGGCGGCCGCCGTCCGCCGCGCGCTCCAGGCCGTAGCCGGCGAGCGAGTCCGGCACCGCGTCGAGCGGCTCCGTGAGCTGCAGGGTGAGCTGCTTGGCGCCGAGCTTGCGCATCAGCTCGGCCTTCTCCTCCACCAGGATGATCTCGCCGCGGCGGATCACGCCCACCCGGTCGGCCATCTCCTCGGCCTCCTCGATGTAGTGGGTCGTGAGGATGACGGTGACGCCCGTCTCGCGCAGCCGCCGGACGAGGGCCCACATGTCCTGGCGCAGCGCCACGTCGACGCCGGCGGTCGGCTCGTCGAGGAACAGGATCTGGGGCTCGTGGCTCAGGGCCTTCGCGATCAGAACCCGCCGCTTCATGCCGCCCGACAGCGTCATGATGCGGCTGTCCCGCTTCTCCCAGAGCGAGAGGTCGCGCAGCACCCGCTCGATGTGGCCCGGATCCTTGGGCAGGCCGAACAGGCCGCGGGTGAAGCTGACGGTGTCCCAGACGGTCTCGAAGGCGTCGGTCGTCAGCTCCTGGGGCACGAGGCCGATGATGCGCCGGGCGGCGCGGTAGTCGGTGGCGATGTCGTGGCCGTCAGCCACCACCCGGCCGGTGCTCGGCGTGACGATGCCGCAGATGATGTTGATCAGGGTCGACTTGCCGGCCCCGTTCGGGCCGAGCAGGGCGAAGATCTCGCCCCGGGCGATGTCGAGGTTCACGTCGCGCAGCGCGGCATGCCCCGAGGCGTAGGTCTTCGAGAGGTTCGAGACCGCGATGATCGGCGCCATGGCGTCTCCGGAATGCCCAGCGGGCCGTCCCCGTGGCGGGGGCCGGCCCTCGGAACGAAAAAGCCGCCCGGAGGCGGCTCTCTCACGGCGGTGTCGGGCCGCTCAGGCCCGGAGGCGCGTGCGGACCTCGCCGAGGCTGCGGCGAACCAGGTTCTCCGCGGTCTCGCCCTGCATGCGCTCGCGCAAGATGGTCTCGGAGACGCGCACGGCGGCCTCCGCGGCGGCGGCGCGGACCTGGGCCTGCGCCTGGGCCTCGGCCTGGGCGATCTTGGTCTCGGCCGCCTTGGTGCGGCGGGCCACGAAGTCGTTCAGGCGCTGGTGGCCTTCGGCGGCGGCGCGCTCGGCCTCCTCGCGGGCGCCCGCGACGATGGCCTCGGCCTCGCGCTCGGCCTCGGTGCGGCGGCGCTTGTAGTCGGCCAGCACGGCGGCGGCCTCCTCGCGCAGGCGGCGGGCCTCGTCGAGCTCGTGGCGGACGCGCTTCGCGCGCCCGTCGAGCCCCTTGGTCATCATGCCGAAGCCGCCGACCTTCCAGACGATGGCCATGAAGACCACGAAGGCGACCGCGACCCAGAATTCAGCCGTGAGCAGCATGGAAGCGGGTCTCCGTCAGTGCGCGGTCGCGGCGCGGTCGAGCGCCCGGTCCAGGGTGGCGGCGTCGGGGGCCTGCCCGGTGAGGCGCTCGACGATCGCCGCGGCGGTCTCGCCCGCGATGGTGCGGACGTTGCCCATGGCCTCGTCGGTGCGGGCCCGGATCGTCGCCTCGGAGGCGGCGAGCTTCTGGTTCAGCTCGGCCTCGAGGGACTTGCGCTTGGTCTCGGCCTCGGCGGAGAGCGCGGTGCGGGTCTCCTGCGCGATGTCGCGGGCCTTGCCCTGGGCCTCGCGCAGGGAGGTCTCGTAGGCGACGCCGGCGGCGTCGGCCTCGGCTTTCATGCGCTGGGCCTCGTCGAGGTCGGCCGAGAGGCGGCCGGCGCGCTCGTGCAGGATCGCCTGGATCCGCGGCAGCGCGACCTTGTCCATGAGGTAGTAGAGGAGCCCGAACGCCAGCGCGAGCCAGATCAGCTGCGACAGGAAGGTGTGGGTCTCGAAGGGCGGGAAGGCGGCGCCGTGCGGGGCGGCCTGCTCGGTATGCGCCCCGACATGGGTGTCGGCATTGGGCGAGGGATGGGTGAGGGGGTTGGGCTGCGCCATGGCCTCGTCCGTCTGATCCAAAAAAGGAGCGCCCCGTGTCCCGGAGCGCTCACCCGTGGCTTGCCGGCGGCAGGTGCCGCCGCCCTCCCCAAGCCGGTGCCGGGGAGGGCCGTCCGCCTCAGACGGCGAAGAGCAGGAGGAGCGCGATCAGCAGCGAGAAGATGCCGAGCGCCTCCGTCAGCGCGAAGCCGAGGAGCAGGGTGGCGCGCTGGCCGTCGGCCGCGGAGGGGTTGCGAAGGGCGCCGGCAAGGAACTGACCGAACAGGTTGCCGAGGCCGATGCCGGCGCCGGCCATGCCGAGGCAGGCGAGACCGGCACCGATGTACTTCGCAGCGACGGGATCCATGAGTAACTCCTAGGTGGTTCTTTAAGCGATGGTTCGCGGCGGGAAGGAGCCGGCCGTCAGTGGCCGGGGTGAAGGGCGTCGTTGAGGTAGATCGCCGTCAACGTCGCGAAGACGTAGGCCTGGAGGGCCGCCACGAGGAACTCGAGGGCCGTGAGCGCGATCGTGAGGAACAGCGGGAGGGGCGATAGCACGCTCCAGGCGCCGGCGAGAAGGAGCTGGACCACGAAGAACGCGAAGATCTTCATCGCGATGTGGCCGGCCAGCACGTTGGCGAAGAGACGGACCGAGAGGCTGATCGGCCGCGAGATGAACGAGATCACCTCGATCGGTACCAGGATCGCCAGCAGCGGCTTGGGCACGCCCGAGGGCACGAACAGGCCGAAGAAGTGGGCGCCGTGCTTCATCACGCCGTAGATCACGACCACGCTGATCACCAGGGCGGCGAGGCCGAAGGTGACGATGAGGTGGCTCGTCACCGCGAAGGCGTAGGGGATCATCCCGAACAGGTTCAGGATCAGGACGAACATGAACAGGGAGAACACCAGCGGCATGAAGCGCCGGCCCTCGTCGCCGGTGGCCTGGTGCACGGTGTCGGCGATGAACTCGTAGAAGACCTCGGCCAGGGACTGCATCCGGCCCGGCACGACCGAGCGGCCGGCGGTCGCCACGATGGTGATCAGCGCGATCACGCCGACGGCGGCGAACATGTAGAGCGCCGACTGGGTGAACGCGATCTGCTGGTTGCCGATATGGCCCAGCGAGACGAGCGGCTTGAGCTCGAACTGGTGGATCGGGTCGATGCTGACCGCCATTCTCTGCTTCCGCCCTTGCCCGTATGCCTCGGCCAGGCGGCACCGGGGATGATCCCCGATCCGCCGCCCCTCGGATCCCCGTTCGCGCTCACGACCCCTGCCCGCGGTCCTGCGGGCCGTCCCGTCCGGCACGCTGCCCGGCAAAGCCCGAGGCGCGCATCACGTTGTAGACGCCCGCGACGAAGCCCAGCATCAGGAACACGATCAGGCCCCAGGGCTTCGCACCCGTGAGATGATCGAAGATCCAGCCGAGGATTCCCCCCGCGATCACGCCCGCGACGAACTCCGTGGAGAGCGTCATCGCTTGCCCGAGCGGGGATGGTCCGGCGGACGGCCCGGAACGCGTCGACGGGTCGGAGGAGGCCGGCGGCCGCTTCCGGTCGATCTGCGTCTCGAGACGTCGGAGCCTCGCGGAGAGATCGCTGTCCGGCGTCGATCCCCGTTCTCCCTCCCCCTCGTCCTTCGCGTCGTTGCCGCTCACGGCGATAACTCACATTGGCGAGAGTGATGGAACCGGCTGGATCGCCCCCTTCAAGCGCGGCGCACCATAGTTTCGCCCACCTTGGGTGTCAAGGCAGCCGAAACGCACCTTAACGCATTGATTTTGCTTGATAATTCGCGTTCCGGCGCGATTGCGCCGAAACCTTCCGGCACGGAGATTCCGAAGGGTCAGGCGCCGAGGATCGGCTTGATCACCTTCTCCATCCCCTCGACCGTCATCTCGCCCTTGTAGCGCTCGCCGTTGATGAAGAACGTCGGGGTGGAATCGACCTTGAAGGTGTCGAGGCCCCGCTGCTTCACGGCGTTGACGCCGGCGTAGAGCTTCTGGTCCTTCAGGCAGGCCTCGAACTTCTCCTTCGAGAAGCCGGCCTGGCGCAGCATCTGCTCCAGGGCGTCGACGGGCGATTGCGGCTTCTGCACGTAGGCCCAGGCCTGCTGCTGGTCGAACAGCAGGTCGGTGATCGGGTAGTACTTCGCGTCGCCGTCGCAGCGGGCGAGCATGAAGGCCGCGGTGGCGAGCGGATCGAGGGGGAACTCGCGCAGCGTGAAGCGCACCTTGCCGGTGTCGATGTAGCGCTCCTTGAGCGTCGGCCAGGTCTGGCGGTGGAAGGCCGCGCAGTGCGAGCAGGTCATCGAGGCGTACTCGATGATCGTGACCTTCGCGTCCGCGGGCCCGAGCCAGACGTCGCCGAGGGGGCCCGGCTGCATCAGGGCGGCGACGTTCTCGCTCTGCGCCAGCGCGGACAGCGACAGCCTCGGCAGGAGCACCGCGGCCCCGAGGGCGGCACCGGTATACTTCAGGGCATCGCGTCGCGTGATCATGGGGGCGGGCTCCGCTGACGTACTTCCTTCGCCGGTTGCGGTAGAGTTTCGCGCGCACCCTGGCAAGGCGCGGATCCCGCGGCGTTATCGCTTCGGGGGCGCGGGGCTGCCGGCCACCACCGCGGTGCCGAGGCGGTCGAGGGCGTCGCGCAGGGCGTCGTCCGCGACGCGCGAGACCGCGAGCGCCACCTCGCCCCGCCGGGCTGGGTCGAGGGCGGCGGCCTCGGCCCGGCGGCCCGGCCGGGCCATGCGGCCCTGCTGCAGCACGAGGCGGTGGATGCACGCCCAGCCGTAATGCGCGTTGATGCGCTCGATCACCACGGGCGCGAGGTGCTGCAGCTCGACCGCGAACACGCCCTCGACGCGCACCACCAGGGTGCCCGAATCGGGCCGCCCGTCGCCGTCCCGGCGCCGGCGGCGCGGCCACTCGATGCGCGAGGGCTGCGCGTAGCGGGCGAGCCGCGCGCCGACGATGTCGGGCCAGGCCGCGAGGATGTCGGTGGAGGCGAAGCCCTGCGCCGCGAAGGCGGGGCCGATGCAGCCCTCGATGAGCTCGGCCAGGGGTTTGACGCGCGCCATGGTGTGCGGGACGGCTCCGGACGGGATTGGCGGCCATCATAGCCGAACCCGCGCCCGCGGGGGAGCGCCACCAGACCATCACCCGAGCGCTTTGAAGGGCCTGTGGCTGAGGCTATGGACAAGCCGCATGTCCGCCCGCCCGCCCGCCCGCATGTCCCTTCCCGAAGGTCCGACGCCCCGGGCCGCCGACCTCCTCGCCTGGTACGACCGGCACCGCCGCGTGCTGCCCTGGCGGGCGCTGCCCGGCGAGCGGCCCGACCCCTACCGGGTCTGGCTCTCCGAGGTGATGCTGCAGCAGACCACCATCGCGGCGGTGAAGCCCTATTACGCGCGCTTCCTCGAGCGCTTCCCCGACGTGGCGGCGCTGGCCGGGGCGCCCGAGGAAGCGGTGATGAGCGCCTGGGCAGGCCTCGGCTACTATTCCCGGGCGCGCAACCTCCACGCCTGCGCCAAGGCGGTGGCGGCGGCCGGCGCCTTCCCGGACACGCTGGAGGGCCTGCGCCGGCTGCCCGGCATCGGCGCCTACACGGCCGGCGCCATCGCGGCGATCGCCTTCGACCGGGCGGAGGCGGCGGTCGACGGCAACGTGGAGCGCGTCGTCAGCCGGGCCTACGCGGTGGAGGCGCCGCTGCCCGGCGCGCGGGCCGAGATCCGGCGGCTGACGCAGGCGCTGGTGCCGGCCGAGCGGCCGGGGGACTTCGCGCAGGCCGTGATGGACCTCGGCGCCACCCTGTGCACACCGAAGCGCCCCGCCTGCGCCCTGTGCCCCTGGATGGCCCCGTGCCAAGCCCGCGCGCAGGGGCTGCAGGAGACGTTCCCGCGCAAGCTCAAGGCGGTGAAGGGCGCGCTGCGCCGGGGGGCGGCCTTCGTGGTGCTGCGGGCCGGCGACGAGGCCGTGCTGCTGCGGACCCGGTTGCCCGGCGGCCTCCTCGGCGCCATGGCGGAGCCGCCGATGAGCCCCTGGGAGCCCGATTACGACCCGGCCCGGGCCCTCCTCGATGCGCCCCTCGACGCACGCTGGAAGCGCCTGCCGGGCCTCGTGCGGCACGGCTTCACGCACTTTCCCCTGGAGCTGACGGTGTTCCTCGCCCGGGTCGGGCTGACCTGCGCGGCGCCGGAGGGAATGCGCTTCACCCCCCGCCGGGACCTCGCCGAGGAGCCGCTGCCGGGCCTGATGCGCAAGGTGCTGGCGCACGCCCTCGACCCGCAGCCGGAGGCCCCGAAGCGGCCGGCGGGGCGGCCCGCCAGGGCGCGCGAGCCCGCGCCCGTCCCGCTCTTCGCCGAGCCCGAGGCGCCGCCGCCCCCGCCCGAGCCGCGGTTCCGGCCGGTGCCGAAGCCCGGGCCGCGGGCGGTTGCGCCGCCCCCCGCCGAGAGCTTCGACGACGAGGCCCCGTCCGAGGCTCCGTCCGAGGCCCCTCCGGCGCCCGCCCGCAAATCCAGCGCCAAGCCCGCCCGCCCGCGCGCGGGCCGGCGCTGACGGGGCGAGCCCTTAACCTGGGCCGGTCATCTCGAACCAGAACGAGGCGCCGGGCTTGCGGGTGTCGTTCGCGTAGTGGAACGGGATCGGCGGGCGGCCGTCCCGACCGGCGAAGATCGCGCGGACCCGGGCGCCGAGGGCCTCGTCCGCGCAGAGGTAGGAGACCGGGGCCAGCACCCGGAAGGGCGGCCGGCCGAACAGCATCATCGCGGCGAGCAGGTACTGCTCGTTGTAGAGCCGCGCGTTCCACTCCGGCGGGTAGTCGTCCGGCAGGAAGATGTCGTGGATCTGCACGATGACGCCGGGCTTCAGCCGCGGCAGCACCTCGAAGAAGAACACCGTCACGTCGGAGTTCGGGAAGGCCCGGTGCGAGCCGTCGAAGAACAGGACGTCGCCGGCTTCCAGGGTGTCGAACAGCTCGAGGTCGCAGGCCTCCAGCGGCGCGCGCACGACCCGGTCGCAGATGTGGTCGATCTCGGCCCGGGGCATCGGGTCGACGGAGACGATCCGGGTGTCGAGGCCGAGCCGGTCGATGGTCCGGCGCGCGAAGCAGGTCGACTGGCCGGATCCGATCTCTAGGTAGCGCGCCGGCCGGCGCGACCCGAGGATCGTCATCAGCGCCGCCCCGTCGAGGGCGGTGAACCAGGTGTTGTTCCAGCACGGGCTGCTCGGCTCGCCCGCCGGCCGCTCGTGGGGCACCCCGTGGATCAGGTCGGCATGCGCGGCGAGGTCGTCCAGGAAGGCCTCGTAGCCGGGGCGCTCGGCCTCCAGCACCGCCCGCAGCATCGCGTGGGGCCGGCTGCCCGGCTGCCAGCGGGGGCGCGGCGAGACCGGGTAGTAGTCGTGGACCGTGTGGCTCCAGCAGAACGCGTCCTTGCTGGCGCGGAAGACGTCGAGGCCAGCCTGCCGGCCGGCGCGCCTGATCAGGCTGTTGAGCATCGAAAACTCCCTCCCGGCCGGTGCGGCGAACCCGCCGCCGGTCCTCTGATCCGTGCGGCCGTCGCCCCAAAAAGACAACTCAGAATTGTACTGATAGGGCCCGCCCCCAGGCCTCGCCAGCCGTCCCGGCGGGATGTCCCCGCTATCGACACCGGGCGGCGATCTTCGCCATCTTAGGGTTAGCGATTCGGCATAAGCGGAGGCAGCGGGGTCCCTTGATCGCTCTGTGGTTGTATGATGCGCGCCGAAGACGGGATCCGCACCATGACCCTCAGAACCGCACCCCGCCCCGCGCCGGACGCCCTGGCGGACGAGACCGCCGCCCACGGCGCGATGTCGCAGCCCGCGCCGCAATCTCAGCCGGCGACCCTTCAGCGCACGACCTGGGCCGTCACGCGCGACGCCCTGCGGGCGGACCGGGCCCACTGGCAGCGCCGCTGCGAGACGCGGGGCGGCCTCACCTGGGTGCACCGCGGCTACCAGGCGGTGTGGATCTACCGCCTCTCCCGCTACGCGCACGAGCGCGGCTGGCGCGGCGCGGCCTGGTTCCTCTGGATCGCCAACCTGTGGCTGACGGGCGCCGACATCGTGCCTTCGAGCCGGATCGCGGGCGGCCTGTTCCTGCCCCACCCGCAGGGGACGATCATCGCGGGGGCGGTGGGGCGCGACGTGGTGTTCGGCCTCAACGCGCGGATCGGCGGCCTCTACAAGGCGCCCGACCGGGACATCGGGGGCGGGCCGGGGCTCCCGGTCGTCGGCGACGGCGCGGTGCTGGAGGCGGCGGTGCTGGTGCTCGGCGCCGTGCGCATCGGCGACCGGGCCCATGTCGGCCCGGGTTGCATCGTTCTGAAGGATGTCGCGGCCGATGCCGTGGTCGAAGCACAGGATGGGCGCGAGGACACGCCGGCCGCCGGCAGGTCGAGAGCCTGATCCGCGCCTAAAGCCAAGGCTCTATGCCCAAGCTTCGAGTCCGCGGACCTATCCCTGAGTTGTCGGCCGGCGGTCATATTCTTGCCGCTTCGATCGATCATCTGTAGAAGATCTTCACACGCCCCGGGAATTCGATCCCGCCCGGTCGGTCGCGCGAACGGCGCGCCCGGCCGCTCCGTCCACGCGTGTCATGGGGGTTCTGCCTGATGTCGAAGTTCGTCACGATCTGCGCACTCCTTGCCGGCCTGGCGACGCCGGCCGTCTCCGCGGAGCAGCGCAGCTTCAACGGCACATGGTCGGTGGAGCTCGTGACCGAGAGCGGCGTCTGCGACGCGCATTACCGCTACTCCCTCGCCGTGCAGGAGGGGCGCATCAGCCTCGCCTCGGCCGAGGACGGCGCGCGGGTGAGCGGCCGGGTCGCGCCGGACGGCACGGTCGGCCTCAGCGTCTCGAACGGCACCGCGAGCGGCGCGGCCTCGGGCCGGCTGCAGGCGCAGGGCGGCTCCGGCACCTGGAAGGTCTCGGCCCTCTGCTCCGGCCGCTGGACCGCCCGCCGCCATGCGACCCGCACCGCCCAGGCGGAGTAGAGGGGGGCGGCCCCCGGCCGGGGGCTTCGAAGGCAGGTTCCAGGACTCGTGCGGGGGCTGGAGGGCTCCTTCGAGGCTTCGCTTCGCTGCGCACCTCAGGATGAGGTCGCGGGTGGGAGGCACCTCGACACGCGGCAGGTCCCATCCACCCACCTCATCCTGAGGTGCCCCCGCAAGGGGGCCTCGAAGGAGCCTTCCAGGGATCGCGCGGGATCTGGAACCCGCCATCGCGGCTCGTCGAGCCGAACCGGCGCCTCAGGCCGCCGCGAGCCAGCTCCGTGCCTCGTCGAGGCGGGACCGCTCGAAGACCTTGATCTGGGCCGGCGAGACGAAGTTGAAGGTCTCGGCCAGGACCTTGAGCCACTGGGCATCGGTCACCAGGGCGACGTGGCTGACGCTCTTCATCATCGAGAGGCCGAAGCGCGGGTCCTTGAAGAAGGCGGCGGGCTCCATGCCCTGGAAGGCGCGGATGTCCTCGAGGAGCTTCAGCTTGCCGCCCGTCTCCAGGTCGGCCTTCATCGCCGCCATGACGGTGTTCATCTCCTCGTCGGTGATCTGGCCGTCCACCACGATCTCGGCGACGTTCGAGTCCGGCTTCTTCGTGTAGCTCAGCACGTGCGAGGCTCCTCTCTCGGTCCGTGCAACGGACCGGTCGGGCGCAGCTTACGGGAGAACCGGCCTCACAGAAAGCTCTGCGGGTCGACGTCGACCGTCACCTTCACGTTGCCCCGCACCTTGGGCCCGCGGGCGAGCCAGTCGCGCAGGTAGCCCTGCAGGTCGACGCCGCGCTCGGTCTTCACGAGGAGGCGGAAGCGCCAGCGGCCGCGGATCAGGGCCAGCGGCGCCTCGGCGGGGCCGAGCACCATCACGCCGGCGGGCGGCTCGGCGGCCCGGGCCAGCGCCTGCCCGTGGGCCTCGGCCACCTCCCGCTCGTTGGCCGAGACGATGAGCGCCGCGAGCCGGCCGAAGGGCGGCAGGCCGGCCGCCTCGCGGGCGGCGATCTCCTCCTCGTAGAACCGCTCGGCATTGCCCGAGAGCAGCGCCGCGATGACGGGGTGATCGGGCTGGTAGGTCTGCACCAGCGCCCGGCCCGGCCGCTCGCCGCGCCCGGCGCGGCCGGTGACCTGCTGCAGGAGCTGGAAGGTCCGCTCGGCCGCCCGCGGGTCGCCCGAGGTCAGGCCGATATCGGCGTCGAGCACGCCCACCAGGGTCAGGTGCGGGAAGTTGTGGCCCTTGGCGACGAGCTGCGTGCCGACGACGATGTCGCACTCGCCCGCCGCCACCGCCTCCAGCTCCGCCCGCAGGCGCTCGGCGCCGCCGGGGAAGTCGCTCGACAGCACGATGATGCGCTTGTCGGGGAAAAGCTCCGTAACCTCCTCGGCGATGCGCTCGACGCCGGGGCCGCAGGGGGTCAGGTTGTCGAAGGTGCCGCACTCGACGCAGGCCTCCGGGCGGCGCTCGGCATAGCCGCAATGGTGGCAGACGAGGGCGCGGCGGAAGCGGTGCTCCACGAGCCAGGTCGAGCAGTTGCGGCACTGGTAGCGGTGGCCGCAGGCCCGGCAGAGGGTGAGGGGCGCATAGCCCCGCCGGTTGAGGAACAGCAGCGCTTGCTCGCCGGCCGCGAGGTTGTGCTTCACCGCCGCGACCATCGGGGGCGCCAGGAAGCGGCCGCGCTCCGGCTTGTCGAGGCGCATGTCGATGGCGCGGATGTCCGGCAGGCGCCGCCCCCCGAAGCGCTCCGGCAGGGCCACGTGGCGGTAGCGCCCGCGCTGGGCGTTCACCCGCGTCTCGATGCTGGGCGTCGCCGAGGCCAGCACCACGGCGCAGCTCTCGATCCGCCCCCGCACCACCGCCATGTCGCGGGCATGGTAGTGGACGCCGTCCTCCTGCTTGTAGGCGGATTCGTGCTCCTCATCGACCACGATGAGGCCGAGCCGGGCGAAGGGCAGGAACAGGGCGGAGCGGGCGCCGACCACCACCGAGACCTCTCCGGCGGCCACGGCGCGGCGCAGGCGCTCCCGGCGCTTGCCGCCGATCCCCGAGTGCCAGGTGGCCGGGCGCACGCCGAAGCGCTGCGCGAAGCGGTCGAGGAACTGGGCGGTGAGCGCGATCTCGGGCATCAGGATCAGGGCCTGGCGCCCCGCCCGCACGCAGTCGGCGACCGCCTCGAAGTACACTTCGGTCTTGCCGGAGCCCGTGACGCCCTCGAGCAGCGTCGCCCCGGCCTCTGGCGCCTGCGACAGGGCGGCGGCGGCGGCGGCCTGCGCGGCGGAGAGGGGCACGCGCGGGTGGTCCGGGTCCGGCGGCAGGGCGACGGGCTCGGGCTCCAGCGCCACCGCCTCCAGCGCGCCGTCGTCGATCAGGCCGTCCACCACGCTCAGGGAGACGCCGGCCTCCTTGGCGAGCGCGCTCTTGCCCCGCATCGTCCCGTCGGCGGCCACCGCCAGCACCTTGGTGCGCGCGGGCGTGGCGCGGGCCGGCGGCCGGCCGGTGGCGCGGACGCCGACGCGCGGATTCTCGCGGGCCGCCGCCTCGTCGGGCAGGCGGAGCGTCATGGCGAGCGCCGAGCCCTTGGGCGCCAGGGTGTAGCGGGAGAGCCATTCCACGAGCTGGCGCAAGCCGTCGCCCAGCGGGGGCACGTCGAGGCGGCCGGTGACGGGGCGCAGGTTCGAGCCGCCGGGGCGCTCCGCGACGCCCCAGACCACGCCGATCGTCTCGCGAGGGCCGAGCGGCACCTGCACCACGTCGCCCTCGGCAAGGGTGAGCCCCGCCGGCACGGCGTAGCTGTAGGCCGTGTCGAGGGCGAGGGGGATCAGGATCTCGGCGACGGCGGGCATGGGCTCCGGCAGCGGTGGGGTCCGGCGGGATGGGGGCGCCGTTCTATATATGTGCTCAAGGGCCCCGTCGAACGGCCCCGTCGCCGGGTCGCTCGCGCAGGCCGAGGGCGAGGGGGAGCGCCGCGAGGCTCAGGGCGGCCATCACCCAGAAGGCGCCCGCCCCGAGGGCGCCGTAGAGGCTCCCGGCCGCGAGGGTCAGCGCGGCGCCGGCCAGCCCGAGCGCGACGGTGCCGTAGAGGGTCAACGCGGTCGCCCGCAGGGCCGGCGGCACGCTCGCCTCGATCAGGCCGAGGCAGGCGAGGTGCAGGAGCGCGAAGGTGAGCCCGTGCAGGGTCTGCGCGCCGACGAGCCAGGGCAGCGCCGTGGTCTGCGCCATCACCGCCCAGCGGAGCGCCCCGGCGCCGGCCGCGAGGGCAAGGCCCCCGGCGAGGCCGATCCGGTCGAGGAGGGGCGGGCCGACCAGCAGGAAGACCACGATCTCGGCCGCCACCGCCTCGGACCACAGGAGGCCCGCGGGCCCGGCGCCGATGCCGGAGGCGCGCCACAGGATCATCGAGAAGCCCTCGTGGAGCGCGTGCGCGCCGACGACGAGGGCCGCCACCACGAGCACCCGGCGGAAGCGCGGCAGGCGGAGCAGCGCACCGACGCCCGGCCGATTCCCCTGCTCCGGATCGCGCTCCGCATCGGGCACGAGCCGGGCCGCCAGCGCCGCGCCGAGGAACACCGCGCCGCCGCACAGGATCGCGGCGTCGAGCCCCCGGGCGGCGACGAGCCAGCCGACGAGGCTCGTCGCCCCGATGAAGGCCGCCGAGCCCGCCGCCCGCACGGTGCCGTAGCGGAAGCCGGGCCGGCCCCCGGCGGCCGCGAGCGCCAGCACGTCGGCCAAGGGCGCCAGCGGCGCGGTCGCGACCGCGTAGGCGAGGCCGATCACCATCAGGGCCGGAAAGCCGTGCCCGGCGAGGTGGGCGAGCGCCGCGAGGCCGGTCAGCGCAGCCGACAGGGCGAGGACGCGGCGGGTCGCGCCCCAGCGGTCGGCGATCCGGCCGGCGAGGGGCCCGGCCGCGAGGCGCATCACCGTCGCGGCGGCGAGCACGCTGCCGATCTCGCCGGACCCCAGGCCGCGCTCCGCCAGGAGATTCGGCAGGAACGGCGACACGCAGCCGTAGCCGCCGTAGAGCGCGCCGTAGAGCAGGAGGAAGCGAGGCAGCGCCGCCGATCCGAACACGCATCCTCCCGGGGCCCCTCGGTCTCGCGCCGGGGCACGGCTGCGAGATAGCGCCCCGCGCGGGCTTCGGCACCGGCGCCGGTCGCGCGGGCGGGCTATCCCGTCGCCGCGTCCTTGCCGTAAGGGAGCGGACGTGCCCCGCCCCGACCCATCCATGCGCCCGCCGCCCGCGCCGGACCCGGCGCCCCGCCTCGTCCTCGACGCCCTGCGCTGCCGGCTCGGCGGCGTGCAGGCGCTCGACGGCGTCAGCCTGACCGTGGCGGCCGGCGAGATCGTCGGGCTCCTCGGCGACTCGGGTTGCGGCAAGAGCACGCTCCTGCGGATCGTGGCCGGCCTGGAGCGGGCGGATTCCGGCGAAGTCCGCCTCGACGGCGCCTCGCTCCTCAATCGGCCGCCGGAGGCCCGCGGCGTCGGGCTGATGTTCCAGGACTACGCGCTGTTCCCCCACCTGACGGTGGCCAAGAACGTCCGCTTCGGGCTCGCCGGGCGCCCCCGCGCGCAGGCCGCCGACCTCGCGCGGGCGCGCCTCGCCGAGGTCGGCCTCGGCCACCGGGCGGGCAGCTACCCCGCCACCCTCTCGGGCGGCGAGGCCCAGCGCGTGGCGCTCGCCCGGGCGCTGGCGCCGGGGCCGCGCATCCTGCTCCTCGACGAGCCGTTCTCGAACCTCGACCGGCGCACCCGCGACCGGGTCCGCGCCGACACGGTGGCGGTCTTGCGCGAGGCCGGCACCACCACGCTCCTCGTGACCCACGACCCCGAGGAGGCGCTCGGCACCTGCGACCGCATCGCGCTCATGCGGGCCGGCCGGATCGTCCAGGCCGGCACCGGCGCGGACCTGTACGACCGTCCGGCCAGCCCGTTCGCGGCCCGCTTCTTCGGCGCGACGCTGGACATCGCCGGACAGTGCCTGGACGGGCGGCTGGACACGCCGCTGGGCATGTTTCCGGCCCGGGGCTTCGAGGACAACGTGCGGTTGTGCGCCTGCCTGCGGCGCGACGCCCTGCGCCCCGGCCCGCCGGGCCGCGGCGTCCCGGGCCGCGTCCTCGCCCGCGCCTTCCTGGGCGACCGGGCCGAGCTCACGGTCGCGGTGCCCGGCCTGCCCGAGCCCGCCACCCTCGCCGTGCCGCCCCAGGACGGCCCGGTGCCCGGCGACGCGATCGGCCTCGAGCTGACCGGCCGCGGCGCATTTATTTTCGCCGCCGAGGCGGATTAAACGGGCCCCTCGAACGAGGCCGGACAAAAGCCGGCGGGCCACGCTGGTATTTCTTTTAACTGTTTTAAATCAAGCGCTTCGGGCTTGCAATTCGGGCGCCCCTCCGTCTGAAGCTTCCCCGTGATCACGCGGGAGGGAACGATGGCGGGGCGGCTTGCAGGGGCGTGTGTGGGGGCGGTGCTGTGCCTGGTCGGCGCGGGCGCCGGGGCCGCCGAGGTGAACCTCTACACCACCCGCGAGCCCGGCCTGATCCGCCCCCTGCTCGATGCCTACACGGCGAAGTCGGGCGTCACGGTCAACACCGTGTTCGTGGAGAAGGGGCTCGCCGAGCGCGTGGCCGCCGAGGGCGAGCGCGCCAAGGCCGACGTGCTGATGACCGTCGACATCGGCAACCTCATCGACCTCGTGGACCGCGGGCTCGCGCAAGGCGTGAAGTCCCCGGTGCTGGAGGCCGCGGTGCCGGCGGCGCTGCGCGACCCCGAGGGCCGCTGGTTCGCCCTCTCGACCCGCGCCCGCGTCGCCTACGCGGATGCCGACGACCTCAAGGCCCTCCAGGCCCTGGCCTACGAGGATCTCGCCGACCCGAAGTGGAAGGGCAAGCTCTGCCTGCGCTCCGGCCAGCACCCCTACAACACGGCCCTCATCGCCCATCACCTCGTCAAGCACGGGCCCGACAAGACGGAGGCCTGGCTCACCGGCGTGAAGGCGAACCTCGCCAAGAAGCCGGCCGGCGGCGACCGCGACGTCGCCAAGGACATCCTCGCCGACACCTGCGAATTGGGGCTCGGCAACTCCTACTACGTCGGCCTGATGCGCTCGGGCCGCGGCGGCCCGGACCAGAAGAAGTGGGGCGAGGCGATCCGCGTGGTGCTCCCGACCTTCGCGGGCGGCGGCACGCACGTGAACGTCTCGGGCGCCGTCGTGGCGAAGAACGCCCCGAACCGCGACGAGGCCGTGCGGCTCCTCGAATACCTCGTCTCGGACGAGGCGCAGGGCCTCTACGCCCGCACCGACTACGAGTACCCGGTCAAGCCCGGCGCGCCGATCGACCCGCTCCTCGCCGAGCTGGGGCCGCTCAAGATCGACGACACGCCGCTCGCCGAGATCGCGCGCAACCGCAAGGCCGCAAGCCTCCTCGTCGACAAGGTCGGGTTCGATCAGTGAGGCGACCCCCCGACCGGTGACGACGCACTCCGCCCCGCGCCTCGCCTGGGGGGTCGCGGCGCTCGTCCTCGTCGGGGTCGTGCTCAGCCCGCTCGCCTCCCTCGGCGTCGAGGCGCTGCGCGGCTCCGGGGAGCTGTGGCCGCACCTCCTCGCGCACGTCCTGCCCCGGGCCACCATGCAGACCGCGCTGCTGCTGGCCGGGGTCGGGCTCGTCGTCGCGCTCGTCGGCACGGGCGCGGCCTGGCTCGTCGCCGCCTACGAGTTCCCGGGCCGGCGGCTCCTCGAGATCGGCCTGGTGCTGCCGCTCGCGGTGCCGACCTACATCGTCGCCTTCGCGTATCTCGACCTGCTCCACCCCCTCGGCCCGGTGCAGACGGGGCTGCGCGACCTCCTCGGCCTGTCGCGCCCGCGCGACCTCGCGCTGCCCGACATCCGCTCCCTCGCGGGCTGCGTGCTGCTCCTCGGCTTCGTCCTCTACCCTTACGTCTACCTGCCCGTGCGCGCGCTCTTCCTGATGCAGGGCGCGAACCTCCTGGAGGCCGCGCGCAGCCTGGGCGCCGGGCCGGCCGCGATGTTCGCCCGCGTGGCGCTTCCGCTCGCCCGCCCGGCGTTGGCCCTCGGCCTCAGCCTCTCGCTGATGGAGACCCTGAACGACATCGGCGCGGCCGAGTTCCTCGGGGTGCGCACCCTCACGGTCCAGGTCTACGCGACCTGGGTCAACCGCACCGACCTCGCGGGCGCCGCCCAGATCGCCCTCGTGATGCTGGCGATCGTGGTCGTCCTCGTCGCCGTGGAGCGGCACGCGCGCCGGGGGCGCGGCTTCGCAGCCTCGGCGCAGCGTCCGCGGCGCATGGCGCGCCGCCGCCTCTCGGGCCTGTCGGCGCTGGCCGCGACGGGTCTCGCCCTCGCGCCGGTCGCCGTCGGGTTCCTGGTCCCGGCGGGCTATCTGGCGACGAAGGCGGCCGAGCGCATCGCCCGCGCCGGCCTGCCCGCCACCCTGGTGCCGGAGATCCTCAGCACCGTCCTCTACGCCGGCCTCGCGACGGCCCTCGCCGGCGCCGTCGGCTTCCTGGTGGCCGCCAGCCCGCGCCTCCTGTCGCGGCGGCTCGGTTCTGTCCTGATCCGGGCGGCGAGCCTCGGCTACGCGCTGCCGGGCACCATCCTCGCGATCGGCCTGCTCGGACCGTTGGCGCTCGCCGACGCCTCGCTGAGCGCCGGGCTCGAAGCGACCCTCGGTGTCGCACCCGCGTTGATCGGGCTCGGGACCGGCGGCGCGCTCGTCACCGCCTATTGCGTGCGCTTCCTCGCGGTGTCGATCGGCAGCTGCGAGGCTGGCCTCGCCCGCCTGCCCGGCAGCGTGCCGGATGCCGCCCGGGTGCTCGGCCGGGGGCCGTTCGGTGCGCTCGCGCGGGTGCAGCTTCCCCTCGCCTGGCCCGCAGCGGCGAGCGGGGCGCTCCTGGTGTTCGTGGATTGCGTGAAGGAGCTGCCGGCGACACTCCTCCTGCGCCCCCTCAACGTGGAGACCCTTGCGACGCACCTCTACGGTGAGGCCGCCCGCGGTACCTACGAGGATGGCGCCGTGGCGGCCCTCCTCATCGTCGCGGTGGGCCTGATCCCCGTGGCGGTGCTGCTCAGGCTCGGGGCCGTGAGCCGCTGATCAGGCGGCCCCCGTCGACCCACGCAGCACCGCGCGGCCGCTCAGCACCACCTTGCGCACCGGCTGACCCGGATTCTCCAGCCGGTCGAACAGCAGGCGCATGGCCTGCGCGCCGATCTCGGCGACGGGCTGCTCGATCACGGTGAGGCCGGGCTCCACCAGCTCCGTCCAGGGCTCGTTGTCGAACCCCGCGAGCGCGATGTCGGCGGGCACCCGAAGGCCCTTCGCGCGGATCGCCCGCACGGCGCCCATCAACATCAGGCCGTTCGAGAGGATCAGGGCCTCTGGCCGGTCAGGCCGGGCGAGCCAGCGGCCGATCTCGGCCTCGGCGGCCTCGGCGTTCGGCGGTGCGGAGCGGACCGCCGGCACGAGGCCGTGCAGGGCCATCGCCGCCTCGTAACCGGCCCGCCGCTCCTGCGCGGTGGAACTCGTCGAGCCGAACAGGCCGCCGATCCGGGAAAATCCCTGCGCGACGAGGTGGTCCACCAGCGCGCCGCTCGCCGCCACGTTGTCGAGGACCACGCTGTCGTGGCTTCCCGGCAGACCGGCGCGGTCGATGAACACCACCGGGAAGCCGAGGCCGCCGGCCTTCAGGCCCGCCGCCGTCGAGCGGGTGGGCGCGAAGATCACGCCGGTCACCCGCTCCTCCTCCATGAGGCGGAGATACATCGCCTCGCGCGAGGGATCCTCGTCGGTGTTGCAGAGGATCACCCGCATGCCGGCCGCGTAGGCCGCGTCCTCCACCGCGCGGCTCACCGCCGTGAAGAACGGGTTGCGGATGTCGGCGACGATCAACCCGATCGTCTGCGTCGCCTGCGAGCGCAGGCGCCGCGCCGAGAGGTTCGGCCGGTAGCCGGTCGCCCGCACCGCGGCTTCCACCTGCTCGCGCAGCGCCTCGCTCACCGGGCCGCGTCCGAGCGCCCTCGACACCGTCGCGGTGGAGACGCCCGCCGCGCGGGCCACGTCCCGGATGCCGACACTCATGGGTAACGGACACGCATGGGGCACTGCCACTCATCTATCCGCATCACCGGCGCGGTGACGGGAAACGTTTGCAGAAACTGTGCGATGGTTCTGCCATTCGGCATCGGGCGCCGCAAGCGCAATCTGTAGTCGCGACAGTGTTCGCGAGTGACGGCAGTTGACACGATTTATGAAAACGTTTTCAGTAGCCGCAACAACGAATCCGGCCGACTCGCCGGAGCTGCACCGGGAGGAGAGGGCACGCCATGCTCGCACCGACGCCGACGTTCACCCCGCGCCTGCTGATCCGCACGGGCGCCGCGCCCGCCGACAAGACGGCGGCGATCCGCGAGGCCGCCCAGCTCCTCTCCGCCTCGGGGTGCATCGACCCCGCCTACGGCGAGAGCATGCTGCGGCGCGAGGAGGTGGCGAACACCTATCTGGGCCACGGGGTCGTGATCCCCCACGGTATGGTCGACGATCGCCACCTCGTCCGGGAGAGCGGGCTCGCCGTGCTGCAGGTGCCGGGCGGCATCCCCTGGCACGACGGGCAGATGGCCTACCTCGTCGTCGCGATCGCGGCGCAGTCCGATACCCACATCACGGTGCTGCGCCGCCTCACGCGCCTGATCCAGGACGAGGCCCGCCTCGAAGTCCTGCGCACCACGACGAAGCAGGACGAGATCGCGGCCGCCCTCTCCGAGGACGCGGCGGCGCCGGGCTCCGCGGGGCCCGCCACCGACCTGCGCCAGCGCTTCGAGTGGACTGTCGACTACCCGACCGGCCTTCACGCCCGGCCCGCCTCCCACTGGGTCGAGACGGCCCGCGCCCTCCCGGCCCGCATCCAGGTCCGGCACGGCGCCCAGGTGGCGGATGCCAAGAACCTGATCGCGCTGCTCCAGCTCGGCCTGCGCTGTGGCGACGCCGTGACGATCTCGGCGGAGGGCGACGACGAGGCCGGTGCGCTGGCGAAGGTCTGCGCCGCGGTGACCGGCCTCAGCGCCGGCGAGAAGGCGGCTGCCCAGCGCGCCGCGGAGGCCGCCGCCAGGGCGGCCGGCCCGGTCGCGGGCTGGAACCCGGCGGACGCACCGCAGATCGTGTCCGGCATCGGCGCGAGCCCCGGCATCGCCATCGGCCCGGTCCACGTGCTCGCCGCCGCCGAGGTGAGCGTGCCGGACGAGCCCGAATCGCTTCAGAGCGGCGGCGACCGCCTGCACGCGGCGCTCGCGGCCACCGGCGACCAGCTCAAGGCGCTCGCCGACGACACCGAGCGCCGCCTCGGCAAGGCCGATGCGGGCATCTTCCGGGCGCAAGGCGAGCTCATCGCCGACACCGACCTGATCACCCTGGCCTGCCAGCTCATGGTCGAGGGGCACGGCGTCGCCTACGCCTGGAACGCGGCGGTGGAGCGCCTCGCCGGCCAGCTCTCGGCGCTCGGCAACCCGGTCCTCGCCGGGCGCGCCGCGGACCTGCGCGACGTCGGCCGCCGGGTGCTCGCCCAGATCGACCCGGCGCTGAAGAGCGGGCACGACCTGCCGGACGAGCCCTGCATCCTGATCGCCCAGGATCTCGCGCCCTCCGACACGGCCGGCCTCGACCCGGCCCGCGTCATCGGCCTCGCCACCGCGCAGGGCGGCCCCACCTCGCACACCGCGATCCTCGCCCGCACCCTCGGCATCCCCGCGATCGTGGCGGGCGGCCCGGGGCTGATGGCCCTCCAGAACCGCGCCACCGCGATCCTCGACGGCACCACCGGCCGCCTCTACCTCGATCCGAGCGAGGCCGACCGCGCCTCCGCGGCGGCCTGGCGGGAGCGCCAGCGCGAGCAGGCCGAAGCCGAGGCGCGCGAGCGGGCGCTTCCCGCCCGGACCCGCGACGGCCACGCCGTGGCGATCGGCGCCAACGTCAACAATCCCGAGCAGGTGCCGTTCGCCCTCGACCAGGGCGCCGAGGGCGTCGGCCTGATGCGCACCGAGTTCCTGTTCCTGGAGCGCGGCGACACCCCCTCGGAGGACGACCAGTACGAGACCTACGCGGGGATGCTGAGGGCCCTCGACGGTCGGCCCCTGATCGTGCGGACGCTCGACATCGGCGGCGACAAGCAGGTCGCGCATCTCCACCTGCCGAAGGAGGAGAACCCCTTCCTCGGCGTGCGCGGCGCCCGCCTGCTGCTGCGCCGGCCGGACCTGATGGAGCCGCAGCTGCGCGCCCTCTACCGGGCGGCGAGGGACCACGTGCCGGCCGATGCCCCCACGGGCAAGGAGGCGCCGCTCTCCATCATGATGCCGATGATCACCTCGGTCCCCGAGGTGCTCCGCCTGCGCGAGGTCTGCGAGCGGATCCGGGGTGAGATCGGCGCGCCGCCGGTGCCCCTCGGGATCATGATCGAGGTGCCGGCCGCCGCGATCCAGGCCGACGTGCTCGCCCGCCACTGCGACTTCTTCTCGATCGGCACCAACGACCTGACCCAGTACGCGCTGGCCATCGACCGGCAGAATACCGAGCTCGCGCCGGAGGCCGACTCGCTCCACCCGGCGGTGCTGCGGCTGATCCACATGACCTGCGAGGGCGCGGCGCGGCACGGGCGCTTCGTTGGCGTCTGCGGCGGCATCGCGGGCGATCCGTTCGGGGCCTGCCTGCTCGCCGGCCTCGGCGTGCACGAGCTCTCGATGACGCCCCGCGACCTGCCCGGCGTGAAGGCGCGCCTGCGGGCTGCCGAGATGGGCGAGCTGCGGGCGCTGGCCGCCAGGGCCTGCGCGCAGGAGGACGCCGCAGCCGTGCGCGCCCTCGACACGGGCGCCGACGCCGGGGCCGCGGCATGAGCACCGTCGTCACCCTGACCCTGAACCCGGCGATCGACCAGACCGTCACCCTCGGCCGGCTGGTGCCGGGGGCGGTGCACCGGGCGCAGGCCGTCCGGGCGAATGCCGGCGGCAAGGGCGTGAACGTCGCGAGCTGCCTCGCCGATTGGGGCGTGCCCACGGCCGCCACCGGCATCCTCGGCCAGGACAACGCCGCGCCCTTCGAGCAGATGCTGGCCGAGAAGGGCATCGACGACCGCTTCGTCTGGATCCCGGGCGAGACCCGGACCAACCTGAAGCTCCTCGATTCCGGCAGCGGCGAGACCACCGACATCAACCTGCCGGGCCTCGCCGTGACGCCCGGAACCCTCGACGCCGTGCGGGCGGTGCTGGGCGACCTCACGGGTCCCGGCAGCCTCGCGGTGCTGGCCGGCAGCCTGCCCGGCGGCGTCGCGCCGGACGCCTACCTCCACTTCACCGCCGACCTGAAGGCCCGCGGCGCCCGCGTCGTGCTCGACGCGTCGGGGCCGGCCCTCGCGGCGGCGCTCGCCGCCCCGCCGGATGCCCTGCCCCACGCGATCAAGCCGAACCGGCACGAGCTGGAGGAGTGGGCCGGCCGGCCCCTCGACGGCCTCGGCGAGGTGCTTTCGGCCGCCCGCGCCCTCTGTGCGCGCGGCATTCCCCTGGTGGCCGTCTCCCTCGGCGCGGACGGGGCGCTGTTCGTCGGGTCCGGTGAGGCCCTGCACGCCCGCCCGCCCGCCATGCCGGTCGAGAGCACCGTCGGGGCCGGCGACGCGCTGGTGGCCGGTCTCGTCGCCGGCCTGCACGCCGCCCTGCCGCTGTCCGACATCGCCCGGCTCGCCCTGGCCTTCGCGGCCGGCAAGCTCACGCGAGCGGGCCCGAACCTGCCCCCGCGCGACACCGTGCGGGGCATCGCCGAGACGATCCGGGTGGAGCCGATGGGCTGAGGCGGGCGGACCCGCCCCCGACGACAATCAAGACCCAACAGGAGGAAACCATGGCCCAGCTTCTGGCGGTGGTGGGAGGCGGAGACCTCTCGACCCATGCCGTTCTCGCCCTCGAAGCCCTGCGCAAGGCGGCCGGGCGCCGCAACCAGTCGATCGCGCTGGAACTGCGCGGGCGGGGCACCAGCGGCAACCCGATACCCGACGCCGCGATCCGCGAGGCCAGGGCGGTCCTCCTCGTGGGCGAGGGCGATCTCGGCGAGGGCCGGTTCGGCGCCCTGTCGCGGGCCAAGGTCGCGATCGCCGACGTCCTGTCCGACGTCAACGGGGTGCTCGACCGGGCGCTCGCCGGCGCGGCGCCGGCCGCCGCCGCCGACGCGGCCGGGCCGAAGCGCATCGTCGCCATCACCTCCTGCCCCACCGGCATCGCCCACACCTTCATGGCGGCCGAGGGCATCCAGGCCGCCGCCAAGGCGCTCGGTCACGACGTCCGCGTGGAGACGCAAGGGTCGGTCGGCGCCCGCGACGCGCTGACGGCACCCGAGATCGCGGCGGCCGACATCGTCCTGATCGCGGCCGACACGGGCGTCGACCGGGCCCGCTTCGCCGGCAAGCGCGTCTACGCGACGAACACCAAGGCGGCGATCCGCGACGGCAAGGGCCTCATCGCCACCGCGCTCGCCGAAGCGCAGCTGCAGGCGGCGGGCGGTGCTGCCGAGGCGAAGGCAGAGGGACCCGCCCGCCCGGCGGCGGCCGAGACGAAGGCCGGGGCCTACAAGCACCTGATGACCGGCGTCTCCTTCATGCTGCCCTTCGTGGTGGCGGGCGGGCTCCTGATCGCGCTGGCCTTCGCGGTGGGCGGCATCGACGCCATGGCCCCCGGCAACGCCGGCACCCTCGGCTACGCGCTGGGCGAGATCGGCGCCAAGGCCGCCTTCGCGCTGATCGTCCCGGCGCTCGCCGGCTACATCGCCTACTCGATCGCCGATCGCCCAGGGATCGCGCCGGGCATGATCGGCGGCATGCTGGCCGCCAACCTCCAGGCGGGCTTCCTGGGCGGCATCGCGGCGGGCTTCATCGCCGGCTACACCACCGCCTTCCTCAACCGGCACATCCGCCTGCACAGGAACCTCGAAGGGCTCAAGCCCGTCCTGATCCTGCCGCTCCTCGCCACCACGATCACGGGCCTCCTCATGGTCTACGTGGTCGGCGTGCCGGTGGCCTCGGTGCTCGCCGCGCTCACCGGCTGGCTCAAGGGGATGCAGGGGGCGAGCGCCCTCGTCCTCGGGCTCGTCCTCGGCGGCATGATGGCCGTCGACATGGGCGGCCCGATCAACAAGGCGGCCTACGCGTCCGCCGCCGCGCTGCTCTCCTCGGGCGTCGACGCCCCGATGGCTGCGGTGATGATCGGCGGCATGACGCCGCCGCTCGGCATCGCGCTGGCCACCCGCCTGTTTCCCGGCCGCTTCACCGGCCCGGAGCGCGAGGCCGGCGGCGCTGCGGCGGTGCTCGGCGCGGCCTTCATCACCGAGGGGGCGATCCCGTTCGCGGCCGCGGACCCGCTGCGGGTCATCCCCTCCATGGTGGCGGGCTCCGCCATCGCCGGCGCGACCGCGCTCAGCCTCGGCGTGCAGCTCAAGGTGCCCCACGGCGGCCTATTCGTGCTGCCGATCCCGAACGCCGTGACGAACGTCACCGGCGCCGTGATCGCGCTCGCGGCCGGCACGGCGGTGACCGCGCTGATGGTCGGGCTCCTCAAGAAAAGGGCCGCCTGAGGCAAGCGCGCCACGGACGAAGATTGAGGAGTCCGAATAGTCTCCGAACATGAGCAATCATGATCGAGGATCTATTTGAGCGGTAACTGTTCAAAGGTTGCGAACGAGAAGACCGAAATGCACAACCCGGCGGCAGACCGGGACGACAAGGCGACGAAGATTCGGGAATCGGGGGACATCATGAAGGGGATCTGGACGGGGTTGATCGCGCTCGGGCTGGGCGCGGCAGGGGGGGCGGACGGCGCCTGGGCGCAGGACCTCCCGGCGGGAACCGGCATCGGCGTGCCGGCGACGGTGGCGCGGCCGGGCACGCGAGCCCGGCAGGCGCCTCCCCCCCGGCCGGACGGGGCGGGCTTCGACGGGGCCGACAGCGCCGCCGGGGCGGCCGACACCCTCGGCCAGACGGCCACGCCGCCGACCCTGCCGCCGGGCACCTACGACCTCGGCAACGGGCTCAGCCTCATCGCGAACTACACGGGGCAGGGGGCGATCAATCCGATCGGCGGCATCCGTCAGGGCTCGGCCTGGGCGGGGCAGGTCTTCTTCGGCATCGACGGCGACCTGCAGCGGCTCGCCGGCATCGACGGCGGCTCGTTCCACGTGGCGGTGACGAACCGCCACGGCCGCAACCTCGCCGGCGACTTCATCGGCAACAACACCAGCGTGCAGGAGATCTTCGGCGGCGGGCAGACCACGCGGCTGACCCTGCTCTCCTACCAGCAGAAGCTGTTCGACAACCGCCTCGACATCGAGTTCGGGCGGCTGGTCGCCAACATCGCCTTCCTGAACTCGCCGCTATACTGCAACTTCCAGTCGAATTCCGCCTGCGGAAACCCGACCTTCGTCTTCAAGACGTCGAACTTCACCTTCTGGCCGGTGTCGAGCTGGGGCGCGCACGCCAAGGCCTGGCTGACCGACAAGGTGTTCTTCCACGTCGGCGCCTACGAGGTGAACCCGCTGCATCAGCAGCCCGGCGACAACGGCCTCGACTTCTCCCTGAAGGGGGCCACCGGCGCGATCGTGCCGTTCGAGCTCGGCTACTCCACCACCTTCGCCAACGATGTCCTGCCACGCAACTACGGCATCGGCGGGTGGTACGACGCCTCCGACTACGCCGACCCGGTGCGCGACGTCACGGGCAACCGGGCGGTCCTCACCGGGCTGCCGCTCGCCACCCGCTTCGGCCGCTCTGGCGTCTACGCCCGCTTCGACCAGATGATCTGGCGCCCGGACCCGACAGCGCCGCAGGGCCTGACCGTGTTCGGCGTCGCCATGACGGGCACCTCGGGCCGCCTCGTCGAGGACTACTTCCTGGAGATCGGCGCGCTCCAGACCGGCACCTTCGCGAGCCGGCCCTTCGACACGGTGGGCTTCGTCATCAACACCCAGAAGTTCAGCCCGCTGGCGCTCTCCAACATCACCCTGGCGCAGAACGCGATCGGCCTGAACCGGGTCATTCCGAGCCAGCAGATCATGATGGAGCTGAACTACGGTATCCAGGTGAACCCGGCGATCCGCCTGACCCCGAACCTGCAATACATCATCAACCCCGATCAGACCCGGTTCCCCTTCTACCCGAAGAACATTCCGGACGCGTTCGTGGTCGGTGCCAAGCTGTCGGTGGACCTGTTCACCCTGGCGGGGCTGGCGAAGGGGCCGGGCAGCTGGTGAGGACGCACGCCTGACGCGCGTCCGCCGTTCCGAGCGTCGGGGCGGTTGGCCGCAGGCGCGCTGTCCCGATGGATCCAACGCCGCCCCGGGAGGTTCCTCGGGCTCACGGCGCCGCTCCGGGTGCCGCCGAGACGGCAGGGCTCATGGCAAACGACCATCCGGCACACGACGAAGCGCGGCAGGAGATGTCCGAGGACGGTGCTGCGGGGCTGTCCCGGCGCCATCTCCTGCGGGCCGGCGGTCTCGGACTGACGGGGGCGGCGCTTCTCGGGATCGTGCCGGCCCGGGCGGCCCAGAACCCGCCGGGCGGCCCGGCAGTGCCGGCCGATACCGGGGCCGTGCAGGGCGGCCGGGTGGTCTTCCCGAATTGGCGCGGGGCGGGCGACCGCCCTCCGCCGCCGCCGCCCGCCCCGCAGCCCCCGGAGAAGCGGGTGGGCTACTGCGTGATCGGCCTCGGCCGCCTCAGCCTTGAGGAGATCCTGCCCGCCTTCGGCGAGGCGAAGCGCGCGCGGGTCGTCGCGCTGATGTCGGGCTCGCCCGAGAAGGCGAAGCTGGTGGCCGAGCAGTACGGGATCGGCCCGGACGCGGTCTACGGATACGGCGACTGGGAGCGCCTGAAGCAGAACCGCGCCGTGCAGGCGGTCTACATCGTGACGCCGAATGCGCTGCACCGCGAGCACGTCTTGGCCGCGGCTGCGGCCGGCAAGCACGTGCTCTGCGAGAAGCCGATGGCAGCCTCCTCGGCGCAGGCCCGCGACATGATCGCGGCCTGCGAGGCGGCCAAGGTGCACCTGATGATCGCCTATCGGTGCCAGTACGAGCCCTTCAACCGCGAGGTGGTGCGCCTGACCCGCTCCGGCGATCTCGGCAAGCCTCGCATGATCCAGGCCTTCAACGGGCAGACCACTGGCCTGCCGGAGCAGTGGCGCCTCAAGAAGGGCCTCGCCGGCGGCGGGGCGCTGCCGGATATCGGGCTCTACTGCCTCAACGGGGTCCGGGCGCTGCTCGGCGAGGAGCCCGCCTCGATCACGGCGCAGATCCAGTCGAGCCCGGAGGATTCGAAGTTCCGAGAGGTCGAGGAGAACGTCAGCTTCACGCTGCGCTTCCCGTCCGGCGTCCTCGCGCAATGCATGACGAGCTACGGCGTGCACGAGGCGCGCCGGCTCACGGTGCACACGAGCCTCGCCGAGATCGACCTCGAGAACGCCTTCGCCTACCGGGGGCAGCGCCTGGTCGTCTCCCGGCCGGAGGGCAAGACCGAATCGCGCGACGAGCGCCAGCTCACCCCGAAGAACCAGTTCGCGCTGGAACTCGACCACTTCGCGCGCTGCGTCCAGGAGGGACGGCGCCCGCGGACCCCGGGCGAGGAGGGGTTGCAGGACCACGTCCTGATGGAGGCGATCTACGAATCCGCCCGCACCGGCGCCCCGGTCGAGGTCGGTCCGCCCGCCGGGGCCGGGAGCGGCCTCGACGTGACCCGCGGGCCCGAGCCCGACGAAGCCGGATAGAGAGCCGGTCCGCGACCGCGAGGCGGTCCCCGCCTCACCCCGTGCGCAGCGCGTGGCGGTGCAGGCGGCGGCCCGGCGGGTAGCTGCGGACGCGGGGGACCTTGCCGGCCCCGAGCGCCCGCTGCATCCCCTCCCAGTAATCGACGGTCAGCAACTCCGCATGGGCCTCCCGGAAGGTCCGGCGCAGCGCGGGATCGTCGAGGCGCAGGCCCGTCATCATCTCCTCGGGCAGGAACACCGTGCCCTCCTCGAAGTACCAGTCCGGGATGCCCTCCTCGCCGTCCTCGCGGCCGAGGTTGGTGCGGATCTTCACGTTGGTCAGCGGCTCGACCGCGTCGTAGTCGAACAGGAACACGCGCCGTACGGCGCTGACGCCGTAGTTGCGCCCGTCGAGGTCTCGGTTGAACAGGTTCGCGGCGGCGTTGTTCTTGATGCAGTCGCCGAGGTTGAGGACTGCCCGCACGGCTTCCTCGCTGGAGGCGGTCTCCAGGAAAAGCGGCAGCGGCGTCATCTTCATCTGGGCGATCAGGTGCCCGAACAGCACCGCGTCCCCGTGGCGGCTCACGGTGCCGGCGCCGGCCTCCAGCAATTCGTCCAGCAGCGCCGGCGCGAACAGATCGGCCGGCAGCGAGGCGTTGGTGTAGAGGATGTTGTCCAGCATCGAGCCGGCGCGGTCCGCGCCGTGGACGAGATCGTACTTGTCGAGCACCGCCCGAACGCCCGGGAAGTGGCCCCACTTGTAGCCCGAGGTCGGCCGGTCGCGGATGATCTTCATCACGTAGCGCGACGAGGGCATCGAGAAACCGATCGCCACCGTGCCGCGAAAGCCCGCCGCCGTGTCGAGGCGCTCGCCCGTGCGGGCGTGCTCGGCCAGGATCTCGCGCATCACCGCGCCCTTGCCGACGTGGTTGAAGCCGATGGTCGAGTAGTGGGTGCCGATGGGGCGCCGCGGCATCAGCCCGTGCAGGAAGGCCGCGAGCTCGTGGTAGCGCGGGTTGGTGACGTGGAAGTTCGCGAGCGTCGAGGAGAAGGCGTATTGCAGGTCGTCGCCCTCGGTCAGGACCGCGTCCACGAACAGGCCGTCGCGACCGTGCAGGACCATGATCATCAGGGGCAGGGGCGGGCCCTCGCCCGCCTCGATCCGCCCGACGAGCGCCGCGCCCCGGTCGCGGAAGAAGCCCGCCTCCACCATGTCGATGGCGAGCGCGTCGCCGCCCTTGAGCCCGCGGCGCAGCAGCGCCCGGGTGATCTCCAGGCCGACGAGGCGGGCATCCGCGGCAAGGTCGCGCCAGGACGCCCGGAGGCCGCCGACGGCGAGCATGCGCTGGACATCCGCCGGCCGCACCGGCACCGTCGCGGACAGGCGTGTCAGGACGGAGCCCGGGTGGTCGAGGCCGGGCGCCTCCCGCTCGGCGTAGCTCACCGGTCGCCAGGGCTCCGCGCAGAGGTCGCGGCGGATCGAGGACAGGAACGCGAAGGCGAGGTCGGCCTCGTAGCGATCGGCGATGCGGGCGCGGTAGGCCGCCTCGATCAGGCTCCACGTCGCGGCGTCGCGCGCGAGCTCGGGGGCGGCCGCGGCGAGGTCCGGCGCGAGGCCCGCCACCGCGCGGGCGTAGACCGACAGGCGCTCGCGGGACAGCCGCAGGGTCTCGGGCCAGTCCCGCGCCTCGAAGGCGGCCTGGACCTGGTGGGGGATCGCCCGCGAGGCCCGGTAATAGGCGTCGAAGGCCGAGAACACGATGGCGGCGACGATGCCGGCCCGCTCCTCCCGCTCGAAGGCCGCGTAGAGGTCGTCGAGGCCGGGCGCGTCGGGGGTGGCGGAACTCTCGCTCATCGGCCGAGTATGGACCGGCCGCGGCGGACTTGCCTATGCGGACTGAACCCATTCTGACACCGCCCCGGCCGCGGAGCCGCCCCGTCAGAGCCGCTGGACGGCTTCGAGCGGCACCCTGACCGACAGGGTCGCGCCCTCCGGCGGGTAGGCGAGGGTCACGTCCGCGCCGAGGCCCTGCGCGAGGCTCCGCTCGATCAGGCGGGACCCGAAACCCTTGCGCCGGGGCGGCGCGACGGCGGGGCCGCCCGCCTCGCGCCAACGGAAGTCGAGGGTCGGCACCTCGCCGGCCCGTTCGATCGACCAGGTGATCGCCACCTCGCCCGCGTCGGTCGAGAGCGCCCCGTACTTCGTCGCGTTGGTGCCGAGCTCGTGCAGGGCCAGCGCGAACGAGAGCGCCGAGCGCGGCCCGAGGGTCAGGTCCGGCCCGGATATGCGGAAGCGCCCGGCCTCGCCGGGGGCGAGGATGCGCACCGCGCCGGCGACGAGGCTCGCGAGGTCCGCCTCCGTCCAGCTGCCCTGGAGCAGGAGGTCGTGCGCCTGCGCGAGGGCGATGAGGCGCGCCTCGAACGCCTCCCGGGCCTCGGCCAGGCTGGCCTCGCCCCGCAGGGTCTGGGCCGCGATGGCCTGGACGAGGGCCAGCGTGTTCTTCACCCGGTGCCCGAGCTCCTGCATGAGCAGGCGCTGCCGCTCCTCGGCCTCGAGCTTCTCGCGGCGGAGCCGCTCCTGTTCCAGGGCCGCCTGCACGGCCTCGCCGAGGAGTTCGCGGAAGTGGCCGGCGAGGTCCTTGAGCACGTAGTCGCCGGCCCCCGCCTTGAGGGCGGCCACCGCGATGCGCAGGTCCTCGGAGCCCGTGACGTAGATGACGGGCGGCGGGCTCGGCAGCGCCCGGATGCGCGCGAGGATGTCGAGCCCGGTCTCGGCCGGGAGGTGGTGGTCGAGGGCCACCGCGTCGACGCCGCCGGCCGCGATCCGCGCGAGCCCGCTCGCCCCGTCGACGGCGTGCTCGACGCTCCAGCCCCGCGCCTTCAGGGCGCGCGCCACGAGGCGCACGAGGCCGGCATCGTCGTCGATGTAGAGGAGCCGTACGCCGGGCCCGGGCGAGGCGCCTCCGGCGCTCACGGGGTCGTTCCGGCGGGCGAACGCTCCGGAAGGCTGAAGGTGCGCGCCATCGCCGTCAGGCCGTCTCCGGGACCTGCATCACCGAGAAGAACAGCCCGAGCTGCCGGATCGCGTTGGAGAAGCCCTCGTAGTTCACCGGCTTCGTCACGTAGACGTTGCAGCCGAGGTCGTAGCAGCGCTGGATCTCGCGCTGGTCGTCCGTGGTCGTGAGCACGACCACGGGCGAGCGCCTGAGGTGCTGGTTGGCCTTCACCTGCGCGAGAATGTCGATGCCGGTCATGTCCGGCAGGTTGAGGTCCAGCAGGATCAGGAGCGGCTTGCCGGCATTCGACGCCCCCGTCCCGTCCGCCCCGAGGAGGTGGGCGAGCGCCGACGTGCCGTCGCGGAAGGCGGTGATCGCGTTGTTGACGCCGGCGCGGCGGATGTTGCGCTCGATGAGCCGCGCGTGCCCCTCGTCGTCCTCGATCATGATGATGTGGACTGGGCTCACGCTGCGCTCCCCGGAGGCGCCGGGCCGCGCCTCGGCCCGGCATGATGCGCGGCCGGCAGCGGCATCCCAACCCCTTAGCAGGATCGAGAGAGCGGGCAAGGGGACGCGCCCGGGCATCAGCCGGGTCGCCTCGCATCGCGACCGGCGGCGCGCTTCCGCCCGGCGAGGGCGCACCCTATAGCTCGGCCGACCCGACCGGAGACTCCCCCGTGCCCACGCTCTCCGAGAAGCGCCACCGCGCCCTCGTCGCCGCCATCGCCGAGATGACCTGGACGACCGATGCCGAGGGGCGGGTGCAGGACATGCCGGATTGGCGTGCCTACACCGGGCAGTCGCCCGAGGCGGTCGCGGGCTGGGGCTGGCTGGACGCCCTGCACCCGGACGACCGGGCGCCGACCTCCGCGGCCTGGAACGCGGCAGTGGCGGGCCATGCCCGCTACGTCATCGAGTACCGCGTCCGCGGCGCCGACGGTCTCTACCGCTGGTTCAACGCCCGCGCCGCGCCGGTGCTCGACGAGGACGGGGACATCCTCGAGTGGGCGGGCGTCTGCATCGACATCGAGGATCGCAAGCAGGCGGAGGCCGAGGTCATCGCCCGCGAGAGCGATTTCCGCGTGATGGCCAACGCCATCCCGCAGCTCGCCTGGATGTCCGACCCGGCGGGCGACCTCTATTGGTACAACCAAAGATGGTTCGAATACACCGGAACGACCATGGAGGAGATGCGCGACTCGGGCTGGCGCAAGCTCCACCATCCCGACTACCTGGACGCAGCCGCGGAGAAGTTCACCCGCCACATCGCGAGCGGTGAGCCCTGGGAGGACACCTTTCCGCTGCGGGGCGCCGATGGCGCCTACCGGTGGTTCCTGTCGCGAGCCCGGCCGATCCGCGACGAGAGCGGCGCCATCGCGCGCTGGTTCGGCACCAACACCGACATCACCGAGGCCCGCGAGACGACGCTCGCCCTGAGCGAGGCGAACGAGGAGGTGCAGCGCTACGCCTACATCGTGAGCCACGACCTGCGCGCTCCGCTCGTCAACATCATGGGCTTCACGAGCGAGCTCGACCTGCTGCGCGGCGAGGTCGCGGAGGCGCTCGCGGGGCACCCTGCTGCGGAGACCATCGCGGAGGACTTCCGCGAATCCCTCGGCTTCATCCGGGCCGCGGTGTCCAAGATGGACGGGCTGATCGGGGCGATCCTGCGCCTGTCGCGGGAGGGCAAGCGCCAATACCGGCCCGAAGCCCTCGACATGGGCGCCCTCGTCCGGGGCATCGCCGACGCACAGCGCCATCAGGCGGACGCAGCCGGCGCCGCCGTGGAGATCGGGCCGCTGCCGGCGATCAACGCCGACCGGCTCGCCGTCGAGCAGATCTTCGGCAACCTCATCGACAACGCGATCAAGTACCTCGATCCCACGCGGCCCGGGCGGATCACGGTCACGGGCTGGGCGGGCGCGGAGTTCGCGGTCTTCACGGTGCGGGACAACGGACGCGGCATTCAGCCCGCCGATCATGCCCGCGTGTTCGAGCTGTTCCGCCGCTCCGGCCGGCAGGACCGCCCCGGGGAGGGCATCGGCCTCGCCCACGTCAAGACGCTGGTGCGGGCGCTCGGCGGACGCATCGGCCTCGAATCGGCGCTCGGCGAGGGGACGCGCTTCACCGTGCACCTGCCGCTGCGGGCCGCGCCGGCCTCGCGCCCGGCCTCCTGAGCCGCCTCCGTCACCGCGTGATGCGCAGCTTGCCGATGCTCTTGGCGATCTGCTCAAAGGCCGTGATCAGGCCGGTCGAGTCGTTCGCCACGTAGGCCTGGGCGGAGGAGCTAGCACAGTTCTGCAGGAGAGCCAGGCCGGGCTTGTCGATCGCATCCGAACTGGTGCTGAAGCCGATCGTGTAGACCGCGATGCCCTGGGCCTTGGCGTTGGTGCAGGCCTGCTGCGTCAGGGCGTCGATCGCCGCCCGGGACTGCGTGTCGTTCGTCGGGTTGGCCGTTCCGGTGATCAGGCGGCCGGATTTCCCGGATGCGCCCGCGACGGTGGTGCCGTCATCGTTGGTCACGTATCCCATCGGCCCGTACAGAGAGCCCTTGGCATTCGTAAGTCCGAGTCCCGAATTCGTATTCCAGGTGTTCTCGCCGTCGGTCATCAGGATCAAGACTTTGCGGACCGTGTTGGAATTGTATGGCGCCGCCTCCGCGAAAACGCTGATCGGGGAGATGGTTCGCCAGGCCCACATGAACCCTTCGAAGATGTTCGTGCTGCCCGACGCGACTAAGCTGGTGATCAGGGCCTTGAGCTTCGTGGTGTCGTTGGTGAGGCGCTGCAGGGGCTTGCTCGTACAGAGGAAGTTCGGCCCATTCGCGACGCCGATCCAGTTCGAGCTCGAAGACGAGTAGGCATTTGCGCCGTAGTATTTGCAGGCGCGCATGCCCGCCTCCTGGGGATTCATCGTTGCGGCGTCGCAGCCGGACTGGTTCGTATGGTCCTCCAGGTAGCTGTTCGCATAGGTCTGTCCCGACGAAACCGAGTAACGATCGTCCGTCTTGGGTGACGTGTCGTTCGCGGACTTCGCGATGACGGAGTAGCTCTTGGTGTCCCCGCCCGGCTCGTCGGGCGCCAGCATCGGCACGAAGTAGCTGTCCGGGTTGGTGATCGCCGGGGCGGCGTCGTTCACGTTGAGCGGATAGGGCAGGGTCTCCAGGCAGCCTGCCCAGCCCCAGTTCGCGTTGAGGGTCTTGAGCTGCGCGAAGATGTCGAAGCGGTTCTTGATCTTCGCCTTCACGGTTGCGTTGGCGCTCGCGAAGCTGACGTTGTTCCAGTGGAAGGACGACTTCGCCCCGCCGTCGATCCAGATGGTCGACGCGCCGTAGGTGTTCGGGTCGACCGCCACGCCGCTCGCGAAGGGCACGAGGGAGATCTTGGTGTCGGCGCTGAAGGCGTTGTTCGAGTAGACGTAGTCGATGAAGTTCTTGGCCGCCTGCTGGGCCGCGGCAAGCTTCGTGCCCGAGCCGCCGGAATTGTTCATCGACCCCGTCGTGTCGAGGGCGATGCCGATCTCGAACGTCTGCGGCATCGGCGTCGCGCATTGCGAGGTCGCGTCGACCGGGATCTTCTGCACGCCGAGGATGCGCGTGAAGGAGGTCGTGAAGCTGCCCGAGGCCTTGACGGTGATCTGGCGCGGATTGCTGGTGACGGGCAGGGGCGTCGTCACCGTCGCGCCCTCCGGCATGTAGGCGCCGACGAGACTGACCGCCTGCGCGTCGAGGGCGGCGTTCGTGGTCGTCAGCGGCGTCTGGCACAGGGTGAGCGCCGTGCCGTCGACGGCGTTCTGAAGCCGCGCGCGGAGCGCCGAGGCGCGTCCGTAATCGACGGCTGCCCCGGTGAGGAAGACGAGCGGGATGGCAGTGACGGCGAAGATCACGGCCACGTTGCCGCGCCGATCGCGGAAATAGCGCCCGAACTCCACCATCACACACCTCCGTCGAGAAGATGCTACTGGCGGTTGTTTCTTAAAACTTTGTCCTCCCAAACCCTCGGGATCGACGGCTATCCGACATGCGGACACGGCACTTTGCACAGGCTTTAGAAATTCTGCTGGCTTGAAGGACCCGGTTTAACCAAGCCGTCGAGGTTCCGCGCCCGGTTGCCGGCCCGTTTAAGTCGGCGTTAGCACCGCGACCGTAGGTGTGGGGTCATGCGGCATGGCCAACCCACGATTGCTCAGTCTCGCGCGGGAGCCTCCCGCGCCCGCGCGGCGCTGCGCCGCTTCGGCGGCGCCCGTCGGGGCACGACGGCGGTGGAGTTCGGGGTGCTGGCCTTCCCCTTCCTCGTGCTCCTCACCGGGCTCGTCGACACGGGCCTGACCTTCTGGGCGAGCCAGACCCTCGACGATGCCCTGGTGGACACGGCCCGCTCGATCCAGATCGGGCAGTTCCAGGCGTCGAACCAGGGCGTCACCGACACCACGGTCCTGCTCGCGAACCTGCGCACGCAGTTCTGCCAGGCGCGCGGCAAGACCCGGCCGACGATCTTCGACTGCCCGAGCGTGAAGCTCGAGGTCCAGACCTTCGCCTCGGTCGCGGCCGGCACCGCCCGCAACCCGCTCGACGCCGCGACCCGGGGCTGGACCGCCGATTTCGGCACCCGCTACGCCAATGCGGGGGCGAGCACGATCGTCGTGGTCCAGGCCGCCGTGAAGTACCCCACCTGGTTCAACATGCTCGGCATCACGCCGACCTTCTCGGACGGATCACGGCTGCTGCAGTCGGTGCTCGTGTTCCGCACCGAGCCGTTCTAGCCGATGGGCGCGCGCGGCACAGAGAAGCGGCCGGCCCGGCTGGCCTTCGCGCGGGCGCGCTCCGGGGTCGCCGCCATCGAGTTCGCCCTGATCGCGCCGCTCATGCTCGCCCTTCTGGTCGGCGGTTCGGAGATCGCCCGGGCGACCATGAACGTTCGGCGGGTCTCCGTGCTGACGCGGACGCTCGCCGACCTCACCTCCCTGGGCGACACCGTCTCGCCGATGGCTTCGGGCACCATGGGCGACATCTTCACCGCCTCGAAGCTGGTGCTCACGCCGTTCTCGGCGTCCGGCGTCGCCATGCGGGTGAGCGCCATCGGGGTCTACATGGTCGGCAGCACGCGCACGATCCGGGTGTGCTCGTCGGCGGGCTCCAACATCGTCGCGCGCCCGGTGGGCGTGGCGGGCGCCGACCTCGTGATCCCCCCGATCTACAACCGGAACGGCATGCGCCTCGTCGTGGCCGAGGTCTCGATGACTTACGCGCCGATGCTCGGCACCTCCTACGCGCAGCTCTTCGGTGCCGCGACGAGCAGCTTCCCGATCACCCGCACGGTGGTCTGGCCGACGCGCCAGGGAACCCCCTACACGAGCGGCGCCGACGACGAGGTGGTGCTGCCGAGCGGCAGCGCCTGCCCGAAGACCTGACGGCCCTCCGCGGCCTCAGCGGGCCGGCGCGGGCGGCCGGTCCGTCCCGGACAGGCGGGTCGGCAGGCTGCTGATGCGCAGCGCACGCCGCAGGCCGCGAGAGAGCGCATCGACGCCGACGGCCAGGAGGGCGCAGGCGACGATCAGCACCGCAGCCACGTCGAGGCGCAATTCGGAGATCGCCGCATCCACGTAGAAGCCGAGGGTCGCCACCCCGAGGATGCCGAGGATCGCGCTCTCGCGCAGGATGATCTCCCAGCGGTAGAGCAGGTAGGCGAGGAATTGCCCGTAGAGCCGCGGTACCGTCTCGTAGGCGTAGAGATCGAGCCCGCGCGACGCGTCGGGGCGGTAGGGCAGGGCGTCGGCGTGCCGCCCCATCAAGAAGCCGACGATGCCGGCATTGTGGATCGCGAGCGCCAGGATCGCGGGCAGCATCGATGGCCCGAGGAGCTGCAGCGCCACGTAGGCCAGCATGTACTCGGGCGTCGAGCGCACGGTCACGAGGAGTGCGCGGCCGAGGGGGTGCCCGACCGGGCCTGCGAAGCGCCGGGAGACGAGGGGGAAGAGCAGCAGCGCCCCGAGGCCCGTGGCCACCAGGGCGAGTTGCGCCAGGACGAGCGTGTTGAGGGTGCCGGGAAGCACCTGATCGACCAGGATCGGCCGCAGCCAGGCCCAGAGGCGGATCCAGGTGTCCGCCGTGTCGAGGGCCGCGCCGCGCAGGGGCGCCGGCACGATGTCGTGGCCGAGGAAGCGCGCGAGGCTCGCGCCCACGTCGGTCGTCCCGACCATGGGCGGCAGGGCCAGCAGGCTCCCGACCGCCAGCACCGGCAGGGTCGCGGGCCGGACCCAGAGGCGGCGGCTGCCGATCAGCACGTAGAAGACGAGCAGGAGCGCGCCGGCCTCCGCGTAGCGACCCTGCCGAAAGGCGGATTCGAGGTGGAAGCCCAGGGTGGGCAAGCCGATGAAGCCGAGCACCAGGGTCGAGCGCATCCCGCATTCGAGGCGGTAGAGCGTGTAGTGCCGGAAGGCCGCCGCGACCTCCGGCAGACGCGCGTAGGCGAAGGCCGAGACCGCGCCGGTGCCGGGGGGCAGGACGCGCAGCGCCGAGAGGTCGGCCTCCTCGATGATCTCGGAATAGACCTTGGCGCAGATGCCCGCGTAGGGGAGGGCGATGGCGAGGATGCCGGTCGTCGCCGAGAGGCCGAAGACCTGCATCAGCAGCAGCGCCCAGAACAGCTCGTGCACGGACCGCAGGCCCGCGCAGAGGATGCGGACGCTCCGCCATCGCGCGAAGGGGATCGCGAGGAGGAAGCCCGCGCCCGCGCCGAGCCCGACGCCGAGCACCGCGAAGGCCACCGTGTGGACGATGCTCCATCCCTCCACCGACAGAAGGTCGGGATGGATCAGGCCGCCGAGCAGGCGCTTGAGCTCGGCGAAGGGGGCGAGGCTCGAGACCTGGAGATCCGCGAGGAGAAGCGCGCCGAGCGCCGCGGCGACGAACCAGCCGCTCAGGGCGGCGTAGCCGGGCTCCGGCAGTCGACCCGCCCAGGCGGACGGGGCCCGGCCCCGCGGGTCGCTCACGCGGCGCGCTCGTAGTAGGGCGCGAGCGTCGCCGCATCGAGATCGCGCGCGGGGGCGTCGAGCACGATGCGGCCGGCCTCCAGCACCACGATCCGGTCCGCGTGGGCGAGGGCGAGGGCGACGTCGTGAAGGGCGAGCACGAGGGTCTCGTGGGTGCGGGCCATCTCGGTCAGGACGAGCGCCCCCTGCGCCCGGTCGAGGGCCGAGACCGGCTCGTCGGCGAGGAGGATCGGGCGGCCGTTGTAGAGGGCGCGGGCCACCGAGACCCGCTGCTGCTGGCCGCCCGAGAGCGCGCCGGCCTTGGCGCGGATCGCCTCCGACAGGCCGACCCGGGCGAGCACGGCCTCGACCGCCCGCCAGTCGGCGGCGGCCGGCCAGACGAGATTGCGCAGGTTGTGCAGCGTCGGGTTGCGGTCGAGCCGGCCCATGTAGACGTTGTGGAACACCGAGAGCGTGCGCACCAGCGCCGCCGCCTGCGGTACCAGGGCGATGCGCGCCGCGGCCTCGGCGTGGATGAGCCCGATCAGGGTCGACTTGCCGGCGCCCGAGCGGCCCATCAGCGCGACCCGCTCGCCGGCATGGATCGTCAGGTCGATGTCCCGCAGCACCGGCCGCCCGTCATAGGCGGCCGAGGCGCCGCGCAGCGCGATGACGGGCGGGTTCAAGGCGGGCGGGCTCAGTCGAGGAGGCCCGTGGACCGGCCGACCTCGATGAGCGGCTCGTAGGCGGCATTCGTCACGGGGATGAAGCGCGAGCGGCCGAACGGCTCCAGGATGGCCGGGTCGGTGATGCCGGTGAGCGCCGCCCGCAGGCGCTCGGTGAAGCCCGCGCCGTAGACCGCGTCTGCGTCGCCCCGCACCGTCCACTGGTAGTCCGGGAAGGGCGGGCTCTCCCAGATCACCGACACCGCCCGCGCGTCGACCTTGCCGGCCTTGGTGTCGAGGTCCCAGACCGAGTGGTCGACGGCGCCGACCGCGAAGGCGCCGGACTGCACGAGCTGGATCGTCCGGCTGTGATCCCCCGAGAAGCCCACCCGGGCGAACATTGCCTCCGGCGCCTTGCCGAAGGCCTGGCGGATGAAGAACTCGGGCATCAGCCGGCCGGAGGTCGAGGCGCGGGAGCCGAACGTGAAGGTCTTGCCCGAGATGCCCTGCGGGAAGTCCGCGCCCTTGGTGAGCCCCGTCCCGGCGTTCGCGATGAGGTAGGTCTTGAAGGCGGCGTCCTCCGCGCCCTGCGCGATGGCCTGGGAGCCCGGCACCGCCCGCCGGGCCTGCACGCCCGTGAAGCCGCCGAACCAGGCGAGCTGCACCTGCCCGTTGGTGAACGCGGTGACCGCGGCTGGGTAGTTCTTCACCGGGATGTAGCGAACGGGCACGCCGAGCTTGCCTTCGAGATACGCCGCGACCCGTCCGAAGCGCTCGACGAGGCGGCTCTCGTCCTGGTCGGGGATGCCCGTGAAGACGAAGGTCGGCGCTGCCGCCCCCTGCGCGAGGGCGACGCCTGTCCAGCCTAGAGCGACGCCTGTCCAGGCAATGGCGGCGCCTGTCCGGCCAGTGGCGCGCGCGACGGACAGCAGGACGCCGCGAACCCAGTCAATCATCGTGTCGGGTCTCCGTTCCGGTGCTCGGGGGTTATCGATTCCGGCCAGCCTGGGACCCGATCGCGCGCAATCGGAATCCCGGTCGTCGGTGGCCTTGAGGCCGACGCATCCTCCCCGTTCGCGGGCGCCGATGCTAGGGGGTGCGGGGAGCGGCGCCCACCGACACGGCGCGCGGCCTCACGAGGAGCGACCATGACCGCCGACCCCGTCCGCCTGACGAGCCTCGCCCACGGCGGCGGCTGCGGCTGCAAGCTCGATCCGGCGGTGCTGCGCGGCCTGCTGGCAGACCAGCCCGTGGCGGGGCCGTTCGAGCGCCTCCTCGTCGGCAACGAGACGTCGGACGACGCAGCGGTCTGGGCCCTCGACGACGGCACCTGCCTGATCGCCACCACGGACTTCTTCACGCCGATGGTGGACGACCCCCACGATTTCGGCCGCATCGCCGCGACGAACGCCATCTCGGACGTCTACGCCATGGGCGGGCGCCCGCTGATGGCGCTCGCGATCCTCGGCATGCCGGTGGGCCGGATCGCCCCCGAGACCGTGGCGGCGATCCTGCGCGGCGGCGCCAGCCTCTGCGCCGAGGCCGGCATCCCGGTCGCGGGCGGCCATTCCATCGACACCCCCGAGCCGATCTACGGCCTCGCGGTCATCGGCACCTGCCGGCGGGCGGACGTGCGCCGGAACAGCGATGCGCGCGCGGGCGACGCCCTGATCCTCACGAAGCCCCTCGGCGTCGGGGTCTACTCCGCCGCGATCAAGCGGGACGCCCTGCCGGAGGGCGGCTACGCGGAGTTCGTCGGTACCACCACGCTGCTCAACCGGGTCGGCGCGGACCTCGCCCGCGACCCGGACGTGCACGCCATGACGGACGTCACCGGCTTCGGCCTCGTCGGGCACGGGCTCGAAGTCGCCCGGGGCGCGGGCCTGTCCCTGGTGATCGAGCGGGAGGCCGTGCCGCTCCTCGTTCATGCCGAGGCACTCGCGCGGGCCGGCTTCGTCACCGGGGCCTCGCACCGCAACTGGGCGGCCTTCGGTGCCGAGGTGGTGCTGCCGCCGGCGTTTCCGGACTGGCGTCGCCATCTCCTCACCGATCCGCAGACCTCGGGCGGCCTGCTGCTCTCCTGCGCGCCGGCCCGGGCCAGCGAGATCCGCGACCGCATCCGCGCGGCGGACTACCCCTCCGCCGCGATCGTCGGCCGCCTCGAGGACGGACCGGCGGGTCTGCGCATCGGCGCCTGATACGCGGCACGATCCTGCCGGACGCACCCCGCGCTCAGCGTCCGCGCGTTCGGCCGGGGTGCATCCGCCGTGCCGGTCATGCCCCGGCGTCCTCGATTGCGAAGATCGCCTGCCGGTCGCCCCGGATCCGGCGGCCCTCGTGAAGGCGGGTGGTGAAGCCCGCGGCGTCGAAGTGCTCCAGGAGCGGCATGGTGATGTTGCGCCCGATCCCGGCAGCCTCGCGGAAGCTTCCGACCGTGAGGAGGCCCTCCGGGTGCCCCGCGGCCACCCGCTCGGCCAGCTCGGCCAACGCGGCAGCGGCCGCGGGCAGGACGTAGTAGGACGTCGAGATGCGGCGGAGCCAGCCGAGGCGACCGAGCTTGTCCAGCAGCGGGCGGATCTCGTCCGGCTCGACGCTCAGGCTCTCGGCGAGGTGCGCGATGCGCAGCTGGTCGAGGCCGGCGGCACCCTGCAGGGCGCGGATCCGCTCCCACAGCTCGGCATCGACCGGGGCGAGGCGCACGCGATGCCCGGGTCGGTGGAAGACGCGGCCGCGCCGCGCGACCGCTCCCGCCTCGATGAGGCCCGTGAGCGTCGGCCGCAGGGCGGCGTGGAGCGCCCGGGGTGTGAGCGCCTGGATCTCGTCGAGGGTGAGGCCCGGATCATCGGGCTCCGCCGCGTGCCGCGCGTCGAGGGCGGCGAGGATCTGCGCGCCGAGGGCCGAGAGGCGGGTCCCGGCGAAGCCGAGGCGCCCGGCGGGGCCGGGAATCGCGACCGCCGCCGCCGCGCCGAGGAGCGCCGGCTCCCGCGCGGCGGCGATGTTCCGGATGCGGCGGAAATGGTCGAGGTCGAGCCCGCCCTCGGCCGCCGCCAGGGCCCGCGCCAGGGCCGCCCCGTCATCGGGCTCCGCGAGGGCATCGAGCATCGCGCGGCGGCTCGGGCTGCGCAGGCCGCGGCGGGGCCCAAACGGATCGATGACCCGGCCGCCGCCGAGGGTGCGCCGGGCCGAGACGTCGCGCAGCACGAAGCGGTCGCCGCCGAGGGCGCCGATGGCCGCGTCGAGCGTCACCTGCGCCAGTGCCTCCTCGCCGGGCGCGAGGGCGCGCTCGTCGAGGAGCAGCACGCGGCCGGCGACCGCGGCGGCCCCGAGGTGGAGCTGAACGGGCGTCCGGTGCCGCAGGTCCCGGGCCTCGCCGGGCAGCAGGCGCAGGCGCACGTCGAGGCGCGTCGCCGGGGCGTGGAGGTCCGGCGCGAGGAGCCAGTCGCCCCGGTGCAGGTCCTCGCGGGAGAGACGGGGCCCCACGATGTTGAGGGCGCAGCGCTCGCCGGCCCGGCCGTGCTCGGCCTCCCGGTCCTGGGCGCGAATGCCGCGCACGCGCACCTCGCGGTCGCCCGGCGAGAGGGTGAGCCGGTCGCCCACCCGCACCGTGCCGGCATGGACCGCCCCCGTCACCACGAGACCGACGCCCGGCAGCGTGAAGTGGCGGTCGATGGCAAGGCGGAAGCCCGCCTCGGCCGGGAGCCCGCGCCGGGGCAGGGCGGCGAGCCCGGCGAGCGCGGCGGACAGCTCCGCGAGGCCGGCACCGGTCCGGGCGGAGCAGGGCAGGATCGGGGCGCCGGCGAGCGCCGTCCCGGCCAGGACGGCGCGCAATTCGGTGCCGAGCGCGGCGAGGCGCTCCGGCCCGACGCGGTCGAACTTGGTGATCGCCACGAGGCCGCGGTCGAGGCCGAGCAGGTCGAGGATCGCGAGGTGCTCGCGGGTCTGGGGCATCACGCCGTCGTCGGCCGCCACCGCGAGGAGCGCGCAATCGACGCCGGTGGCGCCCGCCACCATGGTGCGCACCAGCCGCTCGTGGCCCGGGACGTCGACGAAGCCGAGGGGCGCGGCGCCGACCTGCCCGTAGGCGAAGCCGAGATCGAGGGTGATGCCGCGGGCCTTCTCCTCGGGCAGGCGGTCGGCGTCGATGCCGGTGAGCGCCCGCACGAGCGCGGTCTTGCCGTGGTCGATGTGCCCGGCCGTCGCGACGATCATCGCCTGTCCTCGACTGAGCCCGTCGCGGGGGAGGGCGCGGTGCGGAGGCTCGCACCGCGCCCGGTCGTTCAGCCCTTGATGCGGGTCTCCGCGAGCTCCGACATGCAGGTGTCGTAGGGCGTGAAGGCCACCCGGTCAGAGACCGCGAACAGGGTGAAGGGCGCGTACAGGAACAGGCACTTGGCCTCGTCCTGGATGAAGCGCTCCACCTCGCGCACGACACCTTCCTGCTCGGGCTCCCGGTTGGTGCGCAGGAGCTTCGCGTAGAGGGCGTCGAAGGCCGGATCCGCGGGGCCCTGGCGCAGGACGCCGTCCGCCCCGAAGAACTCGCGGTGCACGCAGGCCACCGGATATTGCGGCGTCCAGTCGAAGTACCATTCGAGCTTGACGTCGAAATCCTCCGGCGGCTCCTCCTTGGAGATGACCGGGCGCACCGTGAGCCCGACCTTCGCCAGGCACTCACCGATCGCCGCGACCACCCCCTGCTGCGAGGGCGAGCCGACGACCACGATCTCCCGCCGGGGCAGGCGATCGAGGGCGGCCCGCGCCGCCTCCGCGTCGTGCGGGATCGGCCGCATCTCCGGGTCCGCGCCGTACCGGCCGGGCTGGATGAAGGCCGGGATGACCGTCCCGTAGCCGTGCGCGCCGGTGTCGAGCACGAACTGCCGGTCGATCGCCGCGTTGAGGGCGCGGCGCAGGGCCGGGTCGCGCCAGGGCGAATCCGGGCTCCGCTCGTTGAAGACGCCGCAGAGGATCGCCTTCGCGGCCTTCGTCTGGATGCGCCCGTGCTCGCTCGCCGGAAAGGCCTTGGCCTCGTCGGGCGTGAGGTCGAACACCACGTCGACGCGGCCATCGCCCTCCGCCACCGAGCGGATGGCCTCGGCCTTGCCGATGGCATTGTCGTAGACGATCCGGACCGTCGGCGTGCGGTCGGGATTCCAGTAGCTCTCGTTGGGCTCGAGGACGACCCGGTCGGACCGGGACTCGATCAGCGAGACGCCTTCAGTGAGCACGAACGGGCCAGTCCCCCACGGACCAGGCGCGTCGATCACTCACCAATGGCCCTCGGCCGAGCCCGTCTTCGGGTCGACGAAGCCCCACTCGTTCCAGAAGCGCGTGGAGGGCAGGTGCATGCCTCGCAGCTTCATCAGGGCCGCCGAATCGCCCCCGGGGAAACGCATCCGCACGGTCTCGTCGTCCACGACCTCGCAGGTCACGTCGCGGGCGAAGTTCAGGAAGGCGCCCGGCGGGTGCGGGTTGGTCCATTCCTGGACCTTGTCGAAGCCAAGCTTGAACATGCGGGCGTCGAAGCGCTCACCGTCCTGGTAGACGGCCTCGCGCATCTTCAGCTCCAGCGTCTCGTCGTCGAGCCACTGCCAGCTCCGCGCCAGGCTCGGCTGGCCGATGCCGGCATGGTCGACGCGGTTGGCCTCCTCCATGGTGTTCCAGGTGATGGAGAGCCAGTTGACGGGTGAGGGATCGACCACCGTCACGGTGTTGTGCGGTCCCCAGGACCGCCCGCCACCGGGGTCGCCGGTTGCAGGATTGGGCATGCTTCCTCCTGTCGTTCTGTTCTGCCCGCGATGCGGGTCTGCCCGCCATGCGGGTTCGACGGAAGGTAGCGCAGGATCAATCGGGCGCAATCGATCTCCGGTCGCGATGCCGTGAGGAGTCCGGGGGAGGCGGAGCCGCGCCGCGGTCAGCCGGCGCTCGGCGAGGCCGCCGCGGCCGGCTGACCGCGCGTCCGGCCCCCCGCGGGCTTCCGCGCCTTCTTCGGCGGTGGCTTCCTGTCCGAGGTCTTGGGTGCGGAGGTCTTGCGTGCCGGCGTCTTGCGTGCCGGCGTCTTGCGCCGCTCCGGCGAAGCCTTCGCCTCCGATTCCGCCGCCTCCAGACGGGTGCGCAGCAGGGTCAGGACGGCGGCCTCTTCGGGCTTCAGCGCGTCCAGCTGCTCGCAAAGCTCGGTGTCGACCGCGTCCTTGATCTGCAGGAGGAGTCCACCCTCCAGGTAGCAGTCGAGGATCTCGGGGTGGATGTAGCACTTGCGGCAGATCGTCGGCGTGTTGCCGAGCCGCGCGGACACGTCCTCGATCGCCGCGCGGACGTTCTTCTTGGCCTTGGCCTCGCTGTCGAACGCCTCGAACGCGCGCAGCGCCAGGGCCGCCAGCACCGTGCCGGCCCAGGTGCGGAAATCCTTGGCGGTGATGTCCTGGCCGGTGATCTCGCGCAGGTAGGCGTTCACGTCCGCCGAGGTCACGTCGCGCTGGGTGCCCTCGCCGTCGATGTACTGGAACAGTTCCTGGCCGGGCAGGTCCTGGCAGGCCTTGACGATGCGCGCGACCCGCCGGTCCTTCACGGCGAGGTCCCAGGTCTTGCCGCTCTTGCCCTTGAACCGGAACCGCAGGGCGGAGCCCGCGATCTTGACGTGCGGGTCGCGAAGCGTCGTCAGGCCGTAGCTGCGGTTGGTCCGGGCGTAATCGTCGTTGCCGACGCGGATCAGCGTCGTCTCCAGGAGGTGCACCACCGTCGCCAGCACCTTCTCGCGCGGCAGGCCCTGGCGGCGCATGTCCGCGTCGATGCGGGTGCGGATGCCCGGCAGCGCGTCGGCGAAGCGCATGATGTGGCTGAACTTGGTGGAGTCCCGCGCCTCGCGGAAATCGGGGTGGTAGCGGTACTGCTTGCGCCCCTTGGCGTCCCGGCCCGTCGCCTGGATGTGGCCGTTGCGACGCGGGCAGATCCAGACGTCCGTGTAGGCCGGAGGGATCGCGAGGGCGCGGATGCGCGCGAGCGTGGCCGGATCGCGCACCGGCGCGCCCTTGGCGTCGAGGTAGCGGAAGCCCTTTCCACTGCGGCGCCGGGTCAGCCCCGCCATGCCGTCGTCGACGTAGGAAAGCCCGGCCTCCGAGGCCGCATCCCGCGGATCGACCGCTCCCCCATCGACGCCGGACGCCATGCGACGCAACTCCTCCCGTTCGTTCGGCGACAACCGGCGGGCCCGCGCGGGTGTTCCGGGGGCGGCCCGCGTCAGGAAGGCCAGCTCCGCGCGGCGCACCCGGACCTCGAAGAACGGGGCCGCGGAGGCTGAGGCGGTGGGCGGGCGCCCGTGCTAAGTGCCGCGGATGGACACGCCCGCGCTCGCCCCGTCGCCGATCCCCCCGAAGCGCCTCGTCTTCGTCGTCACCGAGGACTGGTTCTTTGCCTCCCACTTCCTGCCGATGGCCCGCGCCGCGATCGCGCTCGGCCTCTCGGTGGCGGTGGTGACGCGGGTGCGCGACCACCGGGCCGCCATCGAGGCCACCGGTGCCCGGGTGGTGCCCCTGGAGGCCGAGCGATCGAGCCTCAACCCGATGACCTCGGGCTACGTCACCGGCCAGCTCGCGGCGATCCTGAAGGCGCTGCAGGCCGACATCGTCCACTGCATCGCCCTGCGCGGCATCCTGATCGGGGGCGCGGCGGCCGCGATGGCGGGGGTGCCGGCCCGGATCTACGCCGTCACCGGCCTCGGGCTGATCGGCGCGCGGGAGGACCGGGTCGGCCGCCTCGCCCGGACGGGCCTGCGCCACCTGATCCGCAGCGGCCTCGCCTCGCGCCGCACGCGCTTCCTGTTCGAGAATCCCGACGACGCCCGGGCGCTCGGCCTGGACCCGGCCGACACGGCGGTGACGATCGTGGGGGGCGCCGGGGTGGATCCGGAGGCCTTCGCGCCGCAGCCGATGCCCGCGCAGCCGCCGCTGCGGGTGGCGATCGTCGCGCGGATGCTGTGGTCGAAAGGCGTCGACGTCGCCGTGGAAGCGGTGCGGCTCGCGCGGGCCGAGGGCGCGGCCGTGGAGCTCGGCCTTTACGGCGCGCCCGACCCCTCGAACCGGCGGGCCGTCCCGGAGGCGACGCTCCGCGACTGGTCGCGGGACGGGGTCGCCTGGCACGGGCCGACCCGCGACGCCGCGTCGGTCTTCGCCGCCCACCACGTCGGCTGCCTGCCCTCCCGCGGCGGCGAGGGCCTGCCGCGCACGCTCCTCGAAGCCGCCGCCTGCGGCCGCGCGCTCCTAACCACCGACGTGCCGGGCTGCCGCGCGCTGGTGCGGGACGGGGTCGAGGGCCTCGTCGTCCCCCCCGGCGACGCGCAGGCGCTCGCCGCGGCCCTCGTCCGGCTCGCGGGCGATCCCGGCCTCGTGGCCGCCCTCGGCAAGGCCGCCCGCGCCCGCATCCTGGCCGGCGGCTACACCGAGGCCGCGGTGGCCGAGGCGGTGGCGGGGATCTACCGCGAACTCGCGGCCGCGTGAGCCAGGCCCCGATGAACGCGCCGCTCGATCCCGTCGGCTTCATCCGCAGCCACACGCGCCTTCGCCCCGTGCCGCACGCTCCGGAGATCCGCCTCTACGTCGCCGACGAGGCGACGGCGCTCTGGCAGAAGACCGAGGAGGAGCTCGCCGAGATCGGCCTGCCGCCGCCCTTCTGGGCCTTCGCCTGGGCCGGCGGGCAGGCGCTCGCGCGCTACGTCCTCGACAACCCGGAGATCGCGGCGGGGCACCGGGTGCTCGACTTCGCGGCGGGCTCCGGCCTCGTCGGCATCGCGGCGGCGCTGGCGGGCGCGGCCCACGTCACCGCGAGCGACCTCGACCCCTTCGCGATCCCGGCGATCGGCCTCAACGCTGCGGCCAACGGCGTCGCGGACCGCGTCACCGCCGCGGGCGAGGACCTGATCGGCACCGCGCCGGAGGCCGACCTCGTGCTGGCCGCGGACATCTTCTACGAGCGCGACCTCGCCGGCGCGGTCGGCGACTGGCTCGGCGACCTCCACGCGCGGGGCATGACCGTGCTGATCGGCGATCCCGGCCGCGCCTACCTGCCGAAGGCGCGCCTCGAACCCCTCGCCACCTACGCGGTCCCGGTCACGCGGGCCCTGGAGGATGCCGAGATCAAGCGCTCCAGCGTCTGGCGCTTCCGGGGCTGACCCTTGTCCCGGATCCGGACGACGGCGTGACGGAAACCGGCCCTTCACCCGGATATGGGACATTTCGCCTCGGCTCGGGCCTTGCAGTCGAAGCCGGCGCGGCGCGTTCTCTCCCGGATCGGTCCGGGCCCGAACCGCGTGCCGCCGCGCGCCGACCCGAACCGAGCGGAGACCACAGCCCGTGCCACTGCCCCGCGTCGTCGCCTTTTCGGCCAGCATCAACCGCCCGTCGCGCACCCGCAGCCTCGTGGAGGCGGTGGCCGCCGGCTTGGCGCTGCGCCAGCGCATCGACCTGCGGGTGTTCGACCTGATCGATGCCGGCCCCGGCCTCGGCGCGCTGACGCGCGACGGCCTCTCCCTCCCGGCCGCGCGGCTGATCGAGGCGATCGAGGGCGCGGACGCGCTGATCGTCGGCTCGCCGGTCTACAAGGGCGCCTATTCGGGGCTGTTCAAGCACGTCTTCGACTTCGTCGAGCCCGAGGCCCTGGCCGGCAAGCCGGTGGCGCTCGCGGCCACCGGGGGTGGCCAGCGCCACGCCCTGGTGGTGGAGCACGCGATGCGCCCGCTCTTCGGCTTCTTCGCCGCCCACATCGCACCGACCGCGGTCTACGCGGGCGGCGAGGAGATCGCGGACGGCCGCGTGGTCGACCCGGGCGTCGCCGAGCGCGTGGCCGCGGCGGCGGCCGAGATGGCGCTCCTCATCGACGCCGCGCGGGCTTCCGGCGCGGGCCGGCGGGCCGCGCCGGCGGCCTGAGCCGGGCGCCCCGGCGGCGCGTCCTCACGCCGGCCGGTCGAGCTCCGCCCCGGCGGCGCGTCCTCACGCCGGCCGGTCGAGCTCCGCCGCGATGGCGCTGATGATCCGCGGATCGGCGGGCTCCACCTGCGTGCCGAAGGCGGCGGCGAGCGAGCCGTCGCGGGCGACGAGGTACTTGTGGAAGTTCCAGCGCGGGGTCTCCCCCGGCTTCTCGGCGGCCGCCCAGGCGTAGAACGGGTGGGCGGCCGGCATCCGCACGCGGGTCTTGGCCGTGAGCGGGAAGGTGACGCCGTGGTTCTTGCGCGCGGCTTCCGCGATGGCGGGCCCGTCGAGGGGCTCCTGGTTGCCGAAATCCGGCGAGGGGACCCCGATCACCGCGAGGCCGCGGTCCTGGAAGCGGGTCCACAGGCCCTGAAGGCCGGCGAGCTGCCCCGCGAAGCCGCAGGCGGTGGCGGTGTTGACCACGAGGATCGGCCGGCCGGCGTAGTCCGCCAGCGGCATCGGCCCGCCCTCGGGGCGCTCGAACGTGAAGGCGGTCGCCTTGGCGCCGCTCGTGCCCACCGCGGCGGCCGGGCGCGGCAGGCTCCCACCGAGGGCCGCGCCCAGGGAGGCAGTGAGGAGGGTGAGCGCCTCGCGGCGCGGCATCGTGAGGGTACGGCCCTTCATGGCATCGGCCTCTGGAGCGTGGGGTGGTTGCGCGACGCAGTCCCGCCGGTCTGTCTCGCCGCTCGGTCTCGGTTGCCCATCTAGGGCGGCGGCGTGCGGCGGGCAGCCGGCGCGGGGTGCGGCGGAACTTCCGGGCGTATCCCGACTTTGCGGTGCGACCTTCGCCGCGCCGCCCGGCTGCCGGCCTCGAGCCCGAGAGATCCAATCATGCACAGCCTCCTCGCCGGAATGGCCGCCCTCCTGCTCGGCACGGGCGCCGCCCTCGCCCAGGCACCCGACGCACCCGCCCCGGGCCAGCCCGCCACGCTCTCGGGCGACCTGCGCCCGACCTTCGTCGCGCAGACCCCGAACGACCGCGTCGCCTCGAAGCTCGTGGGCCTCACCATCCAGAACGGCGCCAACGAGACCATCGGCGAGATCGCCGACCTCGTCCTCGACGAGAACAGCACGGTGAAGTGCTGGATCGTCGGCGTCGGCGGCTTCCTCGGCATCGGCACGAAGTACGTCGCCATCGCGCCGAGCGCCGTGAAGATCGCGCGAGCCGACAATCAGGCCCTCAAGGCGACGATCGACACGACGAAGGACCAGCTCCGGGCCGCCCCCGAATACGTCTACCTCGGCAAGGAGAAGCCCGGGGAGGGCAAAGCCGACGCGAACAAGGCCGACGCGAGCCGGACGAGCGACGCGAAGCCCGCGGAGACGAAGCCCGCCGAGGCGCCGGTCGGGACCGCGGACACCGGCGCGCCGAAACCATGAGAACGCTCCGGTCGCCTCCCTCGATCAGGGGTGCCGCGGAACGGCCTCGGAGGCGTCCTCCCCGGGCTGCGCGACGATCTGACTCCCGCGCGTCGAACCGGTTCCGCGGGGCGCTCGCGGCATCGGCACTCGCGCGGCGCCGCGTTTCGGGGCAGGCTCGGCGGACCGATCGCAGCGCGAGGCAGCATGTCCCTGGACCTTCCGGCCGCACGTCCCCGCTACACCGGCGTCGCCCAGGCGCTGCACTGGGTCACCGCGCTCCTCGTCGCGGTGGTCCTGCCCCTTGCCTGGATCGCCACGAGCCTCGCCCGCGATGCGCCCAACAAGGGCAACGTGTTCGTGCTGCACAAGTCGGTGGGCCTGACCATCCTGGCCCTCGTCGTGCTCCGCCTCGCCTGGCGGGCGACGCACCCCGCGCCCCCCGATCCGGCGACCCCGCGGGCGCTCAACCTCCTCGCCCGGGCGAACCACTGGCTGCTCTACGCGATCCTCCTGGTCATGCCGGCGAGCGGCTACCTGCTGAGCGCCTACGGGGGGCGGGGGACGCCGTATTTCTGGCTGTTCACGGTGCCGGGCTTCACGAAGGACGAGGCGCTCCACGAGCTGTTCGAGCGGGTGCACGTCGTCGGACAGTGGGCGGTCTACGCGCTCGTCGTCCTGCACGTCGCCGGCACCCTCTGGCACCTCGTCATCCGCCGGGACGGGGTGCACGAGCGCATGCTCCCGACCCAGCACCTGCGCTGAGACCTACTCGACCCGGCGCAGGATGAAGGTCACGCCCGTCTCCGGGTCGCGGCGCCAGCCCCCCGTGCCGGTCGGCACGAGGTTGACGACGTGGCCCCGCCGCGCGCTCAGCACGAGGCGCCCGGCCACGTAGCGCCAGGAGGCGGGATCGAAGATCGCGATGCCGGAGTCGCGGCAGCCGTCGAGGACGCGCACCGGCGCGTTCGCGCCCTCCGGGGGCCCGAGCGCCAGGCGGCAGACCTCGCGGTCGTTGTAGCGGTCGAGGGCGTAGATCCCGGGCTCCGGCCGCGGGCCGGCGGGCGCGGGCTCCGCCGCGGCGGCCGGGCTCGGCGCGGGAGGCGCGGCAGGCGCGGGCTCCGGCGGCCGCATGGCGGCGATCTGCAGGGGCACCAGGCTGTAGGGCTCGCCGGCCTCGCTGCGCGCCAGCAGGCTGCGCTGGTCCGGCCGGCGGGCGAAGGACAGGACCGGCCTCAGGTCCCGGTCGACGAGGCGCACCGCCGCGTCCGCGAACAGCCAGCCCGCCACGCCGTTCAGCACGGGCAGGGCCTTGCGGCAGCCCGCGGGGAAGCGCAGCCGCCGGCCCGCCTCGCCGCTGTCGCCCGTGAGCGTCATCACGCAGCGGCGGTTGGTCCCGTCCCGCGACAGGTCCCAGGTGCCCGGCACGCCGGTGGCCGCCTCGGGCAGGCTCGCCACGAAGCCGGGCTCGCCCGGCGCCGGGGCGGCGGGCGGTGCGGCCGGCTCGGGGACGGGGGCCGCCTCGGGCGGAGGGGATTCGGGGAGCGGCGGCTGCTGCGCGCGGGCCGCGGCGAGGCCGGCGAGGAGCGCCAGGGCGGCGAGGCTGACTCTCACCGGCTCACGCCCCGGTGCGCGCCCCGGCCCGCCGGCACCGGCGTCTCCGGCACGGGGGTCAGCGGCGGGCGGCCTTCGAACCAGGCGAGCAGGTTGTCCACGACGAGGCGGCCCATGGCGGCCCGCGTCGCCACGGAGCCCGAGCCCACGTGCGGCAGCAGCACCACGTGGTCGAGCCCGAGGAGGTCGGCCGGCACCCGCGGCTCGTCGGCGTACACGTCGAGGCCGGCTCCCAGGATGGTGCCCTCCGCGAGCGCCCGGGCGAGCGCCGGCTCGTCCACCAGGCTGCCGCGGGCGACGTTGACCAGGATGCCCTCCGGGCCGAGGGCCTCCAGCACGGCGGCGTCGACGATCCCGCGGGTCTCCGGGCCGCCCGGCGCCACGATCATCAGCACGTCCGCGGCGCGCGCGAGCCCGACGAGGGTCGGGTGGTAGGCGTAGGCGACGTCGGCCTGGGCGCTGCGGCCGTGATAGGCGATGTCGACCCCGAAGCCTTCGAGGCGCCGGGCGATGGCCCGCCCGATGCGCCCGAGGCCCAGGATGCCGACCGTGCGGCCCCGCAGGCTCGCGGTGAGCGGGAACGAGCGTTGGGGCCACAGCCCCGCCCGGAGGTGGCGTTCGGCCTGCGGGATCTGGCGCACGGCGGCGAGCAACAGCCCCACCGCGAGGTCGGCCACCTCGTCCGTGAGCACGTCCGGCGTGTTGGTGACGACGATGCCGCGCCGGCCCGCCTCCGCTGCGTCCACGGTGTCGTACCCGACCCCGAAGCTCGCCACGATCTCGAGGTTCGGCAGGCGGTCCATCAGGGCGGCGTCCACGGCGGCGTGGGCGTTGACCGCGAGGCCGCGGATGCGCGGGCCGATGGCGGCGAGGAGGGCCTGCGGATCCGGGGCGGCGTCGAGCCTGTGCAGGCGGAAGGCCGGTTCCAGAGCCTCCATGACGCTCGGCTGCATCGGCCGCAGCATCAGGATCTCGGCGGGCAGGCTGTCGGACACGGCGGCTCCCGGTTCTCCGGACGGCCGGTCACCGGGGCCATCGGGGGGATTGTGATCACGGGCCCGGGCGGCCGCAAGGCATCCCGGTCCGCCCGCCGCATGAGCGCACGGCCATGCAGCGGGTTCCGGGCAGCCATATCGCCACGAAAGGCCCGAGGCCACTTCCGGAACGCCCGCCGGAACCTTACTAAGGTGGCTCGATGTCTCCTGACGAAGACGCGTCCCGAGCGACCTGCAGAGCGACCCGACCATGACGGCCCCGCGCACCCTCTACGACAAGATCTGGGACGACCACGTCGTCGATGTCGAGCCGGACGGCACCAGCCTCCTCTACATCGACCGCCACCTCGTGCACGAGGTGACGAGCCCGCAGGCGTTCGAGGGGCTTCGCGCGGCCGGCCGCCGGGTCCGCCACCCCGAGCGGACGCTCGCGGTGGTCGACCATAACGTCCAGACCTCGGACCGCAGCCGCGGCATCGAGGACCCGGAGAGCCGCACGCAGCTCGAGGCGCTCGCCGAGAACGTGCGCGACTTCGGCATCGAGTTCTACGACGCCCTCGACCGGCGCCAGGGCATCGTGCACATCATCGGCCCCGAGCAGGGCTTCACCCTGCCGGGCCAGACGATCGTCTGCGGCGATTCCCACACCTCGACGCACGGCGCCTTCGGGGCGCTCGCCCACGGCATCGGCACCTCCGAGGTCGAGCACGTCCTGGCGACGCAGACCCTTCTGCAGAAGAAGGCGCGGAACATGCGCGTCACCGTCGACGGTACGCTGCCCCCGGGGGTCACCGCCAAGGACATCATCCTGGCGATCATCGGCGAGATCGGCACGGCGGGCGGCACCGGCCACGTCATCGAGTACGCCGGCGAGGCGATCCGCGCCCTCTCGATGGAGGGGCGCATGACGATCTGCAACATGTCGATCGAGGGGGGCGCCCGGGCCGGCATGGTGGCGCCGGACGAGACCACCTTCGCCTACGTGAAGGACCGCCCGAAGGCGCCGAAGGGCGCGGCCTTCGACCGGGCGCGGGCCTACTGGGAGAGCCTCGTCAGCGACGCCGATGCCCACTTCGACCGCGAGGTGCGCCTCGACGCCGGCAACCTGCCCCCGATCGTGAGCTGGGGCACGAGCCCCGAGGACGTGATCTCGATCCTCGGCGCCGTGCCGGACCCGGCCGCCATCGCCGACGAGAACAAGCGTCAGTCCAAGGCGCAGGCGCTGGCCTATATGGGCCTGACCCCCGGCACGCGGATGACCGACGTCGCCCTCGACCGAGTGTTCATCGGCTCCTGCACCAACGGCCGCATCGAGGACCTGCGCACGGTCGCCCGCATGGTGGAGGGCCGCAAGGTCCACCCGAACGTCTCCGCCATGGTGGTGCCGGGCTCCGGCCTCGTGAAGGCGCAGGCCGAGGCGGAAGGGCTCGACCGCATCCTCAAGGATGCGGGCTTCGACTGGCGCGAGCCCGGCTGCTCGATGTGCCTCGGCATGAACCCCGACAAGCTGCGGCCGGAGGAGCGCTGCGCCTCCACCTCGAACCGCAACTTCGAGGGCCGCCAGGGCCCGCGCGGCCGCACCCACCTGGTCTCCCCGGCCATGGCCGCCGCGGCCGCGGTGGCGGGCCACTTCGTGGACATCCGCGCCTGGCCGCACGGCTGACGCGGGAGGTTCAGCGGCTGATCCGCAACAGGGCTCCACGGCCTGACGCGGCGGCGGAAATCGCGATTGACGATCCCGCCGCCGCCGCCTAAACGAACCGCACCGCCGATCCACGGATCGCCGGGCCCAGGTGGCGGAATTGGTAGACGCGCTGGTTTCAGGTACCAGTCTCGCAAGAGGTGAAGGTTCGAGTCCTTTCCTGGGCACCATCAGCCGCCTGAAGCGCTGATCCGCAACGACGTTCCTGAATTCAGATCTCGCATACGCCATCCGGCTGAGCGGCAGGCGAGTCCGGCAGGCTCCCCCGAATTGCTGTACCCGATGAAGCGCGGCCGCATGGACGCTGCCCGGCCCGGCCTTTAGTATGCCCGGATGTTCGATACGCGTAGCCAAGCCGATTCTCAGGCAGAAGGCGTCGGCGAGCGGCTCGCGGCGGCCGAGTGCCTCGACGACGTCGTCGCCGCCCTGAGCCAGGGTGCCCGGCGGGAGATCGGTTGCGACGGCGTCGCCGTCGTCCTGCGTGAGGCGGACAGTTGCCACTACGTCGCCGAGAACGCGGTGGAACCGCTTTGGAAGGGCCAGCGCTTCCCGCTTACGGACTGCGTCTCCGGCTGGGCGATGCTGAACAATGAGACGGCCGTCGTGCCCGATGTCGGCCTCGACCCGCGCGTTCCGGTCGCCCCTTACCAGAGCAAATCGATCTGCAGCCTGGTGATGGCCCCGATCGGCTCGCCGCCGGTCGCCGCCCTCGGCGCGTACTGGTGCGCCTACGTCCTCATCGGCGCCGATACGGTCGCGCGGGTCGAGGGTTTGGCCCGCCAGGCGGGCGACGCGCTGGCTCGGATCCTGCGGAGCGATGGCGGTCGACGGAGCGCGTGACCCTCGAAGGCCCGTGCGATGCTTCGGCCGAGATGAGGCCTCGGCGTGTAAGGCCGTCGGCATCGCGTGGGGGTCAGTTCAGGTTCCTGCGCCGCTTCTCGGCGATGCGCTTCGCGAGCCGCCGGCCCAGGGCCAGCAGAACCGTGTCGGCCAGGATCTGGAGCGTCGGATCCCGCACGGCCTTCAGCGCCTCGCGGCCGGCGAGGAAGTGGCGGGCGGCCTCATCGAGCGGCTCATCGGCGGCGCTCAGGCGCCCGGCGGCGTAGATGGCCTCCGGTGGCCGGCTGTGACTCATGTCGATGACGATGCCGCTGGCACGGCAGACCCGGCCGGTGTCGTCGACGTCGAAATGCCCGCGCGCGAAGATCCAGCGCACCACGCCGTCGGCGGAGCGCACACGGTGCTCGATGATGAACCAGCCGCCCTCGCGCGCGCACTGGTCGAAGAAGCTGTTCGAGCGCTCGCGATCCTCGGGGTGGACGCCGGCCGCGAAGAGATCGCGGTGGATGCCGGCCTCCGCCGCGTCGGGATCGAAGCCGAAGAGCAGGGCGACCAGGGCGTCCGCGTGGATCAGGCCGGTGTCGACGTCGAGCCTCCAGCGGCCGACCACGTCCGTTGCGTCCAGCGCGGTCTGGAGCGCCGTATCGCTCGTCGCCTCAATGCGACCCCGTCCGGAACTGGCCAAGAAACGCTCCCTCGCCGTGCGATCGCGATCATGAGCTGCGCCCGCATCGCCACGAGACTTTACGCTCGAAGCGAGATTTAAACCAAGCACGCGCGGCCGCCCGCGACGCAGAATCGGGCCGGATACGCGCTGCGCGCCAGTCTCACGCTCCGAATTCTTCGAAGCTCAGGTCGAATTCTCGTGCGGGCAGGGAATGACCGTGGTGAGGCGTTCGTGGAAGCGCCTCACGATCCCGCGCGCCGATGCTACACCGCTTCGGCGTCCGGCTCGGCGCTGGGCGGGCAGGGGATGACCAGGCTGACGAGCCAGAACAGCGCGATGGCACCCACCGCGGCCGAGCTTCCGGCGAGCGGGGTGAGCATCATGGCGAACACGAAGCCGTGCTTGAGGAGCAGGGCGAACGCGACGAGCGCACCGAGGATCGCCGCGATCGACACGCGGATGATGCAGCATTCAGAGGCCTGCATGCCGGGCTCCCTCAGTTAACAACTCCTACGTGTATCGAGCGGACACCTTCTCAACGTGTAGGAGTACTGAGATGGAGAAATGCAACCCTCCTGGCAGGCCACGTTTCACCGAGCCGCCTCCGCGGCGATCAACGAACGAGCGTCGCTACCACTCGAAGTAGGAGTCCATGCCGGGGAGAAGGCAGACCAGGGTCGCCGCGGCCCCCAGCACGCCCGCCATCATCACTGCCGCGCCCATGTGAGAGACCTCGCGTTCTGCCTGCCTGGCCAACTCGGGGCACCCCGGCAGAGTTTCAGGCTGCGAGCTTTTACCAGCGCAGGAAGCGGTCCGACGCCGGACAGGCGGCTACCGTGATGGCGATTGCGCCGACGGTGCCTGCCAGCATGATGATGAGGGCCAGAGGCATGTTTGCGAACCTCCGATAGCGGTGCCGTGGGACTCTCTCGGATTCAATGGCCGAATCCGTGCCCGGTGCCGTGCGGCAGATTGGGCACCCGAACGCGGGCTTGCTCGCAGGCCAAGGTCATGCCCGAGGATCGCCCCGCTGAACCGCGGCCCTTCGCACGGCGTCGATGAAGCCTCTGCGGATTTCCGGATCGGCGATCTGCTCGAAGGCCTGCAGCAGGTCCGCTACGTCCTGTGCCCGCTGGAGCGCCGAGCAGCCCGGATCGTGGAAGGCCGCGACGGGCAGGCCGAGCGCCGAGGCGATGGCCTGCAGGGTCTCATCGCCCGCATCGTGCTCATCCATGTTCCGGCTCCCAGCGGAGCAGCGAGCGCAATCGCATTGACACAGTGACCCGCGCGAGCGGGAACGGCACCAGGGACTGGATATATCAGAAACGCTTTCACACGCCGCAGGTTGCCGGAGTGTCAGGTCCGGCTGCCGCAACGGACGTTGTCGTCAACAGGATCGACGCCGTTCCGACCTCAGGCGCCGCACCGAGGCCGATGAGGTGCGCAGATGATATTCGTGACCGATGCGACCGGCGCCATAACCTACGTCAGCCCGGAATGGTCCACCTTCACCGGCCAGTCGGCCCTCGCGGCGGCGGGCATGGGCTGGCTCCAGCACGTGCATCCGGACGATGGCGGCACCGTCTGCGATCTCCTCAGCCGAGCGCTGAGCCAGCGCGTGGAACACAGCGCGCGCTACCGCCTCCGGCGGGCGGACGGACAGTACGTCTGGGTGTTGGCCGGAGCGGTCCCGTCCTACGGGCCGCCGGGCCAGACTTTCCTGGGCTACCTCGGGTCCGTCACGCAGCTCAGCCCGGGCGGCGCGGAAGAACCGACCGCCCACGGCACGATCGGGCGCTACGTGCCGCCGCCCTCCCACCCGGCGACCCAACCGGGAAGTGCCGCCGAACTCATCGCGGACCGCCTCCTGATGGCCCACGGGCTGATCGAGGAGGACGGCGTGAAGGCGGCCCTGCCGGGCATCAGGCAGGCGCTCCTCGCCGTCGGCGTCGCGCTCGCGCGCGAACACGCGTTGCGGACACGGCCGGAGCAGATTCACTGAGCCCGCCGCATCGGGCAGGCTGTCGCTTCCAGGAGTTTCAACCCCCATGCGCATTCGGCTCGGTCTCCTCCTCGCCCTGAACCTCTGCGGCTCCGTCGCGGCGGCCGAGCCTCAACTGACGATCGAGCGCCTCCTGGCGGACGGATGGGAGATCGCCGGCTATGTCGGGAACTACGATGTGCGAACGTCCCTGATCCTGTTTCGGAAGAAGGATGCGAAATACCTCGTTCAGTGCTCGACCCTGTACGACGTCACCCGCAACCAGCGGGTGGTCGTGAACTGCTACGAGCTTCATTGATCCTGAATGGTCGCGTGCCCCGGGCGGGCGGTCAGACCCTCAGCGCAGGTCCGCGCGCCTACCAGCGGTAGTTGAGCCGCGCGATCACGCGGCGGCCCTCTGCGTAGAAGCAGCCGAAATCCGCGTTGAAGCAGGAGGCGACGTACCGCTTGTCGAGGAGGTTCGTCACGTTGACGGACAGGCGGTAATTGTCCCGGGTGTAGCTGACGAGGCTGTCGAGCACCGTCGCCTCCGGGACCTTGAAGGTGTTGGGGTCGGCGCCGTAGGTCGAGCCGACGAAGCGGATGCCGCCGCCGAACTGGAAGCCCCGGAAGTCGCCGGTCTGCACGGTGTAGTCGCCCCAGACCGAGAGGCGGTGCCGCGGAACCGTCACGGGCACCTTTCCGGCATTGCCGCCGTCGGGGTCCTTCGTGATCTCGGCGTCGATGTAGGCGTAGGCGGCCCTGACGTTGAGGCCCTCGATCAGGCTGACGACGCCCTCGAACTCCACGCCGCGCGAATTGATCTCGCCCGTCTGACGCGCCGCGAAGGTGGCGTTGACGGCATCGAAGCGGATGACGTTCTGGCGGGTCAGGTCGAAGGCCGCGGCCGTGAAATAGCCGTTGAAGCCCGGCGGTTGGTACTTCACCCCGACTTCGTACTGCCGGCCGGTCTCCGGCGCGAACAGCCGGCCGTTGAGGTCGACGTTCAGCGTCGGGAGGAACGATTCCGAGTAACTGACGTAGGGCGCGATCCCGTTGTCGAAGTTGTAGATCAGCCCCGCCCTGCCGGTGAAGGCCTGGACGGACTTGTCCGTGCGCGTTGCGTTGAATCGGTCGTTGACGCTGGTATCGGCCCAGTCGCTCCGGCCGCCCAGCACCAGGGTGAAGCGGTCGAACCTGATCTGGTCCTGCAGGTAGAGGCCGAGCTGCTGCTGGCCGACCCGGACGTCCTGGTATGGGGTGAGGTCGCTGACGACGCCGTTGTAGACGGGTGCGAAGACGTTGATCGGCGACGTGGTGAAGCTGCTGGCCTTCTCTGCGTAGCCGGTGTCCCGGAAGTCGAGCCCGAACAGGGCCGTGTGGGCGAACGGGCCCGTCAGGAACCGGACCTGCGCCTGATTGTCGATCGCGAAGGTGTTGAGGATCGAGCGCCCGGTGCCTCCGAAGCGCGCCAGGTCGCCGGTCACCGGATCGGCGTAGCCCGCCCCATAGGCGAGGATCTGGTCGTTGCGCAGGTGGCTGAAGCGCGCGTTCTGGCGCACGATGAGATCGTCCGAGACGCGGTGCTCGAAGAGGTAGCCGATCGAGGCCTGCTCGCTGTCGTACCGGTCCTGCCCCGGGATGCCCACGAAGCGGTTGCGGGGAATGAAGCGGCCGAGGTTCGGGAACACGGTGCCGAGCGCTGGCAGGAACTGAAGCCCCCAGCCGGCCATGTCCTTCTGATAGTTCGTCAGGATCGTCAGCGTCGTGTCGGCGGTCGGCCGCCAGGTCACGGACGGCGCGATGAACACGCGGTCGTCGTTGACGAAATCGACCTGGTTGCCGGCTTGGCGCACCAGCCCGGTCATCCGGTAGGCCCACTTGCCCTCGGGGTCGACCGGCCCGCCGAAGTCGAACGTGCCCTGGACCCGGTCGAAGCTGCCGCCGGCCAGCGCGATCTCGCCGAAGGGGACGAAGAGCGGCCGCTTGCTCACGTAGTTGATGATGCCGCCCGGTCCGTTCTGGCCGTAGAGGACCGAGGCCGGGCCCTTGAGGATCTCGATGCGCTCGGCGCCGTACGGATCGAGGCAGTTGAAGTCCGCCGAGGATGTGCCGGGCAGGCGCAGGCCGTCGCGGTAGACGGAGTTGCTCGTCACGTCGAAGCCGCGGATCTGGAAGCCGCCGCAGCGCGTGTCACCCGCGCCGTTGACCTCGCCGGCGACGCCCGCGGTGTATTGCAGCGCCTGCCCGAGGGACTGAGCCTGCTGCACGGCGATCTGGTCCGCCGTGACCACGGAGATCGATTGCGGGGTCTGGATCAGCGGCGTGTCGGTCTTGGTGCCCGTGGCGCTCCGGGTCGCCACGAACCCGCGCACCGGTCCCGTCGCGCTCTCGGTGACCTGCCCTCCGCCCTCGACGCTGAGCGTATCGAGCGTGACGCTGTCCCTCGCGGCCTGTGACTGGGCTTCCGTATAGCCGAGGAGGAGCGCGGTTCCGGACAGCAGCGCGCGCAGCACCTGCGCGGCGCGGCGATGGTCAGGATCAAGCAACACGACGCGACCTCACGCAGGATCAGGGACCCGTAATAGGTCGTTACTATTGATCGGTGCTGATCATCACAATGCTAAACAAGATCATTGTTTGGATGCATTTTAATCTGATGCACGCTCGTCATCGACACGATGCGGGCGCGCCACAGTTGGTGGTTGCATTGGCCTTGGCCGACCCTATCGCCTCGCCAGGTCGCCCGTGGATGCAGAGGGCTTCATAGCGTCCATTGGCGCTTGAGCCAGAGAGCCGCCGGCGGCGACGTCTCAGGGCTTCGTTACGACGATCCCGTAATTGTCGCTGAACAGCCGGCCCTTGAAGTAGGACCCGAGCAGCGGAACATCCTTCCAGTGCCTGGTCAGCAGCTTGGGGATCTTGCCGTTGTTCATGAAGAAGAGACGCGGGTTCACGAAGCCCGCTTCGAGGGCGCAGCGCCAGAGGTCCACCGTGCTGAGCGGCGTGATGTGCGCCGGGTAGTTCGCGTCGTCGAAGGCGGCGAAGTGACCCCGGGTCGAAATGGTGAGAAGCGACCGGATGCTCAGGACGTTCGGCGTCGTGATGATCGCAACGCCGTTCGGCGCGAGGCAGCTGAAGATGTCACGCATGGTCTTCCTCGGGTTTTCGAGGTGCTCGAAAACCTCCACGGCGAAGACCAGGTCGTAGGAATTCGCATCCATCCGGCTGACGTCGTTCAGATCCATCTCGGTCCAGCCGATGCCGGGATCGAAATCGATCGGGCGCGGCATGATGTCGACGGCGTTCACCGATGAGCCGGGGAAGTATTTACTGATTTCCTTCGTGAAATCGCCCGTTCCGGCGCCGTAGTCGAGGATCCTGGACGGACTGTTTTTCACCGCATGCGCTTGCCGCAACGCGACGGAATAAATGTCCCAATTCGAAATGCCCCCGGACCGATAGGCGGCGTCCCGGCGAAAGTTCTCGAGGTTCATGGAATCATCTGCGCGGCTGATGAGACGACATCTCGCCGTAGCATTCGGTCTCACGGTCCCGAGTACAGATTTCGGCGTAAGCGGATCCGCCTTCGATCGAGGGCAGGACCGGCTCGGCCGGTCCCGCCCGCAATCTCAACGCTTGCCGGTTATCTTGTCGGCAATGTTCCGGGCCCCGTCCTTGACGTCGCCCACGGCCTTCTGGGCCTCGCCCTTCAACTCCTGGGCCTTGCCCTCGGCCACGAGGCGGTCGTTGCCGGTCGCCTTGCCGACGCCCTGCTTGACGTTGCCGACGGCCTCGTTGGCCAGACCCTTGATCTTGTCGGTGGTGCTGCTCATCGGATGTCTCCCTGGTGAGCGGTTGGCCGGCCCATGCCGGTGAGGGAGGCGCCCGCGCGGCGGGCGCCGATGGGGTCAGGCGCGGCGGGCGTCGTAGCCGGCCACGAGGGACACCGGGCGCGGGGCGCCGAGCCGGCCGCCGAAGAAGGCGGCGAGCGCCCCGAGGACCAGTGCGAGGGCGGCGTAGAAGGCACCCTGGGTGGCGGCGGACTTCGCGGTCACCGCGGCGGCCTCGGCCTTCTGCTTGGCCGCGGCCACGGCCTGATCGTACTGCCGCTCGTAATCCTGCACCTGCTGGCGGGCCTGCTCCACCGGGATCCCCTGCGCCTTGGCGAGCGCATCGGCCGCGCGAGCCTCGGCCTGCTGCTTCTGCGAAGCGTCGCCGGTGAACAGGGCGCGCACCGCCGCCACCGCCGCGTCGCGGGCGGCCTGCGGGTCCTGGCCGGCGGCCTGCTGGCGCACCGTGTTCTCGATGCCGTCGAGCGGGTTCGAGATCTTGGAGAGCGAGGGGGCGGCGGCCTGCGCGGCCGTCTGCACCGTGCCGCCGACGAGGTTGCCCGCGCCGCCGAGCGCGCCCGAGACCGTGCTCAGCGTGCCGCCGACGAGGCCGCTGGCCGCCGAGGTGATGAGGTAGAGGACGACGAGCGTCGTCACCGCCCAGGAGACGAGGCCGTGCAGCGCGGCCGCCCCCGGCAGGGTCTTGCCCGAGAGGCGCCCGGCGATCAGGCCGCCCGCCAGGGAGGCGACGATGCCCGAGACCACGAACCAGACCCCCGCGCTCAGCGAGACGGTGGAGGCGGCCGGGTTGTCGGCGGCGTTGGTGCCGACGGAGGCCAGGCCCACACCGACGCCGACGAGGTTCAGGATGACCTGGGTCACGAGGGCCGTGACGGCGCCGGCGAAGATGGCACCCCACGACACCTGGTTGAGGAGGACCGCACGCGTGTCGGCGTGCGCCTCGGCGGGAAGGGGCGGGGCAACGGTCTGGATGGTGGTCACGCTTTCACTCCGGATAAGGCGGTCGTCAGACGATCGTGCAGAGGGCGTCAGTCGCGGCGCGCGGTGACGAGGAGGCCGAGGCCGAAGCCGACGACGCCGGCGACGAGCAGGGAGGCGAGGGGGTATTCGGCGACCTGCTGGCCGACCTCACGGGTGCCGCGGCGCAGGTAGTGGCTGCCGCGCTCGTAGGCGTCCTCGGCGTAGTCGTAGGCCTCGTCCGAGGCGTGACGCACCGCGTCCTTGGCCTGCCCGTAGAGGTTCTCGGCCTGTCCGGCCGCCTCGCGCACGCGGCCCTCGGCCGAGTCCCGGTGCGAGCCCGTCAGGTCGCCGACCGCGCCCTGCACCTTGCCGCCGATCTCCTTGGCGGCGCCCGTGATCCTGTCCGTGTCAACCATGTCGTTCTCCCGTGTCGGTCCGTACCCGTGGTGACGGCGCCTCGGGCGAGGCTCCGTGGATGAACCGCCGAGGCGCATTCCGCCCCGCGGCGTCGGCCCCCGAGCGCCGCTCCGGCATGGCCGGGGCTCGCGTCGAGGGTGTTCTTCGCCGCGCCCGACTGAGGCGTGGCAAAAGTCGATCCCGTGTGTTCGATGCCGGACCCCTCGTCCTGCGCGAGGATTTCCGGCGCCGCCCTGCAGATGTGCGCGCGCAACGCACAATCAATGGTACGGAAATACTGGTAGAGCGAACTTCAGCTACCAGATGCCTGCGCGGGGAAACCGTTCTGGCGTCCCCACAGGATGACCTCCGTACGCTTGTGCAGGCCGAGCTTGCGGTACAGCGCGGCCCCGTGATTCCGAACCGTGTTGCGCGACAGGCCGAGCTTCCGCGCGATCGCATCGTCGTCGAGGCCCGAGCAGATCAGGTTCAGGATCTGGCGCTCGCGCACCGTCAGGTCCGGCACCGACCCGTCCGGGCCGTCGCGCCCCGGGCGCCGGAGGTTGGCGAGCTTCTCGATGAGGCCGCGGCTGAACCACGAGGTGTCGGCCATCACCGTCTCGATCGCGTCGAACAGCTCGCGCTCGGTGTGCTTGCGGGCGGTGATGTCCTGCAGGACGATCAGCACGAACGCGGCGTCGTTGATGCTCACGCGCTCGGCCGAGACCAGGCAGTCGAGGCCCGTCCCGTTCTCGTGGCGCAGGCAGACCTCGACGCCGAGCACGTAGCCGTGCCGCGCGAGCGCCGACTCGAACTGCTGGCGCTGGGCCTCCGTCACCCAGAGCCCGGCCTCGACCAGGGTGCGGCCCACCACCGTGTCCTCGCCGAGGCCGAAGACACGGCCGAAGGCCTCGTTGACGCTGGTGACCTGGAAATCCTCCGCCCGGGCCAGCACGGTCGCGACCGGGGTGAGGCGGAAGGCCTTGGCGAAGCGCTCCTCGCTCTGGCGCAGTGCGGCCTCGGCCTTCCGGCGCAGCTCGAGGTCCGCGAAGGTGAACAGCATGCAGGGCTCGTCGCCCATCTCGATGGGCTGCCCGGCCACGATGACGAAGCGGGTGTTCCCATCCGGCAATTCGAGGCAGGCCTCCATCTGCGGGATGGTGCCGCCCTCGTTCAGACGCGAGACCGCGAGATCGCGGTTGCGCGCGCCGGCCAGCACGTCGACCTCGTAGACGCTGCGGCCGATGACGGCCTCGCGGGTGTGGCCCGTCATCTCCAGGAAGCCGAGGTTGACCCGGACGTGGCGCAGGTCCGACAGCCGGGTGATCACGGCCGGGGCGGGGTTGGCGTTGAAGGTCCGCTCGAAGCGCTCCTCGGCCTCGAACTGGTCCGTGACGTCCTTGAGGATGAGCGCGAGGCAGCTCGGGCGGCCGTCGCGGTCGGTGGCCACGAGGCTCCTGAGGGAATGCACGAAGTCGAGGTCGGGCCGGTCCGTGCGCGTCACCTCGACGACGACGTCCTGGAACTGCTCACCCGAGACCACGCGCTCGATCGGGTAGGCGACGGGCGCGTGGTTGTTGCGGTAGCGGAGTGCGAACCGGTCGCGGTAGGCCTCGACCGTTGCCCCGAGCTCGTCCAGGCTCTCGGCGCCGTGCATCGCGAGCGCGGCCGCGTTGGCGTAGGCGATGGTCTGGTCGGGCTCGACCAGGATCACGCCCTCGCTGAGGCCGGCGATGATCTGCCGAAGCTCATGCCTGTCGACGCCCACCGTCACGGCTCGCCTGACCCCCGTTGTGTACGCAACCGCCGCGATGGCAGCGGGGCACAAACGGGTCGTGCGCAAACGGGTTCCGCATCGCACACGCTTTTCCCTGGTACAGGCGCATCAGTGACGCGAATGTTATCGATCAGGGAGCGGAACGTTTCCGATGGCCGCGGGCTGCACGCAGGGTCGGATAGGGACGGCCCGAGAGCACCGAACGCCCGGTGGGGCCTGAGCGAAACATCCCGATCCGCTGGTTCGGGCCAGTGGCAGGGAGGGGACCGGTATCGACCCGTCGTGCAGTCCGCGTGGACGCGAGGGGGCGGAGCGCCAGGAAGTCCACGGGGATGAAGAATGTCCCTGGATTGTCTCTCCGTCGTCTTTCGACCAGACGGGGCGAGTTCCTCCCGTGCCGTCCGGTGCGGAAGGCAACGCGGCCCTTGGGGGCGATCGGGGTGAGCATGGCGCGGCACGGGCGGAACGATCGGCGCTGGCACCGGCTGCTGCTCTGGGCAGGCCTCAGTCTCGTGGGCGCCACCGCGGCCGCGGCGCAAGGCGGTCCCGCCGGGGGAACGGCCTCCGGGGCGGACGCGGAGGCGCTGCGCCCGCTGGTCGACCGCCTCGTCGGCGGCGCGGTCGCCCGCGAGGCGATGCCGGGCGCGGTGGTGGGCGTGAGCTGGCGCGGGCGGCGCAGCTACTTCGGGTACAGCGGCACCGGCGACAGGCCCTACGAGCCCGGGACCATCGTCGAGATCGGCTCCATCACCAAGGTGTTCACCACCGCGCTGTTCGCCGAGGCCGTGATCGAGGGGCGGATGCAGCGCGACGCGCCGATCCAGTCCTACCTGCCGGACAGGCGGCTGCGCCCCTGCACGGCGCGGATCACCCCGCAGCAGCTCGCCGACTTCACCTCGGGGATGCCCGCGCTGCCGGGCGACGCGCCGCGGGCGCTCGCCGAGCGCGGCATCGGGACCTACACGGGCGCCGACTTTCTGCGCTGGGTCGAGCGCTGGTCGCCCGAGGACGGGGAGGGGGGCGTCTGCGGCCTGCCTGCGCCCTACCGCTACTCGAACGCGAGCGTCGGGCTCCTGGGCGATCTCGTCGCCGCGCGCCTCGGGGGACGCTGGGAGGAACTGGTCCGCGCGCGGATCACCGGGCCGCTCGGCATGGCCAGCACGGCGGTCGCCGTGCCGGCGGAGCAGCGGGCGCGCCTAGCCCCGGGCTACGGCGCGGACGGGCAGCCCGTGATGCCCTGGCCGGTCTTCGCCTGGTACGCCGCCGGCGCCCTGCGCTCGACGGCGGTGGACATGCTCGCCTTCGGCGAGGCGGCCCTCGGCCACGAAACGGTCGAGGGGGCGGCGGTGCCGCCGCTCCTGATCCGTGCGCTCCGCGAGGCGATGGCTCCGATCTACCAGCCGGAGGGGCAGACCTTCGGACAGGGGCTCGCCTGGATCGAGGAGCCGGGGGACGCGGAGGCGGGCCAGCGCCCGGTCTTCCTCAAGGTCGGCGGGACGGACGGCTTCAACAGCGTGCTCGTCGTCAACCCGGGCAAGGACCTCGTCGTCTTCATCGCGGCGAGCCGGCCCCGGAGCGGCGTGCCGCGCCTCGGCGTCGCCCTGTCCCGGCAGATCCGCTGACGGCGCCGGACGGACGCCCTCAGCGCAGGTCGATGATGTTGGCGCGGCCCGCCTCGGGGTTGCGCGCCCGTGGGCCCGCGCCCTGCAGGAAGTCCGGCCTCCGCTGCGCCGTGGCGGGCGCCGCCGAGCCGGCCTCCGCCGGAGCGGCCGCCTGGGTGCGCCCGCCGGTGGCCGGATCGGCGACCGGAGCCGCCGGGGCCTGCACGCGGCCCTCGGTCTGGTCGAGGCAGCGGCGGAGCGCCCCGGGGTCCGGCAGCAGGGTGCAGTCGTTGACGTTCATGGGGCTCGGCTGCGCGAGGGCCGGCACCACCCCCGCGATGAGGAGCGCCGCCGCACCGGCGAGCCCGCGGCGGAACCCCGGGTACGCGCCACGGGCGCTCATGGCCGCGCCTGCCGGGCGCTGCCGTCGACCTGGCGGATCTCGATCTCGCTCGGCTCCGAAGGGCGCAGCCGCTTGACCTGTGCGGCGGCGGGGCCTTGCTGCTGACCCTGCGGCTGGCCCTGAGAACCCTGCACCTGGGCCTGGGCGGGGGGCGGCACCGGCTGCTGCGGGCGGCCCGCCTGCGGCCCCGCCGGCGCCGCCTGATCGAGCCGGCCGAGGCGGACGCGCACGTACGCGACGCTGCGCTTCGCGGCATCGAACCCGCACTCGTAGGTGACGCGGACCCATTCCTTCTGGGGGCTCAGGAAGCGGATCGAGTCGCCCCGGTAGCGCACCACCGTCGCGGTACCCTCCGGCGCCTCGGCCTGCTGGAAGATCTTGGCGAAGGGCCGGGAGACCCACTCGAAATCGGTCGGCGCCTCGGCCTCGACCCGCGGCGCGCAGAGCTGGCTCGCCAGCTCGGCATTGGCGCGCACGCAGGCGGCGTCACAGCCGGCGGGGGGCTGGGGCTGCGGGGCCGGGGCGTTTGCCTGCGGGGCTTGCGCCGTCGCCTGCGGGGCCACCTGCGCCTGCACCGCGGCCTGGCTCTGCCCCTGCGCAGCCTGCAACTGGGCGGGCCGGACCGGGACGCTGCCGGCGATCGATTGCGCCTGGGCGCCCGGCGCTTGGGCCAGCGCGGCGGCGATCAGGCTCGCGGCGCCGAGCGCTGGCAGCCGGTGAACGTCGATGTTCAGAGTTTGACGCATGGGTCACTGTCCAGGCTGGCGTGGCGCCGGTTGCCGGCGACCTGTTCGTGAAGGGCGCGATGCGTTCAGGCTTCGCGACGGTCGGCCTTCGTGTTCCTAACCCGATCCTCTCGCCGATCCAGCGAAGCATTCGTATGCTCGGCCGCAATTTTGGAAGGTTATACGTACTTATGGTTGATTTTTCTCAACAACCGTAAATTCGTGCGGCTTGTCGATATGGACCCGTCTCCGCACAACGAAAGCAGATTCGATGCTCCGGAAGGAGTCGCTGTGTCCTTTCCTTGCGCCATGCTTGCGGCGACAACAATCATCCTGTCCACAGACTCATACCAAGCTGCAGTGATAGCTCTTATCGGCAGGTTTATACCTCTTTCGACGTAGGGTTAGTGTCACTTCGAAGGCACAGTCCAGCGTCCGGATTTGCTGTCTACGACCCGCCTCGACGCGAAGCGGCCCCCAGATATGGAGCGCGCGCAGCCCTTTCGGCGAATGGCTAAGCTGCTGATATGGCTTGGTGATTCAATGCAGTCTCGCGTGTCGGACTGCGAGAATAAGACAGGTGAAGGCACACAAAACCCGCCGCTGATCCCTGCAATATCTGCCACTTTCGATCGCTTGATTTCCTGCGACCGCTGCTTGTAGGTAAACGAACCGTTAACGAGCCGGGGTCAGGCCCGCTCAACTGTGACGGGTCGCGGACGCATCGCGTTCGTAGTGATTTACACAGGGAGCTATCCAGTGAAGAAAATCGCATTGCTTGCGTCCACCACGCTCGCCCTGTCGCTCGTTGCGGGCTCGGCCTTCGCGCAGTCGACGAGCGCCCCCGTCCTCGGGGTCGGCACCACCGCCAACGAGGCTGTCGTTGTGCAGCGTGGAAACGGCGTTGGTCTCTTTGGTTATTCTTTCGGCAATAACGCCACCGTTGACCAGAGTGGCACCAACAACAAGGCGGGCCGCGTCAACAGCTACGTCGACCTCTCTGCAGGAAACCTGTCCACCGGCGCGAGCAATGCGACCCTGGATGCTTCCTATTCTGTGGCTCAGGTCGGTAATTACAACAATCTGAGCATCACTCAGAGCGGTTCGAACAACTCCGTGGTGACGACCACCGGTAACTGGACGCGCTCCTCGTTCGGGCTCGATGCGAACGGCGGTTCGTTCCAGGCCGGCGATAAGAACAAGTTCACCTCCACGCAGGCTGGCACCAAGGGCCAGGTCCAGTTCCAGCAGAAGGGTGACCGGAACGTGGGCACCGTGTCTGTCGAGAACGGCGCGCAGAACACTTATGCCGGCATCTTCCAGGACGGCTATGGTAACACGGGCGCGATCAATCAGTACTACAGCGCCAACAACGCTTACGCTGCCATTGTTCAGCGCGGCAATGACAACGATGCTACCATCAAGCAGTCCGGCGTGACCAACTATGCCGCCGTGCTGCAGGTTGGTAACAGCAACGATGCCTTGATCACCCAGAGCGGCGCCGGTGTCGGTGCTTTCGGCTACCAAGTCGGCAGCTACAACAACGGCACGATCTCGCAGACCGGGGCGGGCTTCGCCAACGCCGTGTACGCGCAGTCGGGCACCTTCAACACCGTCTCGATCAAGCAGCGCTGATTGGGCCGGCGCGGGAAGCTTGCTTCCCGCCACCGCCCGCAGACAGCCGAAGGCACGCCGGTCACGCGACCGGCGTGCTTTCCCCAGCCGTCGCTGGATGAGGCCCCCATGCCCATCGTCGACCTGCCGCCCGCCGATCTTACCTGCCGCGTGGTGGAGACGCGCGCGGGTGACACCGCTCGGATCGGGCTGCGGATCGAAGGGCCGGCCGGCGTGACGGGCCGCTACACCATCCGGGTCGGCAAGTCGGATTCGGCGGGCAGCGCCCAGCTGAGCCAGGCCGGAGCCTTTCCGGCGATGACCGGGCACGGCGAACCGGTCGGGAACGTCATCCTCGGCGTCGGGCCGGAGACGGTGCTGCGCATCGACGGGCAGATCGAGGTCGAGGGCCGGACGATGACCTGCCGCACGGAGCGGGAGGACAGGCTGTGAGAGCACGGTCGCGTCGATCGCAGGCGTTCCGTGTGTTCTTGGCCGGAGATGCTGGTCAGGACCAAATCATTGACCAAAAACGTTCCGTGTACGGTACATTAACCAGGATATCGCCGGGCCGAAGACAGAAATAGATCGTTCAAACATTCGGCCTAAGACTTTTCCATAAGAGTACGGGTCCAGAAATTAGGCATCGTCCGCGGTTTCCGAGCCGGTTTAAGCGATGTCCACAGCCCTTCGGTGTTTCAGAGGAATGCAACCCGACCGCGCATCTGTTATCGAGAGTCTCGTGCCGCGCGGCTCGAGGACAGGGCGGTCCGGGGCAGGGAGGACGCGATGAGACACGAACGGCGGCCGGCGCCCGCGCGCCTGAGCCTGCTCCTGGCCGGCCTCGCGCTCGCCGCGACGCCGGCTGCGGCGCAGGATCCGGTGACGATCGATCAGGTCCGGATCACCGGGGCGCCCGCGCAGCCGCGCGGCCTCGCGCAGGACCGGTTCCGGGAGGCGGAGTACATCCTCGGCGGGCAGGCCGCGGCGGGGCTGATGTCGCCCAGCGGGCCGGCCTACGGGCCCGCCGCCAACCAGGCGCGCGCGTTCCAGACGGGCACCGGCAACGCGTCGACGATCGACATGTCGGGCACCGGCAACAGCGCGCTACAGGTCGTGACGGGCGCGCGCAACAGCGTCACCCAGATCCAGGCCGGCGACCAGAACAGCTCGACCGTCACGGTGTTCGGCAACGCGAACACGGTCGGCACCCGCCAGGAGGGCAGCGGCGCCGACGCGACGATCACGGTGCGCGGCAACAACAACGCCGTGACGGCGCAGCAGCAGGGCAGCAACCCGCTGCCGGTCAGCATCACGCAGGTCGGCAACGGCGGGAACGTCTCGGTCTCGCGGAGCGGCAGATGATCAAGGGCATCCTCCTCGCAGGCCTCCTCGCCGCACCGGCCCTCGCCCTGTGCGGGGCCGCGTCGGCCGGCAGCCTCACCTACCAGCCCGTCAACCCGTCCTTCGGCGGCAGCCCGCTCAACGGGGGCTGGCTGCAGGCCGAGGCGGCGGCGCAGAACGACGCGCAGCGGCGGGCCCAGCGCCTGCAGCAGCTGCAATCGGCCGCCCAGAGCAGCTCGAGCAGCCTGAGCCAGGGGCAGCTCTTCTCGCAGCAGCTCCAGTCCCAGATCTACGGGTCGCTCGCGAACCAGATCACGCAGGCGATCTTCGGAGAGAACGCGCAGCAGAGCGGCAGCTACAGCTTCGGCGGCTCGACGGTGACGTTCCAGCGGGTCGGCACCAACATCCAGCTGCAGATCTTCGACGGCTCCTCGACGACGACGGTCGTGGTGCCGGCGACCTCCGCTCTCGCCAACGGCTCCGGCACGACGCCGCTGTCCGGCGCTCCCTGATCCCGCACGGTCCCGGCCATGATCCTGCATCGCGCATCCGGGCTTCGCGCCGTGGCCCGCCTCTCGGCCCGCGGGCTCGCGCGGGCGGCCTGCGTGGCGGCCCTCGGGCTCGGCGCCGGGGGGTGCACCACCACCTGGCTGCGCGAGCCCCTGGCGCAGGCGCCGGTGGTGACGCCGCCGTCCCCCACCGACCTCAACCTCGAGACGCTGCCGCCGCCGATCCGCAAGGTCGACGTGGCGATCTACAGCTTCCCGGACCTGACGGGCCAGAACAAGCCGAACGACAACATCGCCGAGTACTCGCGGGCGGTCACGCAGGGCGGCGGGGCCTTCGTGGTCGATGCCCTGCGGCGGGCCGGCGGCGGGCAGTGGTTCTCGGTGGTGGAGCGCACGGGCCTCGCGAACCTCCTGCAGGAGCGCCAGCTCATCCGGGCGACGCGCCAGGAATTCGAGGGCCAGGACGCCAAGCCCCTGCCGCCGATCCGCTTCGCGGGCCTCATCCTCGAGGGCGGCATCATCGCCTACGACGCCAACACGGTGACGGGCGGCGCGGGGGCGAACCTCCTCGGCGTCGGCGGCGACACCAAGTACCGGCGCGACGAGGTGACGGTGGCGATGCGCATCGTCTCGGTGCAGAGCGGCGAGGTGCTCAACAGCGTCACGGTGACGAAGACGATCTACTCGGTCGCCCTCAACGCCAACGCCTACCGCTACGTCTCCGTCGCCAAGCTCCTGCAGGTCGAGGCGGGCGTCACCCGCAACGAGCCGACGCAGATGGCGGTGCGCGAGGCGATCGACCTCGCCGTCTACGCCACGATCATCGAGGGCGCGCGCAAGAAGCTGTGGCGCTTCCGCGACCCCGCCTCCGGCGACCGCCTGATCACGGAGTACCTCCTGCGCGACAAGCCCACACCGCTCGTCCAGCCGGAGCTCGTGCTGCCGGAGGGCGCCGAGCCCGTGGTGGCGAAGTCCTGAGCCGCCATGCGGTGGCAGGCCGCCCCTTCGCTCGGAGCCGCCGCCTGGGGCGGATGGCCGATCGTGCGGGCCCTCGCGCTGTGCGCCGTCGCGGTCTCGGGCCTCATCCTCACCCTGCCGCCCTTCGATCCGGCCAAAGTCGAAAACCCCGACCGCAGGCCGTCCTTCGCGGTGCGCCTCGCCGTCCAGCCCGCGGTGCGGGCAGGGCCGCGGCCGGCCCCGTCGCTCGGCGGCGACCTCCTGATCGTCCGGCCCGCGGAGGGTGCGGACGACGCCCGCTGGATCCTGTCCTTCGGCGAGCGCACGGATGAGATCCGCGGCCTGATCCTGGCCTCGGCGGCCCGGAACGCCCTGCCGGCGGACTTCTTCCTGCGGCTGCTGCACCAGGAGAGCCGGCTCGATCCGAAGGCCGTGAGCCGCGCCGGCGCGCAGGGCATCGCGCAGTTCATGCCCTACACGGCGGCCGAGCGGGGCCTGCGCGACCCGTTCGATCCGCGCGAGGCGATCCCGAAATCCGCGGAGCTGCTGCGCGAGCACCAGGCCCGGTTCGGCAATCTCGGCCTCGCCGCAGCCGCCTACAACGCCGGCCCGCGCCGCGTGCAGGACTGGCTCGACGGCCGCTCCGGACTGCCCGCCGAGACCCGCACCTACGTGCTGCGCATCACCGGCCGCCCCGTCGAGGCCTGGGCGCCCGGCGGGGTGAGCCCGGCGCTGCCGATCCTCGCCCTGACGAGCCTGGGCACCGGCCTCGCGCAGAACGCGACGGCCGGCCTCCTCTCCCCCGGTGCGCCGGTCTTCGAGACGAGGGCCGCGCCCCGTCGGCTCACTGCGACCGAGGCGCGGCGCGGGGCGCGGGCATCCTCGCGGGAGGCACGGGCGGACAGCCCGCGCTCCGAGCAGGGCCTCTGCTCGGCGCTCAACCGCTCCGGCGCGACCTGCCTCGTCCAGGCGGTCTACTGAGCCGGGGCGAGCTGCTGGATCTGCACGGCGCTGGACGGGGGCTGGCGGCGCGCTTCCCGCATCGCGCGGACGCGCACGCTGCGGCGGCCGGGGCGCGTGCCGGCGATCGGCCCAGCCGCGGCAATCAGGGCGGGATCGACGATCGGACGCGGGCGGAAGGCAGCTGCGCGCGGTCCCGGCGCGAGGCGCTGGCCCTGGTAGAGATTGATGCAGTCCCGCAGCGCGATCGGGTCTCGGATGAACGTGCAATCGTTCACGTTCGGCAGGGGGGCGCCCTGCGCAGCGGCCGGCGCGACACCGCCCAGGAGCAGGAGACCGAGGGCAAGGCCCGCGGGGCCGAGATCTGACCGTTCACCCATCACTGCCCCTCGTGCCGTCGCGCCGCACTGCCTGCGGGGCCGATTGCTGCCCATGATGCCCGTCAAGTCATGGAGTTCAAAGTCGAGCGGCCGCAGAAATCAGACATCGCGTCGGACCTGCGCAGATGCGACGTCTGTATCGCAACGATCCTCGCATGTTTCAGGCCGAGTGCACATCGCTTCGATCATGCCAAGCCGGTCTATGCGGTGGAGGGCGGGGCGCCCACCGAGCCGTTCGGCCCCCGGGGGCGCCCCGCGCTGCCCGGCCGGGTGCCTAGTGGGTGCCGGAGCCCTTCGCGGTGCCCTTCGCGCCGGGGGTCGAGCCAGCGCCCGCATCGTTGGCGCCGGTGCTGTTCTGGGTGCCGGAGCGGCTCATCCCGCCGGTCGTCGGTGCGCTGCCCGCCGCGCCCGGCGACGCGCCCGATCCGGCATCGTTGGCGCCGGTGCTGTTCTGCGTGCCCGAGCGCGATGTCCCGGAGGTGCCACCCTCCGCCGCGAGGGCCGCGCCGCCGAGCGCCAGGGTCGCGGCGAGGGCGAGTGTGAGGATTCTCATTGTTACCTCCCGTTTTCGTGTGGTCCGAGGCCAACGGCGCCCCGGCTGCGCAGTTCCGGCGGCGGGCGAACCCGCGAGCTGCCCCGGCGTGGCCTCGCCCTCGTGATGGACCTTCGCACCGCACGCCGCGTTGCCCGGAAACACCCCCCAACGCTCACGAGGTCGTTTCCGCATGCCGACACTGCACCGCGCCCGCCTGCGCGCCGGGCGCATCGCCCTGGTCGCCGCCCTCCTCGCCGGCACCGCGGCGGGGCCAGCGCTGGCGCAGGCGCCCACCGGACAGGGGCAGCTCACGCAGGTCGCGCGCTTCGAGCATCAGGTCACCGGCATCACGGTCTCGCGGGACGGCCGCATGTTCGTGAACTTCCCGCGCTGGAGCGAGGACGCGCCGGTCTCGGTCGCCGAGGTGAAGGACGGGAAGCCCGTCCCCTATCCGAACGCCGAGTGGAATGCCTGGCGCAACGCGCGGGCCGACGAAGTCTCGCCGAAGGATCACTTCGTCTGCGTGCAGAGCGTGGTGGCGGACGCCCAGAACCGCCTCTGGGTGGTGGACGCGGCGGCGCCCGCCATGGCCCACGTCATCAAGGACGGCCCGAAGCTCGTCGGGATCGACCTCGCCACCAACCAGGTGATCAAGACGATCCCGTTCGACACCAGCACGGTCCTGCAGGCCTCCTACATCAACGACGTGCGGATCGCGCCGGACGGCAAGACCGCCTACCTCACGGATTCGGGTGCCGAGGGCGCGCTGATCGTGGTCGACCTCGACAGCGGCAAGGCCCGGCGGGTGCTGGCCGGCGATCCCGCGACCATGCCTGACAAGAGCGTGACGGTGACCTACGACGGGCAGCCGCTGCGCCGGCCGGACGGCCGCGGCGTCGCCTTCTCGGCCGACGGCATCGCGCTGTCGGGCGACGGCAAGACGCTCTACTGGCAGGCGATCAAGGGCAAGACGCTCTACAGCCTGCCGACCGACGCGCTGACCGGCTGGGCCACCGCCGCGGTGGTGCCGGAGACGCTCACCGACCGCAGCCTCGCGGGCAAGATCGCGACGGTCGGCGAGAACGGCGTGGCGGACGGCCTGCTGATCTCCCGGCACGACGGCCGCATGTACGTGACCTCGCCGCAGGACGATTCCGTGAAGGTTCGCGACCTGTCGAAGGCAGGATCGGCCCTCACCACCCTGGTGCGCGACCCGCGCCTGCGCTGGCCGGACACCTTCAGCGAGGGTCCGGACGGCACGATCTACGTGACGACCTCCCACATCCAGGATTCGGCCGACTACAAGCCCGGCGCGCCGATCAGCCTGCCGACCGAGCTGTGGAGCATCCGGCCCGGCACCCCCGAGGCGACCGGCTCGACCGGAACGCCCGCGGCCCGCTGAACGGCAGGCGGACACGGTTTCGCGGGGCGTCGGCTCGGCGCCCCCGAATCCGTCCGCCAGGCCGTCCGCCCAGCCCGTCCGCGGTTCGTCGGCGGCGTCCGATCGCCCGCAGCTGAAGTCCGAGGCCTGCTCGGGCACGGGCCTTCCATCCGCGCGGGGGTGTCAAGGGCTCCGTGCGAGCGGATCGAGGCCGGCATGGCCGGCCCGGCCTCGCAGGGGTTAACGCCGCGCGCACCGAAGCGCTGTCCACCGGAAAAGCAAACCCGCAAGTAAGAGGCACGTAAAGCCCGCTAAATCAGCGGCTTGGCCTTTGCCGACAGCGGTGGACAACGTGGCCTCTGCCTGTGCGCAACGTTGCGCATCGGTAAAAATTAACCATGAATCAACATACAACTTTAGCTTTCGTTTAACGGATCGTTAACCTTGGGCTTGCCGACGCACGGAACGCGTCCGGACAGGTCGAAGCCACGGTTCAAGAGGCGAGAGTCGATGAGCAGCACGTCCGTACCCCTTGCGCGCGGTCAGGCCCTGCCGGCGCAGAGGACGGGGCCGTCGTCGACGGTTCCGGACACGACGGTTCAGGCGCTCCTCAACCGGCGCCCCATCCAGCGGCGCGCCCCGGCGCCGGGCACCAACTACTATCCGGAGGTCGTCGCGGACGTCCGCCACGCCCTGGACCGGCTCCTGGCCCAGGCCGAGCACGCCGGAGCCGGGCCGGTCGCCTCCGAGCTGATCGGTCTCCTCGAGCTTCTGAAGGCCAACTTCGCCCCCGAGACCTGGCGCGAGGCCGTCGTGCCGACGGCGCGCTCCCACGCGATCGGCCGGCTGATCCACGAGTGCCCCTTCACCCGCCACTCGTTCCTGCGGCCGCGCGGCTATCCGGGCGATGCGGGGCTCATCGACTTCGTCTATCGGCACGAGGCGACCCGGGCCGCGGTCGAGGCCGCCACGGAGGCGGGGCGGGCGGTGATGGACCACACCGTCAACGTCTCGGCCTGCGAGGCGGTGCGGCAGCGCAAGCAGATCCTGGCCGCGAAGATCGACGAGGCCGCGCTGCGCTGCCCGGATGCGGAGATCCTCGCCGTGGCCTGCGGCCACCTGCGCGAGGCGGAGAGCTCGCAGGCCCTGCGGGATGGAGGCATCCGCCGCTTCCTCGCCACCGACCAGGACGAGACCAGCCTGCGCATCGCGGCCGCCGGCACCGCGGCCTGCGGGACGGCGGTGGAGACCCGGACGCTCAGCGTGCGCAACTTCATCACGGCCAAGCAGCAGGTCGGCACGTTCGACTTCATCTACGCGGCCGGATTGTACGACTACCTGGAGGCCCGCGTCGCGGCGCGCCTGACGAAGAGCCTGTTCGACCGCCTCAAGCCCGGTGGCCGGCTCCTGATCCCCAACTTCCTCCACGGCGTCCGCGAGGAGGGATACATGGAGACCTTCATGGACTGGTTCCTCCTGTATCGCACGCCGGCGGAGATCGAGGCGTTCGCCTCGCTGATCCCGGGGGTGGATCTCGCGCGCGTCATCTACTCTGAGGACGGCTTCGGGCGGATCGGCTACCTCGAGGTCGAGAAGGCCTGAGGCGACGCGTTCGTCCCGCAAGGGGAGGGCGCTTTGCGCCCGCCCGCGACCCATCGGCCGGTGCCGTTGCGCCGGTCTGCGAGCAGGGGCGCCGAGAGGCGCTCGTCCCTGTGTCGCGCCGGCCACGGATCTCGGGATTTTCAGTTGCGTTCACGCAAGGTTAGCAATCAACACTTGCGTTAACACACCGTTAACCAGTCCAAATCATCGCTTGATCGTCTCAGCGCCGACCGCTCATTCCGGGCTTCGGGGCACGCGTGGATTGCACAGCGATGGATCCGGCCAAGAAGCTTCAATGGGAACGTCCGGGCGGGCTCGACGGCGCGGTGGACAGGTCGGCGCTCTCGCCGGCTCCGCTGCCGTCGGCGCCCGATCACCTTGCCAGCATCCTTCGCCTCGTGGGCGCGCCCGGTGAGGCGGCCTCGTCCGCCGCGACCCAGCGCCCCTCGTCCCCGCAGGAATGGGCGGCCCTGATCGAGCGCGTCCGCAGTGCAGCGGGACGCGCCCGCGAGGTCGAGAGCCAGGCCCAGGAGCAGGAGCAGCGGGTCCAGGAACTCCTCGAGCGCGTCCGCGAGGACATGCGCGCCGCCAGCGAGCGCGTGCGCGCCGCGGAGATGCGGGCGGCCGAGATCCAGGCGCACGCGGAGAGCATGGTCCGCGCCGCCGACGAGCGGGCCGCGGCCGCGGAGGAGCGCGCCCGGATCGCCGAGGAGTGGCTGTTCCGCGTGCACGAGACGATCAGCACCGAGTTCTCCGGCCTCGTGGCTCGTCCGGGTCCGGCCTGATGGGTCAGGCCGTCCACGAACAGCGGCTCCGGGCGCTCTTCGAGGGCGACGACGGCCCGGCCGCCGACCCGCCGGACGGGCCCGCCGGCCGACCTGGCTCAGGCTCCGCGCCGCAGGTGGCGGCCGCGGATGACGACCTGTTCGGCGACAGGGCGGAGGTCGACTGGCCCGGTGCGGTTCAGCTGATCCGCGATGTCGGCACGCGGGTGCGCCGCTCGCGCGACCAGGCTCAGGAGACCGTGCGGCGCTCGCAGGCGCTCATCAAGCGCAGCATCGTCCAGGCCGAAGAGGCCGAGGAGCGGGTGCGCACCGCCGAGGCCGCGGCCGCGCAGGCCCAGCAGCGGGCGGAGCGGGCCGAGGCCGCCGCCGCCGCCGCGGAGGCGCGCGCCCGGGCGGCCGAGGCGGAGGCCCGCGTCGCGCGGGCCGCGCAGGCCGAGGCGCAAGCCTGGCTCAAGCGGGTCTACGTGTGCGTCAGGACCGAGTTCGAGAGCCTGACCGACGAGGTGGCCTGAGACGGCGCGGAGCCCCGCATCAGGACTCGGTGCGTCCCGCCTCCAGGCGAGCCGCGGATTTGACAAGGGCGAGCACCTCGCGGCGGACCTGGTCGTCGCGGATCGCGCTGTAGGCCTTCACGAGATCCAGCGCGCCGGCCGCCCTCAGGCCGATCAGCGCCTCGCCGTGGTCCGACGCCTCCGACTCGTCCTCGTCGAAGAAGGTCGCGATCGGCACTTCGAGGAGGTCGGCAATCGCCTGGAGCCGGCCGGCGCCGACCCGGTTGCGCCCGCTCTCGTACTTCTGCACCTGCTGAAAGCTCACCCCGATCGCGGTTCCGAGGGCAGTCTGGCTCACGCCGCGCGAGATGCGGAGGGCGGCGATGCGCGTGCCGATCGAATGATCGGCGTGAGTCGTCTGCTTGGGCTTCGAGGGGGTCATGAGCCTGTCGATCTTGATGCTGAGGCGGTCGGGCGACGCTTGGTATGCAAGGTACAACTTAAAACTTCATTGGGCGCAATCGTGTTCCTTGCGGGAGCAACGGTGCGGCCGTGCGCCAAGCGCATACCTTGACCGTATTCTACCGCAATGCAGCGAGGCCGCCGGGCGATGAGATCCGTGCGTGCCGGCCGGCGTCCGGTCTCAGGGGCCCGGAGCGCCGAGACGCGCCAGGGCGCTGCCGATCTCGAACAGCAGCAGGTCGGCGGTGCGCTGGGCACCGCGCTCCCCGGTCCTGGCCAGTTCGCGATGGGCCGCGATCAGGTGGCCGGCTGCACGGACGAGGGGGTGCGTCGCCGCGGACGGCACGTCGAGGCCGAAGCCTTCCTCGCTGACAGCAGCGGCCGTGATGTCGATCAGCAGGCCGTGCCCGCGCTGGAGCTTCCGGCGGCGATCGAGCTCGAAGCTGCCGCGCTCCAGGATCCAGCGCGTGCGGGCCAGCCCCGCGTCGACGCGGTATTCCGCCACGAAGGACCCGCCTTCCTCCATCGCGTGCGCCACGACGGATGCCACCCGGTCGCGGTCCTCGGCATGGACGTGGGTCCTGAAGTCCAGGCCCGGGGGGCGCGTGTCGGCCGTTCCTCCGCGCGCAAGGCCGAACACGTCCGCGAGCGAGGCCGGGAAGCTGAGGCGCCGGTCCACGAAATCGCAGGTCCAGAGCCCGGACACGATCGGTCCGCCCGGATTCCGATGCAGGTCGATGTCCAACCCGCCGGTCAGCGGCAATACGTTCGCCGGCATGAAGCCCCTCGAAGCATTGTGAGACACCGGGTGAAGCCACTGTCAGGCACAGTCGCGCGGTCCTTGGCCGACATTTCTCCACATCCTCGAGACGCCCCCTCGAAAGGATCATCCCGATGGCAACGAATACGCTGGTTCCACGCGCACCGGCCTCGCACATCTTCCCCGACTTTGAGTCCGGATCAATGGCGCAGTCGCAGGAATCTGCAACTTCAGAGGAGAAGTGCGGCTGCAGATGCCACTTATGATTAGCGCAACCTCGATTCCCCGGATAAGCAGGCTCTTGTCGGGAGGGAAGCCGATCGCTCGCGCCGCTCGGAAACCGCTGCGTGGCCGGCTGCCGGACGCGAAGCAGTGCCGACGCTCGAATTAACAATGCCACCGCGCGCAACGCGAGCTCACGATTGTTATGTGCGCGATTGGATTTCCTAAAAATATCTTAAATATCGATGCGTAGATGGGTCGATCAAGATTTAGCTTTGTGGAAACACGAAAGAAACGAATGCCTTCATGGAGACATGAATTCGTCGGACTCGTGTAGATATTCGCTCTCATTGCTCGGGGTGGAGTTTGCTCCGTGCCTCAAGAGGCAACCGCGCGGGCGTCACGTTGGTCTGATCAATGGTCGAGAACGTCGAACATACGATCATGGCACGGATTGCCGCCGCCCTCGGCATCCCGGAGACGGCTTTTCGGGCCGCCATCACCGGCGATGCTCGCAGCGATCCGCATCTGGCAGGCCTGGAGGAGGTGGAACTCCTGTCCGCCTTCCTGCGCATCGAGGATCCGGAGGCGCGCAGCGCGTGCCTCGCCTTCGTTCGGGAGGCGGCCCGCCGGTCGACGGAGCCGTAGGCTGGAATCGCCTCCGCTCCGCAATCTACGGCTGAGACGGCGCCCGCATTCCGCGGCTACGTTAACGAAGCCTTAACCAAGACGCGCGCGTCTTGGACGCGGGACCCGGCCGGCGCACGGAAGGGCGGCTCCCGGTGATCGGGCAGCGCGTCGCACGAGAGAGCTTCTTCCGGAGGCGGCCATGGCCATCCAAGCGTTCGTCGATCGGCCGACCCGCCCGAAGCGTGCGGTCCGCGGCGCCTGGGCCTCGCTCCTGGCCGGCGGCATCGCCCTGGCCGGCGTCGGCCTCGCATCCGCCGAGGACAGGGCGAGCCGCCTGTTCATCCAGGTCTGGTGGGAGGCTCAGGCCGTCGAGATGGACCCGAGCGACGATCCGGGCCGGATCGAGGTCTATGTCGGCGAGGTCTTCGTCGGCTGCGCCATCGCGCCCGCGCATCTCAACTACCGCAAGCAGTTGATGCTGGTCCCGCCGTCGCTCGGCTACATGGCCTCCGGCGAGGCGAGCGCCGTGAAGGTCCAGGTCACGGGGCACCTGGGTTCGCTCCCGGGGCGGCAGGTCAAGGTCACGCGGGTCGAGGGCGCGGCAGAGCGCCCGCCTTCCTGAGCCCGGTCCTCCTCAGCCCGGTCCTCCTCAGCCCTTGCGCCGTTCGCAGCGCGTGACGAGGTAGCGCCCGTCGTCGCTGTGCAGGTCGAGGGTCTCGGCGGCGATCACCTGCCCGGTCATCGCGCATTCCATCGGCATGGCGACGGGACGCGTGGCGACGTCGAGGGCGGTGACGCGCGAGCACTCGGCCGGGGAGATGGCGGCCGCGCAAACCAGGACGACGGCGAGGAGCTGCATCGGAGCCTCCTGAACCAGATGGTGGATCTGGGCTCAGGATGTCGCGGACCCCGGACGTCGTCCGTGAGCAGCATCACGGTCGCGGTCAGCCTGCACTGCGCACGCGGACGCATATCGGGCGTCGCGGTGCGGGCCGGAACCCGTAAAAGAACGCGGCTCGGCCCGCCCATCGTTCGGCTCTAGAACCCAATAGGCTCAAAACCGCAGCGACTGACCCATCTAACCATTGGTTCTAGCCGCGAACACGGTGAAGAATACCGGGTTCGACCTTTGGTTGCGTATCGGCTCCGGCGGGCTGGAGCGCGGCATCTCGGCCACGCCTGGGCGGTCGCGTGCGATGAAGTTGCCGAAACGCCTTGTCTTCCCGCGCGGAAGTGCGTTCACATCGGGCATGCCGCGCGCCTGGCTGGTCCCGGGGGCGACGTGCAGGCGAACTTGTGCCCCGCGAGCCCATCGGACGCGGGGCATTTTATTTTCCGTTACCGCTCGGCGCCGGGCTCCCGCTTTCCCCAAGGGGCGCAGGGTGTCTTGTGCGGTGCCGCACATCGGTCCGCACGCCTCCCGCAGTGCGGCGCCGGGCGGCCGGAGGGGTGTTGCAATCGCGCACTATCGGGCCGGCGGCCTTTCCCGTTTCTGTGCGGTCAAGTTCCTTGGGGGAACACACGGGATTTGATGATGAAGACGCTTCTCCTCGCCAGCACCGCCGCCGCCCTCCTGTGCGGCAGCGCCTTCGCGGCGGATCTGCCGCGCCGCGCCGCGCCGCCGGTGTTCCAGCCGGTGCCGGTGTTCACCTGGACGGGCTTCTACGCGGGCTTCAACGCCGGCTACGGCTTCGGCACTCAGGACGACCGCGCCCCGACCGTGATCGGCGTGCCCGCCGGCGCCACCACCGCCGGCAGCCTGTTCCGCACCGCCGCCGGTGCCCCGGCCGCGGGCGTCGTCGCCTTCGGCAACCGCAACAACAACGAGGGCTTCGTCGGCGGTGGCCAGATCGGCTACAACTACCAGTTCACCCCGGGCTCCGGCGTGGTGATCGGCGTCGAGGCCGACGCGCAGTACGTCGACTTCGGGCGCAACCGCAACCGCTTCGCCTTCGCCACGGTGGCGGGCGGCGGCGTGAACCCCGGCGCGCTGGTGTTCAACCCCAACG
>NZ_JBKFBF010000059.1:0-376 GCF_053346035.1 Methylobacterium sp. A54F | reverse complement strand
ACGCGACGCCGGTGGGCCAGCGCCCGCGCCACGCCGAGTTCAGCGCCGACGGCCGCCGGCTCTGGGTGTCCTCGGAGATCGGCGGGACGGTCTCGGTGATCGACGTGGCGAGCCGGCAGGTGGTCCAGACCATCGCGTTCGCGATCAAGGGGGTGTCGGGCGACCGCATCCAGCCGGTCGGCATCACCCTGTCGCGGGACGGGGGCCGCGCCTTCGTGGCGCTCGGGCCCTCGGACCGAGTGGCGGTGATCGACACCGCGAGCTTCGCGGTTCTGAACTACATCCTGGTGGGGCGCCGGGTCTGGCACCTGGCGCTCACCCCGGAGGGCGACCGGCTGCTCACCACGAACGGCGTCTCGGGGGACGTGACGGTGAT
>NZ_JBKFBF010000058.1:0-378 GCF_053346035.1 Methylobacterium sp. A54F | reverse complement strand
GGCGTGGTGATCGGCGTCGAGGCCGACGCGCAGTACGTCGACTTCGGGCGCAACCGCAACCGCTTCGCCTTCGCCACGGTGGCGGGCGGCGGCGTGAACCCCGGCGCGCTGGTGTTCAACCCCAACGGCCTGGCGGGCCTGGACTACTTCGGCACGGTGCGCGGCCGCCTCGGCTACGCCTTCGACCGCACCCTGGTCTACGGCACCGGCGGCTTCGCCTACGGCTCGGGCGGCGGGCGCGACTTCGGCCTGCCCAACGGCTCGCGCGACGACTTCCAGACCGGCTGGGCGGCCGGCGGCGGCATCGAGTACGCGCTGCCGACCGACTCGTTCCTGAACTTCTTCCGCTCGTCGGCGGTGACGCTGAAGGTCGAGGGC
>NZ_JBKFBF010000057.1:0-381 GCF_053346035.1 Methylobacterium sp. A54F | reverse complement strand
TGGTCCGGGGCCGTCGCCCTGCCCCCGGAGATCGATTTCCTCGCCGCCCAGGGGGTCGCCCCGGCGCTCCTCGTCGAGGCGGTGCGCCTCGCGGCGGCGAGCGGCACGGTCGCCGCCACCGCCCTCCTGGGGGCGGGGCTCCTCGGCGAGGAGGCGTATTACCGGGCGCTCGCCCGGGCGCTGCGCACCCCCTTCCTCGACGGCGCCATTCCCCTCGGCCCGACGCTCCGCGTCCCCGAAGACCTGGTGCGCGGGGCCGCGCCCCTCGCCCCCGGCGCCCCGGCGACCCTGGTGATCGCGCCTCTGGTGATCGCGCCGCGGGGCGATGCCATCGTCCGCCTGCGCTCGGCCCGGCGCCCGCCCGGCCCCCTGCCCGCCCTC
>NZ_JBKFBF010000056.1:0-389 GCF_053346035.1 Methylobacterium sp. A54F | reverse complement strand
AACCACCGCAAGGACGGCACCGTCTTCTGGAACCGCCTGCTGATCTCGCCGGTCTTCGACGGGGACGGGGCGCTGACCTACTTCTTCGCCTCGCAGTTCGGCGTCACGCTGGAGCGCGACCGGCTCGTGCGCCTGCAGCGCGACCGCGGCGCCCTGGAGACGGAGGCACAGCGGCGGGCCGAGGAGCTCACCCGCAGCGAGGCGCGGCTCCGCTTCATGCTGCAGGCGGGCGGCTTCGGCACCTGGTCCCTCGACCCCACGGAGAACCGCTTCGTCGCCTCCGAGGTCTGCCGCCAGACCTTCGCCCGGCCGCCCCCCGAGCCGTTCAGCTACGACGACCTCCTCGCCGCGGTCTTCCCGGCCGACCGCGAGCGGCTGCGGGTGGCGAC
>NZ_JBKFBF010000055.1:0-396 GCF_053346035.1 Methylobacterium sp. A54F | reverse complement strand
GGCGCTCGGCCCGGGCGGCCTCACCCGCGTGCGCGCGGGCTTCGAGGTGCGCGACGTGCACCCGACGCATTACGGCCGCATCTGCCCGATCGAGACGCCGGAAGGCCCGAACATCGGCCTGATCAACTCGCTCGCGACCTTCGCGCGGGTGAACAAGTACGGCTTCATCGAGACCCCCTTCCGGCGCGTGAAGGACGGCGTCGTCACGGACGAGGCCGCCTACCTGTCGGCCATGGAGGAGGCGAAGTACTACGTCGCCCAGGCGAACGCCGCCATGGACGAGGGTCGCAAGCTCACGGAGGACCTCGTGGTCTGCCGTCGCGCCGGCGAGGTGATCGTCGTCGGGCCCGAGCGCGTCGATCCCATGGACGTGAGCCCGAAGCAGCTCGTGTCGGT
>NZ_JBKFBF010000054.1:0-410 GCF_053346035.1 Methylobacterium sp. A54F | reverse complement strand
GGGGCGATCGACATGTCGTTGTCGTTGAGGATGACGATCAGGCGCGAGTGCAGGGCGCCGGCGTTGTTCATGGCCTCGTAGGCCATGCCGGCCGACATCGAGCCGTCGCCGATCACCGCGACCATGTTGCGCCGCTTGGGCGCGGCCTGGCCGTGGGCGCGGGCGCTGGCGGCGTCGAGGTCGCGCCCGACCGCCATGCCGAGCGCGGCGGAGATGGAGGTGGAGGAGTGAGCCGCGCCGAAGGGGTCGTAGACGCTCTCGGAGCGCTTGGTGAAGCCCGACAGGCCGCCGCCCTGGCGCAGGGTGCGGATGCGGTCGCGGCGGCCTGTGAGGATCTTGTGGGGGTAGCACTGGTGTCCGACGTCCCAGACGATGCGGTCGTCGGGGGTGTCGAAGACGTGGTGGAGGGC
>NZ_JBKFBF010000053.1:0-412 GCF_053346035.1 Methylobacterium sp. A54F | reverse complement strand
CCCTTCGAGGCGGAGATGCGCCGCTTCGCCGAGCAGGTGCTGCCGCGCCTGCGCTAGAGCACGCTCGCGGGTCCCCGATTCCGGGCGGACCCCCTCCCAGCCAGCCAACGGACCCATGACCCAGCACTCTTCCCGGCACTCTTCCCGGCACCCTTCCCATCACCCCTCCCGCCGGGCGCTCCTCGCCGCCGCTGCCGGCGCTGCCGCCTTGGCCGCCCCGGCCCTGGTCGGGCTCCCCCGTCCGGCGCTCGCCGCCCGGAGCCTCCGGACCGGCTACCAGCGCTCCTCGACGCTGATCGCGCTGCTGCGCCAGGACGGCAGCCTGGAGGCGGCGCTCGCGCCGCCCGGCGCGAGCCTGTCCTGGCACGAGTTCACCAGCGGCCTGCCGATCATGGAGGCCCTGAACGCCGGG
>NZ_JBKFBF010000052.1:0-429 GCF_053346035.1 Methylobacterium sp. A54F | reverse complement strand
CACGATCTCGGCGCCCTTCTCGTAGACGGTCGCCGTGTAGAAGTTGTTGATCTCCGTGTAGGTGCGGGGCCGCACCGGATGGGCGAGGGGCCCCGCGTCCTCGGCGAACTGGCGCGCGCGGAGGTTGCGCACCTCGCCGATGCGATGGACGGCGCGGGAGCGCATGTCGGAGGAGAATTCCTGGTCCCGGAAGACCGTGAGGCCCTCCTACAGGCAGAGCTGGAACCAGTCGCGGCAGGTGACGCGGTTGCCCGACCAGTTGTGGAAGTACTCGTGGGCGATGATCGCCTCGATGTTGGCGTAGTCCGCGTCGGTCGCGGTCTCGGGGCACGCGAGCACGTACTTGTCGTTGAAGATGTTGAGGCCCTTGTTCTCCATCGCGCCCATGTTGAAGTCGGAGACGGCGACGACGTTGAACACCCCGAGGTC
>NZ_JBKFBF010000051.1:0-431 GCF_053346035.1 Methylobacterium sp. A54F | reverse complement strand
TAGCGCAGCGCGATCGGCCCCGCATCGTGCGCGTGGGCGGTCGCCACCATGTGCACCAGCTCCGCCTCGTCGGCCGCCGCCATCACCGTCATGTTCGGCAGGCAGCACAGATACGCCAGGTCGAACGCCCCCGCATGCGTCGCCCCGTCCGCCCCCACCAGACCCGCACGGTCCATGCAGAAGCGCACCGGCAGGTTCTGCAGCGCCACGTCGTGCACCACCTGGTCGTAGGCCCGCTGCAGGAAGGTCGAGTAGATCGCAACGAACGGCTTGTACCCTTCCGTCGCCAGCCCCCCCGCGAACGTCACCGCGTGCTGCTCGGCGATGCCCACGTCGAAGGTCCGCTCCGGGTGCGCCTTGGCGAACAGGTCGATGCCCGTGCCCCCCGGCATCGCCGCGGTGATCGCCACCACCTTCTCGTCCGCGTCCGC
>NZ_JBKFBF010000050.1:0-449 GCF_053346035.1 Methylobacterium sp. A54F | reverse complement strand
CGGCGCGGACCTGCGCGACTCGGCCCTGCGCGAGTTCGCCCTCGTCACCCGCGGCCCCGAGCACGACGTGGTGGCGGTGGCCGACGAGGCCGGGCAGTTCGGCCCCAACCTCGTCTACAACACCGCCGCGCCCCGCCCCGTCGTCGGCACGCAAGGGCTCGTGCCCGCCGCCTGGGGCCGGGCGGTGGAGGCCTGGGCGGCGGTGCAACTGCAGGAGCGCTTCCGCAAGCTCGCAAGCCCTGCCCGTGACATGCCTGCCCGCGAGATGGACCCGGTGGACTGGGCCGGCTGGATGGCGGTCCACGCGGTCGGCGAGGCCGCCGTGCAGCTGCGCTCGGCCGATCCCGACCGGGTGCGGGACCTCATCCTGTCCCCGGCCTTCGAGGTCGGCGGCTTCAAGGGGCGCGCCCTCGGCTTCCGGCCCTGGAACGGGCAGCTGCGCCAGCCCG